>QNEL01000080.1 GCA_003645185.1 Candidatus Parabeggiatoa sp. nov. 3
CCCTACAAGGAATGGTACTTTCATTAAATGTTACCAACAAAACGGTTAGGGATAACTGTTATGTAAGAAAGAAGAATAAAAATAAGGGTGATGGTGGGCAGCAAAAAGACGCTACCCACCCTACAAGGAATGGTACTTTCATTAAATGTTACCAACAAAACGGTTAGGGATAACTGTTTTATGTTTTTCGCTGACAACATTAAAAGGAACCAATAATGAAGAAAACGGATTCAAAACATCATACTTTTACGGTTTTAATTGAACAGGATGAAGATGGCTATTATGTTGCTACTGTACCCGCCTTAAGAAGTTGCTACACTCAAGCCAAAACACTTGAGGCTCTTTATCCTAGAATTAATGAGGTTATTGAGCTTTGCCTTGAAGAAGAAGAGTTTCTTCCAATGAAATTTATAGGTGTTCAAAGACTGGAATTTGAGGGCTGTGAGATTAACTTATGACAAAAAAAATGCCAACCATTACAGCAACCACAATGATTGAATTTCTGTTAAGTCATGGATTTGAACAAGTCAGGCAAAAAGGGAGTCATAAGTTTTTCAAGCACCCTGATGGCAGAACAGCAACCGTTCCAGATCATAAAGGTGATGATTTGGGTAGAGGAATCACTCACCAAATTATGAAGGATGCTGAAATGACGAGAGAAGATTTCCACCTTTGGTTACATTGAAACAGTGCCACTGAGCAAGCCTAAAAAGGGGCAACCACAAGGGATTGCCCCTACAATCTCAATTATCTGGCATTGATGCAGCTTGCCCCCGCCCTAAAACCTCTCAAACCTCTACATGCAGCATGAAAAATTTAGACTTTCACACCACCGTCATTTATCCAGAGTCACTGCCAGACTTGCAGGCTGATATGGATAGCAGCCAAATTAATGACTCATTGCGGGTTATCCGTTTGCGTACCCAAAACTTGGTTGTCAGACAGACTTTTTTAGATTTGCCCGGGGAATTAAAAAATACCACCGTTGAGGAAAACTTTGCTCGCCTTTTGGTGGGCGGTGATTACCCTATTGTTCATTTTCAAGATTTATCGGGTTGGGGAACATTGGCTTTACCACTGATTGCTAAACAATTGAATAAAAAAGTCATGATTTCCCTACAGGATTATTTTCTACTTTGCCCTGATAAAAACTTGGTATTGGATAGTGGTGAACCCTGTGGAAAGGTTATTGCTGATGGGCAAGATCAAGAATGCCTACAGTGTTTGGCGGCTAAACAGGCACATTTTGTCCATGAGGTGCCGCAGTTAAACAACTTTTTATCTGAGCGAAATGAATTGGTAGGCCAAATTTTGCAACAAGCCGATATCTTAATCGCCGCTTCAAGTGCTATTCGTGAACGATTTATACGCGCCTTTGGGCATTTGGCCGAAAAAATTCAAGTGGCAAAAACATATGAGGGTGCTCCAGAGCATGAGACTGACATTTACAATCACTTATTAACTGAAGAAGAACCCAAAACACCCGCACTTCAAGAACAAACTACCTCATTTATTCAACGATTACTCGGCAATGAGACACAGGCCCCCGTTTTCCATCTAGGAGAGCGCGATTATCAAAAATGGCTTGAAAAACAAAGTGTTATAGCCATTGATAGTCCTTTATCTCCTCTCATTCCCCATTTTCAAAAAGAAGGTGTACCCAATATTCATTTATTAATTCATCTTCGCCGCCCTCAAGAAAAATATCTCAAAACAACATTAAAAGCGTTATCCGCACAAGAGTACCCCCATTGGCAGTTATCCATCATTGCCGATTTCAATACCACAGATCGGGCAGTTTGGGAAATCACGAATTTGCGTTGGCTTAATGTGGGTTCCGATGAGCCTATTCGTGTCATTAACCATGAAATCGCGATGATAAAAGCGGATTGGGTGGCGTTGATTGAAGCCGGGGATAGTTGCAAAGCCCATTTATTATCTTATTGTATTCAGGCGATTAATCATTATCCAGATTGGCAACTGATTTATGTTGATGAAGATAGTCTAACCACGCGACTTGAACGCTATGAACCGAAATTTAAGCCCGATTTTAATTTGGATTTATTGCGATCCATGCCCTATTTCGGACATTTTTGTCTAGTGCGGCGCGAAGCGCAAGAAATGGTAGGCGGATACGCACCCTATTATGGGATGGAAAACTATGATATTGCCCTGAAGATTTTAGATCAGTATGGCAAAGGAGCGATTGGGCATATTGCCCAAATGCTTTATCACCATTTGGATATTAATAAACCGTCTCACTATTATGGTAAAGACATTTTGCGTCAGCATCTCAAGCGTAATGCGATTCGCGCCGAGATACACCATAGCGATTTTTCAGGCATTTATTGGATAGATTACCCCCTTCAACATAATGCCTTTGTGTCCATTATTATTGCCACCCGTAATAGTGTCCAATCATTACAACGCTGTCTACAAAGCCTTATCAAACTCACCGCCTATCCTCATTACGAAATCATGGTAGTGGATAATCACAGCAATGATTCGGATACCTTGAACTATCTTGATCAATTAAAGGCCGATAATCGGATTCGGGTGCGACATTATCCTCTTGAAGCGACGATTTCTGAACTGAATAATTTTGCCGCCCAACAAGCGAAAGGAGAATACCTCGTTTTTTTGAATGATGACACTGAAATTATCCAAGCAGTGTGGTTGCAACGTTTATTAGCACTCAACCAACGTCAGGAAATAGGCATTGTCGGGGCGCGTCTTTTAGACGCTGATCAAAATGTGCGACAAGCGGGATTGATTTTAGGCATGGGCGCGGTAGGCATCGCGGGGGAAATCAATCAGGGCTTGCCACATCATGCGCTCGGTTATATGGGGCGTAATCAAGCGGTGCAAAATTTCTCCGCCGTTTCCGAAGACTGTCTGATGATCACTAAATCGCTTTATCAGACGATTGGAGGCATGAATGAAAATACCGTCTTATTCAATGAAATCGATTTTTGTTTAAGGGTAAAACAGAAAGGCTATCAAATTGTTTGGACACCTCACGTTAATCTGGTTCAGCATGCTGGCGGCAGTCTCGTTCGCAATCGTCAAAAAGTGATTCAAAATACGCAGGTAGAACAAGAAATAGCTGCCATCTATCAAAAATGGTTACCACAACTCAGTCTTGATCCCGCTTATAATCCGCAGATGCGTTTAAAAGGTGAAGCTTGGCAACCTGAAATTCAGATCGCGGTACCCTGGGATATCCATTTACATGAAAAACCGCGTATTGTTGCTTATCCTTATGATGCTTGGGGCGTGGGCGAATACCGAGTACGTGCGCCGTTAAGAGCCTTACAAAAAGCAGACTTAGCCGATTACGCCCTGATGCCCAATCACGATCAGCTCAAAATGCCCACGCCTCCCGAATTAGCGCGTATGCAAACGGATATCCTTTTCATCCACAACATGCTCCATGATGATAATTTAAGGGCATTGGAACAGTATAAGCAATTCAATCAGTGTTTCAAAATCTTTGGGCAAGATGATCTGATTTATGCCTTACCTAAAACCAATCCTTATTATCAGACAAACTATAAAGATATCAAGGCGCGTGTACAGAAAGCGATTTCTTTATCTGATCGTCTCATCGTCGCAACCGAGCCATTAGCGGAGGCTTACCGAAATAGTTGTGATGATATTTGGATTATGCCTAATTATTTGGAATGGAGTCGTTGGTGTGATATCGAAACCTTGGTAGAAAATAAACCTGAACGGTTTTCTCAAAAACCCCGTATCGGCTGGGCGGGAGCGAAACAACATCTAGGAGATTTACAACTGATTATCCCCGTTGTCAAAACCTTGGCAAACGAAGTTGACTGGATTTTCTTCGGTATGTGCCCAGACGAATTGCGCCCTTATGTACGTGAATTTCATGAAATGGTGCCTTTTGATCACTATCCCGCTAAACTAGCGAGCCTGAATCTTGATTTAGCGATAGCGCCTTTAGAAATGAATGCGTTTAACGAAGCTAAAAGTAATCTTCGTCTATTAGAATATGGGATTTTAGGCTATCCCGTCGTTTGTTCTGATATTATCCCCTATCAAAATGCGCCCGTCACGCGAGTTGCGAACACCCCTCAAGCGTGGCTCACTGCCATTCAAGCGCATATCCATGATTTAAAGGCAACAAAACGGGCAGGGCATCAGTTAAAACAATGGGTATTGGAAAACGGGTTACTGGAAAATCATCTTGATGAATGGGTGAAAGCATTAAATATCATCGCACTGGCAGAAACCGCCCCCATACACTTCTCACCGCCAACGGTTAAATCACCAGTAGCAGCAGAAACGGCTCCAATACACTTCTCACCGCCAACGGTTAAATCACCATCACCCCATTGTCTTTTCATACTGGGCTGCGAATATTCAGGTACAAATTTATTAGCCTCCCTACTTTGTCAACATGCATCAATTTACCAAGTGATTGATAATAAAGGATTTTTAGATGACGCGCTGTCAATAGACATTGCCATTCCCTCTCTTTGGACTGAAAAAGAACCGTTAGTTGCCCAACTTCCTGCTGATAAAAATGAATTTGAGCAAAAGAAAACCGCCTGGTTAAAATCATTACCACCGAATCGCTTTATTGCGATTGAAAATTTACCGACAGGCATGGCAAAATCGCCTTGGCTACAAGAACAGTTTCCTGGTGCTTATTTTATACTAATGGTTCGTAATGGCTATGCGGTAGCCCTTGAACTCCAAGATCACATTCGACAACGCTATGAAATAGAACCCCTGTTATTGCACCGAACAGCACGGCAATGGTTACGCAGTTTAGAAATATTTCAAGAAGCCGCCCCCAAATTAGACAATGTTCTAGAAGTGCGTTATGAAGACTTGATGGATAATCCCGAAAACGTCACCAAAACCATTTTTGACTTTGTGCATTTGCCCCCCTTGAATGCTGAAGCCTTGAGACAAAGTTTACAGCGGCAAGATTCTCCATTTGCTACGAGCCAACAAAATGCGACAAGTTTAGCGCGAATGAGCGCAGCACAATGGGCCGTTATTAAACAATGTGCGGGAGAAATGTTGGGGTACTATGGTTATTGAGAGAAAGTTAGTACAACGAATTACGGGCCGATAAACGAATTAAAACCTCAGTACACTTTATAATATTATGGTTAATGACGCTGTGACTAGAATGCTAGAAGTTTATTTGCAAAACAAAAATGTTTGTGGCACGATATTTTGCCGTCTACATTTTGCCAATAATGAAATCCAACACGCCGGTATTCAATTGATAAGAGATAAGAATAAGCAATTGGAAATTAGTCATAAAGGTTTTAAGTCCTACTACAATTTCTATACCGGTAGTGTCGAAAAAAATACTGTTGGCGGAACGGCGGCATTTTTGCTCATTGACAGACAACTGTTTGAAAAAATAGGGGGTTTTAATCCTACTTATACCGAATGCTTTGAAGATGTTGAATTAAACTTAGCCTGTTTAACACACCACCGCAAAAACTATTTTGTAGGTGATGCCGTCTGTTATCATTTTGAATCACAGACGCGGCAACATAAAGATCGTATTAAAATCAGTGATTACGAAAAGGTTGTTGCTGCAAAAAAATGCTAGTGTGCTAAGTGAGTATGTTATTAATTTTTAGAGTGTGACCTCTATTTTATGTCTTTCACTGACGACATTAAAATTAAAATAGGGTTGCTTGCAAAGCGTAAAAGAAATTTAAGAACCATGAGGCATAACTATGCTAATGACTAAAGCACAAACTTCAATAAGAGAAGCCCATACACAACCCATTTTAAAAGTAGACGACATTGCCATCGACGATACACGACAAACTTTAAAAGAAGTGCTCGATCTAGCGAAGATCGAAAAAAAACGTTTGACATTGGTATACGAAAAGACGCTTTTTTTGACAGTCGTGCCAATAGATGATGTTGACGTAGTAGAAAAACTTGAGGACTGTATTGATAATGCCAATGCGGACGATGCACTCAAAGAAGAAGGTTTCATTTCGTCAGCCCAACTTGACCGGGAACTGGGGTGGTAACTTGTGGTTTATACAATTCAATACAAACCGGCTGCATCACGCCAAATTGCCAAACTGAATAAAAGTATTCAAGCCAGATTAAAACCTAAAATAAAGGCTTTAGCCAACAATCCGCGTCCACACGGTGCTAAAAAGCTACAAGGCTATGAAAACCGTTATCGTATTCGGGTGGCTGATTATCGCATTATCTATGAAATA
This sequence comes from Candidatus Parabeggiatoa sp. nov. 3, assembly GCA_003645185.1. Taxonomy (GTDB): domain Bacteria; phylum Pseudomonadota; class Gammaproteobacteria; order Beggiatoales; family Beggiatoaceae; genus Parabeggiatoa. Next base: position 6,237 of record QNEL01000080.1, read on the forward strand.
TGGGATAATGCCTTAGTCGTTGTAGTAACTGAAGTCGGTCATAGAAGTAGTGTTTATGGTTCATAAGTTTTATCGGAGATGCCGTTTCTTATAACTTTGAATCACAGACTCGGTGATTTTAAAATCAGTGATTACGAAAAGGTTGTTGCTTTTTTGCAAAAACATGCTAATGTGTTAAGTGGGTAGCTTATTAATTCTTAGAGTATGATCTCTATTTTATCTACTTTCATTTATATGATGAGTAATGAGTAATCGAATTTAGGTCATTATTTAATCAATTAGTCATTTGTGATCTCAATTCATTACCCATTTTTGCCACCATCAAATGAAAATCACGCTCAATTCTCAATTGATCTAATGGAGGATCAAATTATGACGCGAAAATATTCATCTGCCCCGTTGGGTAGTGGCTCAATTTTGGGAACCACTACACCGGCAGAAACCCCATTTCCACAAAACAGTGAGAGTGGAAATGATTCCTTTTTAAGAAAAGTGGGGGGATCTGTCAACTCAAAAGCAAGCTTAACGACTGTTGGGGCATTTGCTGCCCTGTTTGCGGCAAACAGTGTCGCAAGTACGATTGGTTTTTCCCAATCAAACTACAGCGTTAGTGAGAATAGTCGTTTGGCAAAAATTACGGTTGAACGCACAGATTGTGGGTTTTCCGATAGTCAAGCCTCAGTATCGTATGAAACAAGCAATGCTAGTGCAACATCAGGGACATCAGGGAGCGGCGACTACAATGCAGTTAGCGGAACCCTAAGTTGGGGTGCAAGTGGAGATTGTAGTTCAAGGAGTTTTGAGGTGCCGATTATTGATGATGCTAAACCTGAAGCTAATGAAACCGTTGCGCTTATTCTTAAAGCACCAACGGGTGGTGCAAAACTTGGTATCAGCTCTGCTGTACTCACAATTCAGAATGATGATGATGCCCCCCCAAAATTACCCCCAGTAGCGCAAATGTTTGTAAATCCTAAAACGGGTACTGCGCCTCTCTCGGTTAACCTGAATAGTCGTTCTTCTGATTCTGATGGTCGCATTGAAAAGTGTGAATGGCAAGTCCCCGGAAAACCAGAAGTGTCAGGCTGCGATACGCAGATGACTTTTGATAGTGCCGGGACGTATAACATCACATTGAAAGTCACTGATAATGATGGGCTGTCGGCAACGGCGACAGATAGCGTGAGTGTCGATGCACCAGCAAAAATTCCCCCAGTGGCACAAATGTCTGTGAATCCTAAAAGGGGTACGGCACCTGTCACGGTTAACCTGAATAGTAGTTCTTCTGATTCTGATGGTCGCATTGAAAAGTGTGAATGGCAAGTCCCCGGAAAACCGTCAGTGTCTGGCTGCGATACGCCGATGACTTTTGACAGTGCCGGGACGTATAACATCACATTGAAAGTCACTGATAATGATGGGCTGACGGCAACGGCGACAGATAGTGTGAGTGTCGAAGCGCCAGCAAAAATACCCCCGATAGCGCAAATGTCTGTGAATCCTAAAACGGGTACGGCACCTCTCACGGTTAACTTGAGTAGTAGTTCTAAGGACTCCGATGGTCAGATTGAAAAGTGTGAATGGCAAGTCCCCGGAAAACCGTCAGTGTCGGGCTGCAATACGCCGATGACTTTTGACAGTGCCGGAACGTATAACATCACATTGAAAGTCACTGATAATGATGGGCTGTCGGCAACGGCGACAGATAGCGTGAGTGTCGAAGCACCAGCCAAAATTCCCCCAGTGGCACAAATGTCTGTGACTCCTAAAACGGGTATTGCACCTGTCACGGTTAACCTGAATAGTCGTTCTTCTGATTCTGATGGTCGCATTGAAAAGTGTGAATGGCAAGTCCCCGGAAAATCGTCTGTGTCTGGCTGCGATACGCAGATGACTTTTGACAATGCCGGGACGTATAACATCACATTGAAAGTCACTGATAACGATGGGCTGACAGCAACAGCGACTGATAGCGTGATCGTCGAAGCACAAGCCATTCCCCCAGTGGCGAAAATGTCTGTGAATCCTAAAACGGGTACGGCACCTGTCACGGTTAACCTGAATAGTAGTTCTTCTGATTCAGATGGTCGCATTGAAAAGTGTGAATGGCAAGTTTTTGGAAAACCGTCAGTGTCGGGCTGCAATACCTCGATGACTTTCGGCAACGCAGGGACATATCACATCACATTGGAAGTCACTGATAACGATGGGCTAACAGCAACGGCGACAGATAGCGTGAGTGTCGAAGCACAAGCCATTCCCCCAGTAGCGCAAATGTCTGTGAATCCTAAAACGGGTACGGCGCCTGTCACGGTTAACCTGAATAGTCGTTCTTATGACTCCGATGGTCAGATTGAAAAGTGTGAATGGCAAGTACCCGGAAAACCGTCAGTGTCGGGCTGCAATACGCCGATGACTTTTGACAGTGCCGGGACGTATCAGATCACACTCAAAGTCACTGATAACGATGGGTTGACAGCAACGGCGACAGATAGCGTGAAGGTAGAATCACCGCAGCCCCCAGTGGCACAACTATCTGTGAATCCTAAAAGGGGGACGGCACCTCTCACGGTTAACCTGAATAGTCGTTCTTATGACTCCGATGGTCAGATTGAAAAGTGTGAATGGCAAGTACCCGGAAAACCGTCAGTGTCGAGCTGCAATACGCAGATGACTTTCGATAACGCAGGGACATATAACATCACATTGAAAGTCACTGATAATGATGGGCTGACAGCAACGGCGACAGATAGCGTTAACGTCATTTCTAAAAACACGCGCCCAACAGCAGCATTCGTCGTTACTCCAACAGAAGGCGAGTCGCCACTCACTGTCACATTAAATGGCAGTCAATCTTTTGACACCGATGGTTCAATAGTTCAGTATGCCTGGACAGCTTCGGATGGACAATCAAGAGTTGGGGAGTCTGCTCAAATGACTTTTGAAGAACCAGGGACTTATACCATTAGTCTGGTTGTCACTGATGACAAAGATGATAACAGTTCTAATACAGCAAATAAGACTGTCACAGTTGTTCAAACAGAAGTGCGACCTATTGCACGATTGATAGCTCTGCCAATGGCGGGTGAGGCTCCATTGAAGGTAGGGCTAGAGGGTGGTGAATCTTATGATCCTGACGGTAACGTTGTCAGTTATGAATGGATTGCCTCTGACGGACAACGGGCGGATAGCCAACATGCGGAAATGACTTTCAACACGCCGGGCGACTACAAAATCGCGCTCATAGTCACAGACAATGATGGACTACAAAGTACTGAAGCGTGGCGAACTATTAAAGTAACTGAGGGCGGTGGTACACCACCAGTGGCTATCTTTGAAGAACTGCCGGCATCTGTACAAGCCTCATTAAATGTGGATTTGAATGCCAGTGGTTCCTATGATCCAGACGGCAAAATTGTCAGTTACGCATGGACGGCTTCAAATGGACAAACAACGCTAACCGCTTCTGGCAGCAATACAAGCCTTAAGTTTGAGCAGGTTGGTAATTATACGGTGATGCTAACTGTTACCGACGACGAAAACCTTAAAGACACGACAAGCCAAAATCTCATTATTGGCACCGATAAAAATGTCGATGCTGTTCGTGTGGAGATTGCGGGTTTAAATGAATCTTATGCGATTGGTGAAACAGTCATTGTCGATTTGGTGGAAAAGGTCAATACTAACCGTTTCAATCGGGTTGATTTATGGGTTGCGATTCAAATCCCAGCTGGTCAGTTGTTGTTTTTTACCCCTGTACCGCTGGCACGATTTTCTCAGGTTCCCCAACCTTTTAAGGAATCCTTAGAAAGCACCAGTAAAACAACTCGTTTGTTAGATTTTGAAGTTATTCCGGGTCTAGGTGGAACCTATACCTTCTATGCGGTCTATGTTAAGGACGGTAGCGATCCTTTAACAGAAGGACTTGAAGCAACCCAACGTTCTAATCTTGCAAACCAAACAACAACATTGGCCTCTGAGTAATTGAGACATTCCAATGCAGGATGGGGTTTTGCAACCCCGTCCGATTAGTTTTTTAGCTTAAAGCTTGCAGAGCAGATTTCAAATTGGCAATGTCATGACAAGGCGTGTACCTAGATACAATCCTTGTCATGATAGCCCTAAATGAGGTAAAATCAACTCATGACATCAAAACACGAACCTTTTGATGAAACGGCTAAAGCGTTTTATCATTTTTGATATAGAAGCTGTTGATAAATTCACGCAGAAATGCTTATGAATGTTGTTTCCAATAGTTGCCTTATTAAATACAGATCAAACTTTCAGTATTTTTTTTTATGCCAACAGATTGATTTTTTGAGCATTATAACATTGACTACATCTTTTCAATTTGTGCCGGCCGCCGGTTTTTTCCAACTCTCTCGCTATTTTAATATGCTTATAAGACCACCATATTTCTAGTAAGCTTTTTTCAAACGCATTACCAAGATCAAAATGACAGCCATCATCTTCACAGCAGAGCGATACTTCCCCATCATATCTAATGAGCATCATACGGCTCGGTTGTGTACAGGGTAAATCTAATGCTCTTGGCGCTTTTGTCACCTTAAAATAAACTTTAGCACCCTGCCTTATTGTACAATTTTCATGCGGTAAACTGAATGCTATTTCAGTTTTCTTAAATTGGCTCTGCCAATAGATCATTTCTTCTTGTTTTTCGCGTTCATTTTTATAGTCATACAGCCCGATGGTCAGATGTTCTATTAATCCATCTAATTGTGAACATAAGGCATGGTTTTTTTTGAAGACATCTCCGTTGGTGTTTTCATATAATTTCAAGCCCTTTGCTTTGATATATTGGGCAAATTCGAGATATCTTTTATCCAATAGACTTTCGGAAAGACGGTGCAATTTGATTTTGCCTTGAAAACCCAATTTATAGGCTTGATTAATTAAATCATATACTTTTTCTGATGGCATTTTTGTGAGAATTTGATTGCCTTTTTCATCTTTTCTAACACCCGATCTATCCCAAAAACGCGGACAAAAGTCACAGTCTCTATTACAAGATGATTGTATATCTATTTCAAGATTTGTCCAAATAGGAAAACCCTTTCTATGTTTCAATATTGGCATGTTATAGTTACTTATTAAATAGGTGTGGAAATATAAAATTGATTTGCTTCTTACCACCTATCAATTTGCAAATTCTGGTTCAAAAAAACACACATTTGCATCGTATTTTATATCATAATAGGCCATTAAAAATCAAAAACTTATACTCTGTGGTACTCTGTGATACTCTGTGTACTCTGTGTTGAAAAAAAAGTGTCGGGCCAAACTAATAGGTGCTAAGTTTTAAATGTGACATTGTCAAGTTACTCTGAATGAAAGTATTATTATACAATAGAGAAACTAAAAATACCGAGTTTTTTCAAGTAATCATTCACTCATCTTGTCTTCAAGGCTTATGAATTAGGTCGATTTTTGGAAAAACCTTACCCAAATTTACTTTTTCCACATGTTAATAAGGCCCATAAAATGCCAACAATGCACAATGCTGACATGAAACGATTTGAAATTAAGACTCATACTCCCCTAAAAGAAAACAATAAAATAATCCATAAACCCTCAATCTCCTGTTTTGTTTTTGTCTGCCAACAAGGTGAGCTAGAAATGAAGTCTATGTTGTTGGCGGCTTCTTTGAAACGCTATTTACGGGGTGAGTTTGAATGTGTCGCGGCGATTCCTCAACCCGATAGCCGTTGGGGAATCATTTCTGAGGAAACGCGGGCTTTGATGCAAACTTTAGGGGTGCGCTTGGTACCGATAACGAATCCAATTAATGATAATTATCCCATTGGGCATAAAATCGCTTGCTTAGGTATCGATACGTCAGCTGATAAAATCGTTTTTTTAGACAGTGATATTTTGTGTCTCAGCGAATTTCGGTTTGATAGTCAATCGCCCTTTAGTGCCAAGCCGGCTGATTTACCGACGTTTACTCAAAACGTCGCGGTATGGCAACAAGTTTATGATTTATGTCAATTACCTTTGCCGGATCAACGGGTTATTTCCAGTGTTTCGGGTGAATTAATGTTGCCTTACTTTAATTCGGGTGTGATTGCGGTGCAAAATGGTTTGGGCTTTGCGAAAGTGTGGGCCGAGTGTTGTCAGACGATTGACATCGAAACCTCAATCACCAATAAACGCCCGTGGCTTGATCAAATTGCTTTGCCAATGGCAGTCGCTAAATTAAATTTAGCTTATGACTGTCTGGATGAACGCTTTAATTTTCCCGCCCATTTAAAACCGTTGCCTAAATCCCCCGATTCTCAAAAACCCTTTCTTTGTCATTATCATTCGCCATCCGTCTTAAGGCGCGAGCCTCTGCTTAATCAATTAGTCACAGAATTAGTAGAAACGTATCCCATCCTGAAAAAAAGGCTGTTGGATTCACCAGAATGGGCGCAGTTGCTGAAACCATCCAAACTGCCGAGACTTTCAAAACCGTTTCAACCTGAACCGGAAGCCATTATTACTGGCATACCCCGCAGCGGTACGAGCTATTTATGTCGCTTGCTACATACTTTACCAGATTGCGTGGTTATCAATGAACCCCCTCAAATTATTCTGCCTTTAGCTCATGAATCGCGCCCTTGGCGAGTCGCCACATTTTATCAGACATTACGGCGGGATATTTTAGAGGGATATCCGATTGAAAATAAGCTCCAGAATGGACAAGTTATTGAAGATACGGCTATTATTGATACGCTAACCCGTTATCAACCAACAGTCAGTCGTGCCGACTTTTTGCTCTGCACCAAAAACACTTTGGCTTATTTATCAAGACTGCCCCAATTAAAACAGGTGATGCCGCACGCGCCGATAATGGCTTGTGTGCGTAATCCTTTGGATACGATTGCTTCATGGAAATCTACTTTTGCCCATCTTAAACACGCCACTGTCACTGATTTTCCAGTCGGGCATGTCAATGATCCCTTTTTATCGCCTTGGCAACGGGATCGTTTAGCCGAAATTGCTGCCGCTCCCAAAGACGCTTTAAAACGAGCTTTACTGTGGCGTTATTTAGCCGAGTGTATTTTGACTGATGCTGCTCAACTCACCGTGGTGCGTTATGAAGAATTGGTGCTTGAACCTGCCAAGGTATTACAAACCATTTTGGATCACATACCCAATGCACCGCCTTTACAAGGCATTGAAAAAATCACACCCTCAACAGTTCGACAAAAACGTGAACTATTAGATACTGATGATCTACAAGCCATTCGTGAAATTTGTAGTCAATACGCCGCCGAATTAGGGTACAGCTTTTATGATCAGCCCAAAAACCAAGAAAGCCAAGAAAATCATGTCGGGTGGGTAGAACGAAGTGAAACCCACCCTGTAGAAATATTGAAGGTGGTGGGCAAAAAAAACCTTGCCCACCCTACGGCTAAAAACAAAACAGAAAAATCAAGTAAAAGCATAAATATTCTAGTAATTGGTAAAGCCAAAACTGGCACGACTGTCATTTCTAAAACGATACAAAAGTCTATTACCGGTTTAACAAACTACTATTTAGAACCAAAGGAAATAAGCTTTTTTGAACAGCCATTTTTTACACAAGAGTTAGAGGCTTCTAATGTCGTCAAAATTATTTTTGAACATTGGGAAAAAACCCCTAGAATACGAGATGCTATTGTTCACAATCAAACTAAACTCAAATTTGACAAAGTCGTTTACATTGTTCGAGATATGCGTGATGAGATCATCAGCAAACTTATGTATTCAGTTTATCGCTACAAAGATAATTTAACAATCGAACAACTGATAAGGTGGATAGAAATTTTGCAGAAAAAAGAAAAAGCACCAAAATATCTCCCTTTTCTCGAACTAATTAAAGAATTTGAAAGGCTTTTCCTCAATCACAGTTCTGGAACAATCGTGAATACTGCTATTAGACAAACAACGGATTATTACGATTTTATACAACATGTAGTAAAACCAATACACATTATCAAATATGAAGATTTTATTTCAGGAAAACTGACAGCACTTCAAGATTACTTGGGTTTTCCACTATCAAATGATCGAGACGTAGATAATTTAGGAAGAACAAAGCGAACCACTACATTCAACAATTGGAAAAAAGTTTTTACGCCAGAAGATGTCGATTTTTTTCAACCCAAAATCTCTTCTTTACTAGAAGATTTTGGTTACATTGATTGGGCACTTGATGATTGTAGTGTGTTAGAAGAGGAACACTATTCAGGATATATTAAGCGGTTACTAAGTGAAGATAAAGAAAAATTTCTTCCATCCCATGTCAAAAAAATACCAAATGTACGAACAACATTGAAAAACCTAACACACCGCAATGGTGCATATCAATTGCCAAAAGCCATCATCATTCTAGGTATGCACCGCAGTGGCACTTCGGCACTCACAGGGGTTTTGAACCAATTTGGAGTCGATTTGGGTGCCAAACTTTTGCCTAACCATATCACCAATGAAAGAGGTTTTTGGGAAAATAGCCAAGTCATTGAAATTAATGAGAAAATATTAAAAAGCCTTCATTCTTCATGGGATGATATTGCCCCATTACCCCCAAAATGGTGGCAGTCTGAAAAACTTGCGCCCTTTAAAAAGGCTATCAGTGAAATACTTCGTCAAAATTTTGCTACCTGTCCATTATGGGGCATAAAAGACCCTAGATTGTATCGGTTATTACCGCTATGGTTGCCTATTTTAGAGGCTTCCGGAAGTGTTTTGCATTTTGTGATTGTGACAAGAAATCCCCATGAAGTCGCCGCTTCGCTCGAAAAACGCGATGGTTTGTCTGCTAACACCTCATTTCAATTATGGCTAGAAAACACCCTCGCTGCCGAGAAACAGACTCAATCCTACTCAAGAGTTTTTGTCACTTATGATGAGTTATTGCAAGATTGGCAGTCAACGGTGGAAAAAATAGCGCGGGTATTGAAATTAGAATTTGCCCACAGCATTGAATCGGTACAAGACAAAATCACCGCTTTTTTAAGCACCGATTTAAAACATCATCATCAGTTGACGACACCAGATTTGGATCCGCATCTTGCCGTTTATGGCGATAGGGTTTATCAAACCTTTATTGCCGCCGCTCAAGGCGAGACAGGATCGCTTAAAACTTTAAATCCCATTCGACAGGCTTCTGTGAAGTATAGCCGTTCACAAATACAAGCGCCTAAAACACTTGCCTGTCAACACGTTTATGATATTCTGATTCCCATTTATAACGCTTATGATGAAGTGAATCAATGTATTGAAAGCGTCATCCGCCACACGGATACGAAACATCGTCTCTTTCTTATGGATGATGCCAGCACTGATAGTCGTATTTTGCCCCTCTTAACCCGTTTCGCCCAAAATTATCCACAAATTACGGTGCTACCGGCAGAAAATCATCTGGGTTTAGTGGCGAATCTTAATCGTCAGCTTAATTGCTCTGAAAACGATATTGTTATTCTGGCATCGGATACTCAAGTCACTCCAAATTGGCTAGAAAAAATGGAACGTTGTTTAAAAAGCGATCCCGCAATTGGCATTGTTTCACCGTTATCTAATCATGCGACGCTACTTTCCGTACCTGTCATGAATGAGCATAATCGGTTAAACAGACAACTCATTGATTTTGCTCAGTTAATTGAAAACTGTTCTGTACGACGATATCCGCGTATTCCGACGGCCGGAGGTTCTTGTTTATTGATCACTCGTCAAACGTTAAATCAATTAGGTGATTTTGATGAAGCCTTTGCGCCCGGCTATGGGGTAGAATGCGATTATTCTATGCGTGCTTGGCGAGAAAATATTGAAATTGCGTGTTGTGATGAGACTTATATTTATCATGTCGGCGGGGCATCCCTTGAAAGCGTGCCAAATAGTGAGAGAAAACGCCATCAAAATAAACAATTATTAGATAAACGTTGGCCCCGATTTCACGAAGCCTTATCGGTTTTCTGTCAAGTCAATCCATTGCGTGATATTCAGGAAAGTATTTATACTGCTATTCAAAACGACTATCGCCCTCAGATACTCCATGTTTTGTCGGATTTTGACACATCAGATCACTTCTCTCTATAGAATTGGGCAAATATGAATAAGGTAACTCCCACATAATAATATACCAAGGCTTTAGTTTGATTTGGAATTCAAACGGGCGCATTCCCAAAAAAAAGTCATTATCAATCTCAATCAGGCAGAAGCAAAATAAATTGGGTTTGAAAATCGGGCCACGCAAAATAAATTGGGTTTGAAAATCGGGCCACGCAAAATAAATTTGGGTTTGAAAATCGGGCCACGCAAAATCAATTTGGTTTGAAAATCGGGCCCCGCAAAATCAATTTGGTTTGAAAATCGGGCCACGCAAAATCAATTGGGTTTGAAAATCGGGCCCACGCAAAATCAATTGGGTTTGAAAATCGGGCCCACGCAAAATCAATTGGGTTTGAAAATCGCGCCAATGCAAAATAAATTTGGAACGAAAATAGGCAGTCGCAGCATAAAAATGCTTGCTATTTAGATATTTAGAGCATTTCTCACGCTTCGCGCTAAGCATAATGACTTTTTGCCGCTTTGCGCCGCAGCGAAAAGCGTGAGATTGATTAAAAAGGCATCACAAATTGAAATGATTTCAAACCAACATAAACATTTTTCATCTATTCTTCACGGGCAAGGTATTTTAACCATCACTTGCTTTGCCAATGTCTTTATTTTCATAACATTTTGTGGATGAGTTTGATGATAATGTTGTTGTTCTTGAAGTCATTTCTGTAAATGGGCTTCAATATTATTACGGTTAATTAATATTCCAAAATCATCAGCTATCACGCGCCCTGGTGCTTGATAATCGAATAACTTATCGAGTACCAAATCCCCTACTTCTTTTTTGAAATGCGAAGATTCCCAATACCATTGCATCTGTTGTGTGGGTTTAACCGGTATCGTTTCAATTGTGATACTATTATAATCGGTAAAATCCCATAATGGATAGATTGGCTTATCAGGGTGTTGAGCCGCATCTTTAGCCAGAATGGCTACTAAATCCCGTTTCCATTGATCAAAAGTTATAAACGAATTAATAAATGTAGGGTGGGTAACGTCTTTTTGTTGCCCACCATTTAAGCTTGTTCAAAAAAAATGCCATTTCAAAAAATGATGCCTTCGCAAAATAAATTTTTGAACGAAAATAGCCGCAAAATAAATTGGGTTTGAAAATCGGGCATTCAAGATTTGATTTCCGTTCAAGATTGTTCTTGATAAACAATGCCTAGTGTACATTGGATCTGCATTGTGGTTAAATGAGTACAACTCAACCGAGATTGATTATGACTTTTTTTAGAAATGCGCCCAAAATGAAATGATTTATGTGAAAAACGGTAAACAACTCATTTGTAGGGTTATTCAAAAACTAACGATAGGATAAATGAGTAGAATGAAAAAAGAGGATAATATATCACAGCGTTGGATTTTTATCATTGGATGCTATAACTCAGGCACAACTTTATTGGAGAGGATTCTTCGACAACACCCCTCTATTGCTGGCTTACCCGATGAAGGGCAGTTTTTAACTGACGCGCTACTTGAACCAAGAGCCGTCAGTCTTCCTCGTTTATGGGCGGAAAAAGAAAACTTATTTCGTTTTTTGCCGGATCAGGAAAATGCTAAGGGTATCCAAGTCAAGCAAGATTGGACAGCTTTACTGGATAAACCTGATGCCCCATTTGCCGTAGAAAAATCTCCAACCAATTCCGCTAGAACGTTATGGTTGCAACATCACTTTAATTCCCCTTACTTTATTCATATTGTTCGCAATGGTTATGTCGTTGCACTGGGTATCCATGATAAGGTATTAAAATCTTTTGGCACAATGCCTGATCTTTTGCCTAAAGCGGCTAATCAATGGAGGAGAAGTCTAGAAGTCGTATTAGAAGATGCCCCCAAGCTCGATCATTTTTTGGAAATTCGTTATGAAGATTTAGCGAGTGATCCTGTCGGTGTCACGAATCAGATTTTTAATTTCTTAGGATTGCCGGAACTTCCGCCTGAAACATTGAGACAAAAATATCTCATACATGGCTCGTCTGCACAGATTGAAAATAAAAACGCTGCCCGTTTAACACAATTGACTCAAAAACAGGCAGAAATTATTGAGGAGAGGGCGGGTAAACTATTAGAGAATTATGGTTATTATAGGCATAACTTATGGCTCGGTTATGCAAAAACTAGAATTCGCGCATTCGGAAAATTACTCCACAAATTCTATGTCAGTTGCATGAGAAAAACCAAGTCATTCTAAGTTTAGCACCTAGCAGCCTGTCGGAGAATACCACTTAAGTCATTGTTTTGTATAACATTTATGATTATTGTAAAAGCGATAATAATCAATGAGTATTAAGCGGCCCGATTTTCGTTCCAAATTTATTTTGCCTTTTTCGTTCCAAATTCTTTTTTTAAAACGCAAAAGGCGCAAGAGACGCAAAAGGCGCAAGATTTTTTAGCGTGCTTCTTTAGCGCCTTTAGCGTCTTTAGCGTCTTTAGCGTTGATATCAAATCAATTTTTTTGATAAAGGCTATGAGGAAACTATGAAAAGATTTTCACCTGATCGTTTTTTTAATCAAACGCAAAAAAAAATGTTGCCTTGTGCTATTAAACAGATTTCAATCGAAAATTACCAAGGCATTATTAAAACTCATATTGCAGACTTGCCTGTTGATACGCAGTGGATTTTTCTGACGGGTGAGAATGGCTTTGGAAAAACGATGGTTTTACAGGCGATTGCGATCAGTTTATTTGGCAATCAAGATCAATACAGTATTTTGACTGACTCGGATTGTCAGACTTGGGTGGAATTTAAAAACCAGGGGCGTAATCAAATCAATATTTTGGGAAGCCCACATTTTAAACCCTTTACTCACTTGGTGGCTTATGGCTCTTCCAGGTTAGAGATTCAAAATCAACAAGCGCGAAATGAAATCTCCGCTAAAAGTACAACGACTTATGGCTTATTTCATACGGATGGTATTTTATTAAACATTGAATATGAGCTGTTTATTGGCTATCTCAAGAAAAATGCTCAGTATGAGATTATCAAAAATACCCTTCTGAAATTATTGCCACTGATGGCTGACATACAAGTCAATGATCAGGATGAAGTGGTTTATCTTGAAAAAGAACATGAAAAGAGTGATAAAACCTATCAGGGTTTGCCATTTGAAAAACTGGCCGCTGGGCATAAAAATATCATTGCAATGATTGGGGATATGTTGATTCGTTTTTATGCGGCGCAACCGGAAGTGATTGAACCTCAAGACTTTTGTGGTATCGTTTTGATTGATGAATTGGATTTGCATTTACACCCAAAATGGCAACGCCAGTTACCCAAATGGCTATCAACCGTTTTTCCGAAAGTACAATTTATTGCCTCTACCCATAGCGTGATTCCATTTTTGGGGGCACCCAACAATTCAGTCTTTCTGAAAGTGAGTCGCTCTCAGGCGCAAGGCATCACAATAAACAGAATCAATATCGATATTAGCAATTTATTGCCTAATACTTTATTGACTTCACCGCTGTTTGATTTAGAAGGAAAGGATATCAAACAAGACAATAATCAAAGTTTAACCGATGTGAGAACTGAGGAAACTTATGATGAAATCAAGTTGAATGATGAAATCAGAGCCAGTCTCAAAGCGTTTGAAGCAAGCCGTGATGATTTTCCTGATGATTTATTTGAAATAGAACCTAAAAAATGATCCAAGTCAAAAAGGATTATGATAATCCACCAGCTGCTTTAAATAGCAAAGGTTGCCAAAATTAACTCAAAAAGGCCCTCATTGAAAAAGATCAGCATATTTTCAGTTCTCATTGCTATCGAGATGCCACTTATGAGGCATTAAAAAGCGATATTTATCATCGTAAATGTGGTTATTGTGAAAGCGATACCACCGCTGGCGCGGCATTACAAGTTGATCATTATCGTCCAAAAAAGCGTATTCAAGAGGATCAGACACATACAGGGTATTACTGGCTGGGTTATGAATGGAGTAACCTTATCCTCGTTTGTTCAACCTGTAATAGTAAAAAATCTAATCAATTTCCGCTTGAATCCAGCGGCAAAAGAGTTAGACAAGCGCCACTTGATAATCATGGGGAGTTAGTTCGAAATGCCAGTCGGGCGGATTCGTCCGCCCTTTTAGGCGAAAAACCTTTATTATTAAATCCTGAAATAGATAACCCTGAATTGCATTTAGTCTTTTTGCCGAATGGTGAAATAAGAAGCAGAACTGAACAGGGTAAAAAAACCAAAGAGATTTGTGACTTAAACCGAGCCGATTTAGTCATTGCACGCAAAACGATTGTCGATAATTTTTTGGCTGAAATCAGAGAAGAGTTAAACGACTTTAAAAACCAGCGCATTGATAAAAAGACATTACAACATTCACTCAAAAAAATAATGACGAGAATTTTTAAAAATTTATCGCCTACTCAACCTTATTCTCGTTTAGGTTGGTTTATGTTTCATAAATTTGATGTATTCTTTGTCAAACCCTTAGAATCGAAACAACAACAAGTACTCAAGAAGGCTTTTCAATTATTTAAGGAAGGAAAATTATAAATAATCGGGTGGCGCGTTAGCAGTAGGATAAAATCATAAGATGATTTTTCACCCAAGATTTGTAGGGTGGGATCGCTTAGCGACAATGAACTCAACATAGGCCCAAAATCTAACCGCCCGCTTGCCCACCATGCTTGCCCAGCATTCAGATTTGTAGGGTGGGATCGCTTAGCGACAATAAACTCAATATAAACCCAAAATCTAACC
>QNEL01000081.1 GCA_003645185.1 Candidatus Parabeggiatoa sp. nov. 3
AAACAGATATTTTAGCGCAAAGGGCTTGCGCGTGGGATTGCCCCTACATGGCATTGCGTAGGGGCAATCCCTTGTGGTTGCCCCATTTCAAAATACACGAAAATTTATGCTTCAGTACTTATAAGAGTTTTATATAAAATTCTAAACACTAAATAGGTGTGTTTTTAGCATTTTAATTTCTGGTTCAAAAAACACACCTATTTACACAGTATTTTATATTAGTAATATCATTTCTAAATCAGAGAGTTATTCTCTGTGGCCCTCTGTGTCCCTCTGTGGACTCTGTGTTGAAAGCGTCGGCCAAAGTGATAGGTGTTAAGATAAGTGATTATTGATACCGTTTTATATTGTTCGGATAATCTATTTTGAACAAGACACCTTTTCCGGGTGAACTTTCACAAGTTATCGTACCCCGTAATTGTGTCGTCACGATGTTATAACACATATAAAGTCCAAGCCCACTCGCGCCATGAGTGCGATCAGTGGTAAAAAACGGTTCAAAGATATTTTCTATGTGTTCAGAAGCAATCCCTTTGCCCGTGTCAGAATATTCAAAGTGCAAATTGTCCCCATTAAGTCGCACCACAATATTAATACTACCCGATTTTTTACCCGCTTCAAACCCATGCACCAGACTATTTATCATTAAATGAGTCAGAATCTGTTCCAATGCACCACACAAACTGTGAATTGATAACTCTTTGGAACAATCAACTTGAATACTGATAACAGTGTTTTCAAAGTGACGATGTAGGCTGTTGATGACATCAAAAATAGCCGATTTGACTTGAAACTGTCGGAGACTTTCTTCACTTTGATTAATTGCTGTGTTTTTAAAACGGTTGACTAAAAGAGATGCCCGTTTTAGATTGGATAGAGTGAGATTAGCCGCTTCTTTGATATTGTTCAGTTTGCCCACCAATTCTTCTTCATCCACTTCTTCTTGCTCAAGTAATTGATCAATGGTGCCAACATTTTCATGCAAAGTTGAAGCAGCACCAACAGCGACACCAATCGGCGTATTAATCTCATGGGCAAACCCCGCCACTAATCGCCCTAGCGAAGCCATCTTTTCACTTTGTACTAACTGATGGCGCGTTTCAGTCAATTCCTCTATCTGTTGCATCATAAGATAGCGGGTTTGTGTCAATTCCTCTACTTTGCTATTCAATTTCACCGTTAAATCTCGAAGTTCGAGATGAGTGGTAATACGCGCTAAAACTTCCTTGTGGTATATGGGCTTGGTAACGTAATCCACACCGCCTACATCAAATCCTTTTATTTTATTAGGGTTACTATCCAAAAGCGTCATGAAAATCACAGGAATCTCTTTAGTTTTCTCATCTGCTTTCAAACGGCGACAGGTTTCAAAGCCATCTATACCCGGCATCATCACATCAAGTAGGATCAGATTAGGTTGTTCAATTTGGGCCTTTTTCACTCCGAGTTCACCAT
The DNA here is from genome assembly GCA_003645185.1 of Candidatus Parabeggiatoa sp. nov. 3. Taxonomy (GTDB): domain Bacteria; phylum Pseudomonadota; class Gammaproteobacteria; order Beggiatoales; family Beggiatoaceae; genus Parabeggiatoa. The sequence continues at coordinate 1,456 of QNEL01000081.1, forward strand.
TGTTTGCCACAATGACTTTAAAACCAGATGTTTCCAAAGAACTGATCAACACGTACAAATTCGTAGAATCATCATCAATAATTAAGATCGTATAATTCTCATAATCAAGTGTTTTGTTTGCCATTTTGTTTACCTTGTTCTTTTAGGCGATAAATCGCCTATTACGAACACGAGGCGATAAATCGCCTACTACTCAGATTAAGAAGATTAAGACAAAGAACATAAGGCAATCCAACAAAAATCATTGTCTAATATCTTTGGAAAATCGTTTTCTATCAGTTTTTCCTTTTCCCATAAAGAACGATGATTTTCATAAGGATTTGCATTGGAGTCTTGCGGGATAAATGTCTTAGGCGTGCTGATTAAAGCCGCTTTCTTGGCGACTCTTTTGAGTTGTGAAAGAAAGGTTACCCCATCAGTTTGGGTAAAATGTTCAAGTATATCTATTGCTAAAATCAGTTCATAGCTGTTGTCTGGCAAAGTGGGTAAGATTTTCAAGGCATCGCCTATCATGATGTGATTGTAGCAGTAATCATGAACCGGTGTAAGATAGGCTTTGTAGCCTTCAATACCATCAATACGCACTCGCCATTCTTTTCGATCACGCGGTGTGATCTCGTTTTCACCGATGTGAAACAGATTGTGATGTTCAAGATGAATACGGCTTAAAAACCCATATTGCCCCATTCCAACACCAACATCAAGTATGGAAACGGGATTCAGGCGTTCAATATATTCAATGATTGTTGAAATTTGTGACGTTTTACTAAAAGGCATATCGTTACTATCTGGAAATGTACTTTAGTAAATATGGTGGGCAGCAAAAACAGGCTACCCACCCTACATAGATCTAAATGGTGGGCAGCAAAAACACGCTACCCACCCTACATTAATGTAAATTAAATATGGTGGGCAGCAAAAACATGCTACCCACCCTACATTAATGTCAATTAAATATGGTGGGCAGCAAAAACACGCTACCCACCCTACATAGATCTAAATGGTGGGCAGCAAAAACACGCTACCCACCCTACGCTATATTATCGCGTGTTGGAGAATAGTGCCAGTAGGGTATGGATAACCGCAGTCCTTGCAATTTCAAATTGTGCAGCCGATATAAAAAGGCTGCTCCATTCATCATAAAATGGGCAACATCAGCAACGCGCCGATTTTCCGGTTTTTCTAAATAAGAACCGCTTACCCAATCATTAAAAGCACCCATCGCAGGGCCACACCAAATTTGATAATCCATCTCGCGGCCTTGCTCCCCAATCTTAGCCCAGCGGGAGGATTGTCCCAAATACCAACGAAAAATCAAAGCCATTTTGCGCTTTGGATCCTCAATGGCTTTATTGATCACGTCTGGATCGCGTTTTGAAAAATAGGCAATCGTTTCTTGCCAAACGGCTTCAAGAGGCTTTTTAAAAACTTGTTTTTCCAGCTTTTCTGTTTCCTCACTGGGCATCCCTTCAATCGCCTCATAACTTTTATACAACTCAAACAATTTCAGGGCCCGCATTGGAAACAAAGTGCCTCGTTTAAGCACTTGGACTTTTACCCCCATTTCAAACATATCGCCTGCCGGTGCCATCATCATATCAGCCATACCAGCCCCCGCCAGTAGCTGTTTGATATGAGTAGACGTACCCGCCTCAACACAAGACTGATTAATCGAACCCGTTACGATGTATTCAGCCCCCATCATAAATGCCGCTAAAGCGGATTGTGGCGTAGCGATACCCCCTGCTGCACCCACTCGAATCTGATTTTGATAGCCATATTGTGCTTGAATCTCATTTCTCAGTTCAATAATTGAAGGCAATAAGCATACCAACGGACGATTATCGGTATGTCCGCCCGAATCCGCTTCAACGGTGACATCGTCTGCCATCGGAACTTTTTCAGCAAGCTTCGCTTGCAATTCAGTAATCAATCCTTGAGCAACCAATTCTTGAAGCATTTTGGTTGGAGCAGGCTGCATAAAGCGCGTTGCCAGCTCGCGGCGAGAAATTTTAGCCATCACCTTGTTTTTAATCTCAATTTGATTGGCAGAATTGAGATTGAGTCCAGCAACGCGATAATAAACAATATTAGGCGTTAAATTTAAAAATGCAGCAGCCTCAACCGTAGTCACCTGATATTTGAGATAAAGATCAACGGTATTTCGCTCAATAACCGGTTCCTTCGGACTATGAAGAAAATTAAAGGCATAAGGGCCATTAGGCAATGCGTGTTGAATACGTTGAATCGCCTCTTCAATTCGGGCTGGCATTAAGCCACCTGCACCAAAAGAAGCCAACATTTTTTCCTTGCCCAAGGCAATCACCAATTCTTCGGAGGCAATACCATTCGCCATAGCACCACTGACATAAGCGTATTTTACCCCGTGAAAATCTAGGAAACCGCGATCACCTAATTGTTCAGGCAATAACGGTGGCACAGCCGTCAGCGTTTCGACTTCTTTTTCAGTGGTATCAACCAATTCACCTTCATTGGTGATACCACACCCATTTTTTCTAACGACATAACAAGGTTGCTCTAAATTCAAGAGTTTTGCCTTAATACCTTTTTCATCAAAGGCAATAGAATTAAAAGGGCCCTGCCAAACGGGATTTTGGTTGCTAACATGGCCGAAAAAATCGACTCCATTAGAGTTAGGTTGGGTTGACATGTTTGATTCCTTTGAGTTGAGTTTTTGTAGGGTGGGTAAGCGGGTGCCCAGATTTTGCCACGGAAAAACACGGAAAAACACGGAAAAATTCATTCCGTGCTTTCTGTGTTTTTCCGTGGCATATTGAACAAGACAATTCACATCACCCGCCCAAAGTTATAGAGGTGTATCCTTGCTTATATCAAATCCTTGTAGTTATAGTTGTGTCGAATCCAACAAACAAACCGCCACATTTTTAACGTCATAAATTCTCAGGTTAGGCTTCCACAAACTCGCATCACCAATGAGAGTGACTTTGTCATTGCCGATTTCCACTTTAGACAGATGGACTTCTAAATACATCTCAGTCTGATCATCCGGTTGCGGAATCTGCCCCCTGTATTTCCAAATGACTTCATGATCAATGAGTTGTCCAAAACGAGGTGATTTCAAATGTTGGCCTAAATCAAGCTGGAGCGCATAAACTTGCATTGCTTGCAAAATGGCTTCAACGCCTAACGAGCCGGGCATCACCGGATCTTGGTGAAAGTGGCATTTAAAATACCAGTCAGTCGGTTTGATCTGTTGTCTCGCGTAAATGTAGCCTTGCTGATGACGGCCGCCACCTTTAACGATTTTGACTTCGTCAAGTAAGTCTAACTGATGTTGGGCTAAACGATAACCCGGTTTTTGAGCGTTAATCTGATAGAATGGTGTGCGACTGGCTTGATTCTTTAAATCAATGCTGATTATGGGCAATCCAGGCCTATTTTCCGTTTCAATCCAAGGCAGAACCGCTTTGCCACCATCTAAACCGATTTGATTCGCTAAAGCATTGGAACTAAAAAAGCCAAAGGTTGCGTCTCCCTGATAAAACGGTTCACCATCACAAAGCATTTCAAAATCAAAACTTTGAATAATCATGCCCTGAATGTTAGATTGGGAAAGCAATCGTGATCTATTTGTTACCGTTTTACCACGAATATCCACCTTTTTAAGAATGCGCCCTCGTCCATCCAGATTACGAAAGTATAAACTGTTATCAGGATAAAGCAAAGTGGTGCCTAAATAAGCCGATAGAAAACCACATGGTTGTAAGGCGATTTCCATCAAAACGGAGTAAGGGATTGTATCTGATGAATTATGACGGTAATACCAAGTTTCTATCGGTGCGTCATATTCCGTTATAATCGTTGACTTTGGAGTGAATTTATGTCGTTCACCTTGAACTTCTAAGACACGATGCACAAAATTTAGGTGCGTATTGGGCATCCGTGACGCAGTAACTCCTCCAGTGTCATAAATTTCAAACTCTGGCCCGAAACATTTAGCGACTGAACCGAGGCAAAATTCTTGAATTTGTTCTTCATTCAATAAAGCCGATTGGCGGGGTAATTTGACTAAACTCGCTAACGGTTCCTTGCTATCTCCAACGGGAAGAGACTGATTTTTTTCAGAGAGTTGCAATCCCACATCTTTAAAATGCACTACGATTTTTCCGTTCAAGATGATCTCAACGTCACCTTTTGCATAAGGTTTTGGGCTTAAACCCAATTCTGTTATTTCCAGCCGATAAATCAAAGTGGCAGAAATCGGTGTCACTTGCCCACGGCAACGGACGACTTGTCGCAGGTTTGGAATCGGTTGAAAACGCGCATCGGTGGTGCAAGTCTGAAATCCCAAATATAACAGATAAAATTGTAAGAGTTGCCCACAACCTTCAGCCATCAGAGAACCTGCCATCACTTGATCATCTTTGAAGTGGCAAGGAAAATACCAATGCTCTGGTTCAAGCACTTTTTCACCGACAAGAAGTCCTAATCCATACGCGCCACCATTGAAATCAAGTGATGTCACCTGATCAATCATCAAAATTTCTTTTGGGGGAACTCGCAAAGACGGATTTAATCCGGCTTGCCAATAATGCTCACCAAAACAAGCTGCGATGTTGCCATCCGTCAGATGTATCATATCTTTTTGGTAAAAAGAGGATTTTTGGCAGATCAGCAAGGGTTCAAACTGTTGTTTTTGAATTTGATCGCGTTCTGTCAGTTCTTTTTTGGAATAGACAACTCCCTTACCTTTATCCAGTTCATCATCCGTAAAGAATCCGGCACAACCGCCATCCATCGTCAGCACCATTTTATCACCCACAAAACAGTCGTAACTGAAGAAAAACAGCAAATTATTGCCATGTCTGACAAAGGAATTGATCGAAATGTCGTAACGCAGGGTATCGCCTTCTGTGGGTATATCCTCTAAAAATGTCATGGTGCAATCAAGTAGGCGATAGACAAGAATACCTTTATTCTCAAAATCTATCCCTAAATAACTGATTAATAACAAATCGCACTGCCCAGATTCGACAGAAACCGCCCAAGGAATTTGACCATCAACCGAATACCACATATTGTGGGGAATATCATATTCAGTGGTAAGGGTAGACGCTTTAAAAAGGCCTCTTTTTGCGTTGAGTTTGGTTACGCGACTGACTAACAGATAAGGTGGCAGGGGCAATTGCACCCGCCGAGAATATGAGTCGATAATGGCATATTCTGGGCCGAAAACGTTGGCAATTTTGCCTTCGGCAAATTCCAGCAAATCTGCCTCATCCCAAATCACGTCATCGCGCGGTGGTGTCAATGGTTGCATCGCACCCGCTATTTGCAACTGAATTATCTTTAACATTGGATTATGAGATATGATCTGATTTTCAAAGCTTTTCCGATTTTCATCAGTCAAGATTGTGGTATAAATAGGTTTTCCACCTAATGTTATTTTTTTAACCAGTGATTTTCGTGGTTTAGAACAGTTTTCTGGCATTGGATAAAGTGGTGATAAATCCACCGAAACGCGGTGGCTCACCAATTTTGCCAACACTTTGACAATGCCTGTTTGATCATCAACCTCTTTGCTGTTGATAGACATGGCAACATGCTCTTTGCCTTTCAATGTTTCATCAATCCATCTAGCGCAATTGTTTCCCGCCCCAATTTCAATGAATACTCTAACCCCATCTTTGTAAACACGATTAATGATGCCTGGAAAATCAACCGTCTGACAGCTCAGTTTGGCTGAATTATGGGCAATATAATCGCTGTCGAGAGGCAAAGGCGCACAATCAAGGCTTGAATAAAACGTAATACCTGACACCTTATGCACCTTCTGGAGATGTATTTGAACCAGTGCCTCATATTCAGGTTGTGCGATTTCACAGTGTGAAGCGTTGTTAAACGGGATGAGAAAATGCGGGCATTTAAGCGTTTTAATCACTCTCAAACACGCTTTTGGATCGCCAGCGATGGTGACTTCTTCAGGTGTGCTAATAAACGTCAAATAGACACATTTTTCATGTTTGAGAATATCTTTGACGGCAGTCGCCGAGGCTTTGAGTACATAAGAACACCAAACGTTTTTTGTGGGCAGATTAAGGGGCAATTTCCAAAATTGATGTGCCGCGAAACAGGGGCCAGTTAATTGCGTTTGATAAAGAGGTGATGAGGGCAAACTTTCAGTTAACATTTTATTATCACGCCAAACACCCAGCGCATACATCATACCGCTCAATTCCCCTTGGCTATATCCAAAGGCTGCTTGGGGTTGAATTTGAAAATACTCTCTGAGAATAGCAGTCTGTAGCAGGTCAAAACTAATACCTATTTGACACATAGCAGCGCCATCATTGTACAATTGCGCTTCAATCTGTTTCTTTATGGGGAGTTTTTCCAAACTCCGAGGATAGAGCAATTTATCATGCAGTAGCGTATTGATCTGATTGCCCAGTGTCGAAGTCTCATAAAGTTTCGGATACAATCGGAATAGTTCCCGTCCCAAACCAATATAAATCGTGCCCATCGCCGGATAAACAAACGCGACTTTCTCCAAAGGCTTTGCTGTAAAATAGCTGCCTAATGGCGTTTTCCATTCTTCTCCTGTTTCAAAGGCTTTTTTGATGCCTTGCATCGCAAAAGCAATTTGTTGGTGTAATTCGTTTTTATCATGACCAACAATAGATAGCCTGTAATGTGCTTGGGGTTCATTCTGAAAAGTGGCAAACGTTTCACTGGCTGTTGCACCCAGATCGTCACTCTGTTCAATATTTTTTTGTAAGTCGTTAAGTTGCTTATGCAAAGCTGAATGATTATCAGCCGCTAGGGGAAAAAGATAAAACGCGGTTTGTTGTCGGTATTGTACCGCTTCGCTGCGTTTTGTACTGTCAGCCTCGGACAAAATTAAGTGTGCATAAGTGCCATCAAGCCCCAAACCGTTAATGCTTGCCACTCTTTTTGATTGGCTTTCTTCTAAAAACCAGCTTTTGGATTTGGTGGCAACATAGAAGGGGCTGCCTTGCCATTGTTCTGGCATTTTCGGAGCTTCCCATTGGGGAACGGCGGGAATATAGCGATGATAGAGGCACAATGCTGTTTTGATTAAACTCGCCATGCCGGAAGCGGCATAAGTATGACCAATATTGGCTTTCACACTGCCTATTGCTGTTATCAGTGAATCATTTTGATAGGCGTTAGTTAAACCTTTAATTTCTGCTTCGTCTTCTTGTGCTACCCCGCTACCAAATACTTCCATATAGCCTATATCAGTCGCTTTTATTCCTGCTAAATCAAAAGCTTGCTGGCAAGATAGATTAACCGTTTCAGCTATTGGGGTTTTGGGTAAGCTTTCCAAAACATCGTTGTTAGCATTATTTGACATTAAGCTAATGGCATCAATTACGGCATAAATACGATCTTGCGCTGTTTGCGCGGTATCAAGGCGTTTTAAAACGACTGCGCCAGCACCTTCACCTACCATCCAACCATTGGCTTTTTCATCATAGCTGAGAGTATTGACACCGCTGTTGATAGGCGCTAACTGATGACGTAATAGCATAGATTCAAATCCACCCGCTAGATCAACGGCTCCTAGCACCACCGCGTCAACTTCGCCAGTTGCAAGAAACTGTTGGGCAACTTCCAAGGCACTAAACACGGCATTTTCTTCCGCCGAAACGGTAAAAGTGGGGCCCGTAAAATCCCATTGCGCGGCAATGCGACAGGCCATAATATTGCCGATGAAACTGGTGTATTGATTGAGTTGCGCCGGTGGAAAAAGGCTATTTTTGGCAATCGCCTCTAATTCTTCCGTTTTGTCAGGAGACAAAACAATATTGGCTTGTGCTAAACTGTCTTTGATTTGCCAAGATAAATCACATCGCCCTCGAAACTGGTGTAAAGCTAATTCTGTACCCATCGCCACAATAACGGCAACGTTTCCGCCTTCAACTAATCCGGCATTTCTAATAGCATTATCAGCCACTTTAAGCATCAATAGTTGTTGAGGAATGAGTTGATCTTCATCGCGGGCTGGGATTTTAAAATGCAGAAAGTCTATTTCAAAATCTTGGATATAGGCTCCCAAGGGGGCTTCGCCCTTTTCAAAACCATAGTTTTTGAGCAATTCCTTTTGCGCGTCAAGGCCTTGCCATCTTTGGGATGGCACGGGAATAAAATGCTGAATGCCGTCATAAATAGTACGGTCAAATGTCTCTAATCCATGACAACCACCAAAGAAGGCATCCATGCCTACGAGAGCCAATTGAGTTATCGATCCCCCTCTTGTTAAAACATTGGATTTTTGATCGCCTAAGGCTTCTAAAATCATATGAGCATTGGTGCCACCAAAACCAAAAGCACTGACGGCGGCGCGTTTAGAGTGAGTTTCTTGAGGCCAAGGCATAGTCGTTCTGACCATTTTTTCAGCGGAAAACACGCCCTTATTTGAACTCAGTGGCTCAGTCAGATTAATCGTGGCTGGAATAATCCCTTTTTTCATGCTTAAAATGACTTTAATCAAACTGGCCATGCCGGCAGTGGTGAGCAAGTGACCCAAATTGGATTTGACTGAGCCAATCAAGGGTACGGCATGATGCTTTCCAAAGAAACTCTCCATTGAGTTGAGTTCGGTTATATCGCCGACAGGTGTGCCAGTCGCATGACATTCAATATAGTCAAGGCTGTTAGGATTAATACTGGCATCAGTATAGGCGCGTTCAAAGGCGATTTGTTGCCCTTTCGGATTAGGATTGAGAACAAATTTTCCTTTACCATCATTTGACAAACCTATTCCGCTGATGGTGGCATAAATCTTATCGCCCTCTCGGATCGCATCACTATAGCGTTTTAAAACCAACATGCCAGCCCCTTCCCCAGCAACGAGTCCGTCTGATGACTTATCAAAAGGGCGACTCATATTGTTTTCTGGATAGGCTTGAAAGATGGAAAATCCCATATTGATAAAAAACGGATCAGCACCGCTGACGGCACCGGCTAACATTAAGTCGGCTTTGCCTGATAACAAATATTGACAAGCCACTTTGATCGCGTAAAGTGATGATGCACAGGCCCCATCTAAGGAGAAATGAGGCCCGGCTAGAGACAAACTCTGAGCAATAAGGGTGGCCGGATAGCCCGATATCAGTGCATTGAGTGGCGATACTTCACGCGCTAAACGAGTTAAGCGGAAATCGTCATTTTTTAAGAGGCTTTGAATGGCTGATTCCAGCATTTTCTGATAAATGGGCGCAAATAAATGCTGAGAAAGCCGGGTAGGAAATGAAAGATTCCCTAAAATCACGCCACATTGGCCAGTCTTGCCAAAATAACCACTATCCTGTAAAGCTTGTTTTGAGACATAAAGTGACCATTGATAAATCTTGTCTAAGCTTTTCAGCAACTTAGAGGAAATTTGATAGCCGTTTGGATCAAATTGAAAATCTCGAATATAACCCCCTTTTAGACAATAATATTTATCCGTTTTGCCCTTGATGGGATCATAACAAATTTGGGCATCAACGCCCATTTGAACGGCAGTTGCCTTTGAAGTCAAATCTTTTTGGTCAATCAGGTTTTGCCAATATTGCTCTGGATTTTCTGCTCCAGGAAGTAGGCAAGAAATACCGATGATAGCGATTTTTTCCATTTTTTAACTTGACAAGCTCACATTAAAATAAATAATAAAATTATCAATTATTATAGACATAATCTGATTATAAGGGGTTGAAAACTGGGGTGTGTCTGTTCAGGTATTTTGATGATTTTTTTTACACCTGATTTGTAGGGTGGGTAAACGGGCCGCAATGAACTCAATATAAACCCAGATTTCACCGCCCGTTTGCCCACCATCCCCCCCATTTGGAAAATAGAGTGAAAAATAAACCAATAAATTGGCTCAACAGACACACCCCAGTTTGAATCCCAATTCAAACTAAAGCGTCTACATTTATATTAATATAAAAATCAAATCATTATGTTTTCCACGCCAAAGTTTTTAACCCTACGACAGATTTATTTCGCAGAAACCGGTGGGTTTCGCTCTGGGGTGTTAAATATAAACCCATTTATGGGTTTATTTTTCACCTTATTTTTATTCCAAATTGGGGATGGTGGGATCGCTGTTGGTGACATAAGGGTTTATTATTGAGTTCATTGCCGACAGCGATCCCACCTACAAATCTTGGGTGAAAAAAAAGTAGCAAAAATATTTGAACAGACACACCCCAGGGGGGCCCTAATCCGTTGTACTATACTGTCCACCGTAATAATTTGAGTATTGGGTTAGTCACCACCACCTGACTTGAGCTTTTAGACAACGGCTGATGCTGTTGGCTGTTAATAATTAAAAAGCGCAATTTATGACAATGCTAAGTATAAACATCAACCAAAAGGCGCTTATCAAGCCTGCAAACTTTCATGGAATAGTGTCAATACTATATCATGAATAACCGTTATGAAAAGGGATGCTTTCCTAAAACATGATCAGATATTTTTTAAGGCATCTAATCCAGAAAAATGTTTTAACCGACAAAAGACTCGACTTAAAAAATAATGTATGGGAGGTACCCGTTTGGGTTTGAGAGGCTCATATTGTTCCCCTAAAACAAGAGCAGCAGCATGTCTTCCACTGATATAACCCTTTTCATGGCATCCTTCGCCAGCATTTGTCCAAGTGCCAGCATAGTATATCCCTCTCTTTCCTTGAATTTCATTCAATGCCTTCTTTTTAAAAGAAGTCCACTGTTTACGATCAATCAATGGGTGTTCAAAATCGTTGGTATACAAAACCTTCGCTTCATCAGGATCAACACCCATTCCGCCATAAGACAGATAATAATTAGTGGAATCGGATAAATTCATGATCTGATTCAAATAATTTTTTCCAAGCGCAATACCGTTTTTTTGTACAATGTTGTACATTTCAATTTTACCCGAAAAGGCGGCAAAATGATCATCAGTATGTAAAATAAGCTTGTTTTGACAACCGGAAAAATTTGAAAGGATTTGGCTTTCATCATCCGTCATATTTCCGTTAGCAAGCATAGATAAAGCTTGGGTGCCAGTCGATGTTGCCAAAATCACTTTGTCATATTTCTGCTCAATTCCATTTGAACTGACGACAACCCCATCTGTTTCTGAAACAACCCTGTCAACGGCACTGTTGTATTTTATTTTCTCCTTAAATGAAGAAATCAGGATATCGTAGGTTTGCTTAGCGCCTCCAGCAAAGGAGTAGGTTTTCATTAATTGTTTGTGGATAGGGGTAAGCAATTGCATCAAGTCATTATAATGCAATACCGCAGACGCAGGCGCGTTTTCTATGGATTTAACCGGATTGGCCAAAAGCAACATCGCATTAATCGTTGGGAAGAAATTCCTAAATTCAGGATAAAATTCATACTTCTCAAAAAAGGCTCGATACGACAATTCTTGATGTCCGTTTTCGAGTCTTTTTAGGTAGTGAGAGGATTTGGCATAGAGCGTCAAAAAATCCCAAGAAATTCTTCTAGTAGAAGAACTTGAAAGGGCACCAATAATAAAAGTCTTCAGATCGTCTGTCCGAATATGAAATCCCATATCTTCATTTTGAAAATATGAAGAGAGATTGGTAGAATTTTGGGTCAAATCAGCACCTTTCTTTTCCAAAAAAGAAAACAGATTGACATAATGTTCCAACAAAACAGACGTACCCAATTGAATGTTTATTGGGCCGTTTGGCGTTTGGTGTGTATATGATTTAGCATGTCCGCCAACAGTCGATTCTTTTTCATACAAAGTCATATCATGTCCATTTGAATGAAGATAATCAGCTGCTGCGACACCTGAAATCCCGCCACCTACGATTGCAATTTTCATCTGCGTGATTTTGTCTCCAGGTTTGGATAATTTTTCTATAGATTTTCAGACAATTCATTGCTGAAGCCTATGCGTCAACCCCTATAGTATACTTAGCATTGTCATAAATTGCGCTTTTAATTTTTAAAATTTGACAGCCAATTGAAGACAGCTGTTGGCTTAAAAATTAATTAAAAAGCGCAATTTATAACGATGCTAAGATTGACATAGAAATATTGAACTCATGAACTCATGAACTCCAAAAAGCTGAAAAACTATATACTAAAAAACTAGATTTGTGAATAGCTTGGCAATGTCACATTACTCAATTCATGACGCTCGGTGGGTTTAACTTCGTTGACCTTCGGTTCAGCGCAGCGAATACCCACCCTACAAATGATTAAAATGTGACATTGTCAAAATACACTGTAAACAAAAGTTTTGGGTTTGACTAAGCTTAATATCTATAGCATATTGGGTATTTTTTTAATCATTTTAATCAGTGTTAATCATGATCATCAGTTAAATCAGCGTTCTATCTAATCTTTCACTGAGCCACTGCCCTAATTCGCCTAACCAACGATCCTTTGGCGAATCGCTTAGTTCAAGATGTTCTTCGCGGATATATTGTAGCAAGGTGCGAACGTCACTATCTGGTACTGCTGCTTCTTCTAGTATTTTGTACAGCACTGCCCGTACTTCTGACATGCCAGTTTGTTTCATCCGCAGATGCACTGCTTGCTCAAACTGATGATTGGGTGCATTTGGGGAAGAATCTGCCGTTTCAGCCAATTGATTTAAGCGTTCCAAAATCAAGCTTTTTCGTTCGGCATTGGGCCGTTTTTTGAGTTCTTCTGGATAAATCGCTGTGCCTAAGTGATAATTTTGGCGGGCATAGCCGATTGGAAATTCTAGGCGCGTTTCTAATGGTTCAATCGGTAAGCCACCTACAAATCCCACGGGTATGATAGGGATATTCAGTTCTATTGCTAGGTCAAGAAAAACGGCACTCAACTGTTTTACGGGTTGCCGACAACTGAGGGCACGAGTGCCATCGACATGGATCAGCAATGAACGCCCTTGTTCGATCATCATTTCCTTGAGCTTGCTAAGCAGCTTGAGCATAGCGTGTTGATCGTCGCGATCAAAGTAGAACATTAATTGAGGATCTTTGAGCGTGGGATAAGAATAAAGATGGGCCAACAATTGACCAATCCAACTATTCTGATGTTCTGTTTTGGCTACGACGTTGATAGGAGAGCCTGCCAGTGCAGAGACACTAAACCCAAACAATATAGATTCTATGCCAACTTGGTGATTAGCCAAGTAAAGCACTGGATCACCCTTGAGAGAGTTAAAATCATCAGAATCCTCACGCACCACGCTACCCACAAAACGCCGAAACAAGGCACTAAACAATACTTCTCCTGGCCATTCTCCAACCTTTAAGAAATCACGCCAAAAAGGGAAAAAAGTTTTAGGTTCATGTACCGATGAGGGGAAAAATAAATGATTCAGTTGCTTGCTAATAGTCACTTCTGCATCAAATACCCTCGAATAGACTAGTCCTTGACTATCATGGGAAATGATATTAGCGACTAACTTACTGTCAGTGCTAGATTGTACCTCCATAGAAACGTAGAACGTCTCGCCATTAGGGATGGCTTGGAAATGTTCAGCTCGTAGGCACCGTAAGGGCAAACTACCCGCCTGATAAAAATGCCGCACCCAAATCAACATACATTGAAATTGGGCATCAGCGGCGATAGGGTCAAGGGTGAGTCGTGGAAACTGTCCTCGTTGTTTATCCTCGAACGGTTGGAAAACACATTCAATTGTCAGTTTTTTGGAACTGATATTTAATATTCGTTTAATCCCTTGAAAACGGGGGCCATGAAACAGAGTGCCATCTTGATAAGGTGACAGTTTAACCAGTGCCTTATCCGCTGTGTCATCATAAGCGTCATAAATAGGCATTGATGGAATCTGCTGTTGAAGTTTTATCTGGACACTATAATAATAGCGAGGTTTGCCAGTGGCGGTTTCACTCCAGATAGTTGCAGCCAACTCAATTTCAGTCTGCTTGGATTTGTTGATTTCCTTCAAATCGAGGATATACTCGTTCGCTAGAGTTTCATCAAACACAATTCCCTTTAATACTTTGATGTTTTCACAACTCAAAAATTGATAACCTCTAAGCAATTGCTCGCAGACATTGATCATCCATGCCGTCGCACAAGTCACTGGTAATACCGGATGTCCACCAATGATGTGATCGTGTAAAAAGGGATTCGCTGCTAAAGTCAATTTTCGGCGGATACGGTAAGTTTGTAATGTGGGTTCTAACTTTATCTCTGGTGTCGTAAACGGACTACCGACTAATATTTGCACTGCTTCGGGAACAGCCGTTTTCAAGTTATCAACGACTATCTGAGTTCCGACTTCAATCGGAATCACTTCAATATTGCGCTGGGCAAACAGTTGTTTTAATTCAGGTGTCACCATGCCGCCATCCCAAGGGCCCCAATTGAAAGAGACGACATGAGAAGCCGGATGCTGACGTTGAAAATGATAGGCAAATTTGTTCAGGATTTCATTCGCTATGGCATAATCTGATTGGCCAATATTGCCGTAAAACCCGGCCGCCGATGAAAAGAGAATTAAATGTGCCAGTTGACTGGCATCAATACAGGCCAGCATGGATTGCAAGCCATCAATTTTAGTTGAGTAAACGGCTTCAAAATCCGATTCGGTTTTCTTTTCAATCAATTTGTCCGCCAAAACACCCGCACCATGAATGATGCCGGTGATAGGCCCAAAACGGGCTATTGTCGCAGTCAGGTTTTCTTGTAAAGCCACGGCATCTGTTATATCCACGCCGAGATATTCTGCATGTCCACCGGATTGCACAATAGCTTGTAGTGTTTCCTCAATTTCGCGTTGCGCTAAAATCGCTTTTAACACCTTTTGGACTTTGACGGGTGTCGATTTTTCACCTTGCGCTTGGATGTTTTTGATAATCCGTTGTTTTAATTCATTTTCCGCCACACAGCCTTGAGTGTATGCAGGTTCAGGGGTGCGTTTTGTGCGCCCTAACAAAATAAATTTGCATGAAAATGCTTTCGCTAATTTGATAACACATTGCGCCGTAATCCCGCGCCCACCGCCACTGACGAGAAAGACAGCATTTGAACTCAATGGTTTACCCCCTTCCTTTGGCAGGTTAGGGGTAATGTTGTCACCAATGAGCGTAGTCCGTTCTTCTTGAAGACTATATCCTACTTCAGTTATCAATAAATTGGGATCGTGAAGTTCAGCGATAATCAATTGGGCCGCCCTTTCCGCTCCCAATTCAGGATTCAAGTCAATAGCGCGACAAAACACGCCATCCCATTCCCTGTTCACCGTTTTCGTCAAGCCAAACAACCCACCAGTGATAACACTTTGATTCCTTTGATAATCGGTGTTTTGTCCTAAACCCAATTCGCCATCAAGACGAGTCACGGTAACAAAAAAACTGCTGCGTGCGGCTTCATTCAGCGATCTTTTGAGCAGTTTGGCAATCAGAAAAACGGATTTGAGAAGACTTTTTTCTGAATCCTGTTCAAGAATATTGTCCTGAAAATCTTGACTGCATGGATTCAAATAGATAAAGGCCCCTATTGGCCCATAATTATCGGTAATCGCTGCAAGTTGTTGTTTTAAATGTGATTCACTGAAATCGATTAAATGCACTTGATCAAGCTGCTCAAGAGCTTGTGCCATTGCAACAGTTGGAAAATTCAAAACCACCACTTTCCAACCCTGCTCAACCAAGCGTTTGGCTAAAGCAGTCGTTGTCGAAGTGCCATCGTTTGTGAGCAAACAAATCTGATCTGAAGGCCAAGCCAACTCCAAATAATCTGGTGTTGGCAGGGGTTTCAGTTTAACTTGATGTTGTTGAATATTGTGAGCTTGCCTTTCCTCAAAGCGATGCTCTTCAGTTGAAGTCAATTGAGTTTCAACTACTTTTTTTTTTCAGCCCTACCCATGTATTCAACAATTTCACCTAAAGTACGCAATTCTATCAATTCATCTGGATTGACTGGCGGCAATTCTGGGAATTGCTCCTGCATCGCGCCGAGAATTTCTACCCGTTTAATGGAGTCAATGCCTAAATCCGCCTCCATGTCCATTTCAATTTCTAAGAGATCAGCCGGATAACCTGTTTTTTCACTGACGATGTTTAACATGGCTTGAATCAAGGGTGCCAAGTCGATATCTGGCGTTGCAACTGACTCGCTCTTGACTTGGCTACTCTCATCTGGCTGCGAGTCATGGCTTGAGACGGGATCCGGAATACTGACTGATACCGAAATCTTTTCCTGGGTACTCTCATCTGGCAAAGGCTGCGAGTCATTGCCGGGCTCCTTGACTGATAGCGGAACAGTAGCCTCTGTTGATACCTGAACCGTTGGCGAAATGACGGGCTGCACTGGCTCCTGAGGCCTTGGCTTAGAAGAGAGCGGCAAAGCCGATTCCATTGGTGTCTCTTTCGCATTGGGTAAGCGCATCGGCACCTCCCGCTGGAAACTCGCATCACTCGTTGTCACCGAATGTTCCGGCATCCATTGCAAAACACCTTGCGAAGAATCCGCTTTATTTGTCAGATATTGTTCATGGACGCGCTGCATTTGCGTTTGATGATCATGAAAATAAGCCATGCTATGTTCAAAACGGTCTAACATAGCAGGGGTACATTGGCCCTGAGTGAGTAAAGCATACTGCTGCTGCATCAATTGAAAAAACTGTTGAGAATAGGCCCTCATATTTTCCAGATAGTGCTGATGAACAACATCTAGTGTTTCTGTCGATTGAGAATTATCAATAGATTGTGCCATATTAATTGTTGAACTGTTGGTTTTAGAATCCAAAGCTTTGGTAGAGTTCAAAGCTTTGGTGGAGTTCAAAGCTTTAGCTTTGGAATTTTTCGCAATCGTTTTGGATTTTTCAGGATGCTTGGAAACCTGATTGCCATCCTGCAAAGTGTTCTCAAAATCATGCGCGTTGGAAACCTGATCGCCATCCTTCGCAATCGTTTTGGATTTTTCAGGATGCTCAGGCACGTTGGAAACCTGATCGCCATCCTTCGCAATCGTTTTGGATTTTTCAGGATGCTCAGGCACGTTGGAAACCTGATCGCCATCCTTCGCAATCGTTTTGGATTTTTCAGGATGCTTATGCGCGTTATAAACGTGATCGCCATCTTGCAAAGCATTCTCAAAAGCGGCCCTCGTTTTTTCGCTCACATAATTGGCCCCATTTAAACGCACCGTCAAGCCTTGATTTTTCGGTGTCTCATCTTCTTTCCGTTGGTAGGGATCCAAGTTACGTAAGGGCAAACCGGCAACACGCAATTTCAGAACAGCTTTGTGTAATTGGCGTTCACTGTCTTGTTTTCTATTCTGATTCAATGCCACCGCTAAATGGTATTTATCTTCAAGGATATTGGTTACCAAGGCCGTCAGAATATTGCGGGGGCCAAATTCAATGAAAAAATAGCCCCCTGCCGCATACAGATTTTCAATCTTTTGTTTAAAACTAACCGGCTTCAGAATATGTGATGCCAGCATTTTGCGAATTTCACCCGGTTCATCAGGATAAGGGGCCCCCGTGATATTAGAGTAAACAGGTATTTTGGGACGATTGAAGGTAACAGTATTTAACGCTTCAGCAAAAGGTTTATGAGCGTGTTTAACAAGTGGCGTATGAAAGGCAGCTGATACCGGCAACAATACCGTCGAAAAATTTTGTTTTTCAAAGACTTGTTTTATTTGTTCTAAATCCGGCGTGGGGCCACCCAAAACAACTTGAATATTGGAATTCCAATTAGCAATGGTGATAGTCGGAAATTTTTCAACAATGTTTTGAAGAACAGTGATATCCCCAATGACTGCCAACATGGCACCCGCATCAAAATTGGAAACAGCAGGTGATGCCATTGCTTGCCCTCTTGATTGGACTAGGAAAAAATAGTCCTCATCATTCAAAACGCCCCCAGCCCATAATGCCGTCAACTCACCAAAGCTATGCCCAGCCACGAAATCTGCCTGGAACCCAGCTTGTTGGAGTATTTTGTAGAGTCCAAAACTAAAAGTGCCAATAGCCGGTTGAGCATTTTCAGTTTCTTGCAAAGCCGCGACTTGGGCCACCTTTTGAGCCTTGTCAAAGACGGGAGAAGGAAAAACGATATCCGAAATCGGTGGCAATCCCTGCTTAAGCAATACCTTGTCCATCTCAGTATAGGCTTGACGAAGCGGCGGAAAGTTGAGAGCGAGTTTCCGCCCCATGTTCAAATACTGCGAACCTTGCCCTGAAAACAAAACGACTACTTTTCCTTTCGCATCCATGCCCGATTTGCGGTAATAAATGCCTTTAGGATGTTCAAAAAATTCGCTCGTCGGTTGTTTTTTCAGTGATTCAATGGTGATCTGCAACAAGTCACGCGCCTCGTCAAGGGATTTGGCGAGAAACCCGACTCTTGCAGCATCAATAGGAATGGCTAAAGATTGAGAAGACTCAATCAGTTGTGCAAAATGCTGCGCTTGCGTATCCGATTGTAATTGCAGCAATGTCGTTGAACAGCGTTCTAACAATTGCGACGGCTGATCGGCAAACAGCAAAATTGAAGCAGAACTATTGTGTAAACGATAGTCTTCAGTCTGTTCACTTTGACATTCTTCCAAAACGACATGATAATTAGTGCCCCCAAATCCAAATGCACTCACCCCTGCCCGTCTGGGTTCAACACAAAGCCAAGGGCGGGTTTTCGTATTCAAATAAAACGGAGAATCTTCAATTTCAAATTTAGGATTGGGTTGAGTGACATTAATCGTAGGCGGCAAGATTTTATGGTGCAAAGCCAACGCCGTTTTGATCAAACTTGCGGCACCGGCCGCCGATTTAGTATGTCCAATCTGCGATTTGACGCTACCCAAGGCAATATGTTGTTTTGTTAGATTATTTTCGCTAAAAGTCGTCTTTAAAGCGGCAAACTCTGTCGGATCGCCCGCCATCGTGCCAGTACCATGGGCCTCAATCAAACCAACGCTGGCCGGACTCAATCCCGCACTGTCGTAAGCACGCTCTAATGCAAGGGATTGTCCACTAGCACGCGGCGCGTAAATACTTTTATATTTGCCATCACTGGATGTCCCCATGGATTTAATGACAGCATAAATACGATCCCCATCTCGCTTCGCATCAGCCAAACGTTTTAAGACTAACATCCCGATACCTTCACCGATCATCATACCATCAGAATCGACATCAAAAGGTTTTACATTTTGTTGTTTGGAAAAGGCCGGGGTTTTACTGAAGCTCATATACATGAAGATCGAATTATCAGTATCAACACCGCCCGTGATCATCATGTCGCTACGGTATTCCGTTAATTCGCTCAGTGTCATTTGGAGCGCCGCTAATGAACCGGCACAGGCCGCATCCACCACACAATTGATTCCGCCCAAATCCAAACGGTTAGCAATCCGCCCTGCAATCACGTTGCCTAACATGCCCGGAAAAGAATTTTCATTCCAGCGAACATAGCCCAATTTGATTTTTTCAATTATTTTTTGGGTTTCCTCATCACCGATCCCACTACTTTTTAAAACACGCTCCCATAAAGGATATTGCAAACGAGATGTCAATGGCGTAATCAATTTTTGGCCGCCTCCGACACCCAAAATGACACCAGTTCGCTCCCGATGACGATTGTCAGTACCATAACCGGCATCC
>QNEL01000082.1 GCA_003645185.1 Candidatus Parabeggiatoa sp. nov. 3
TGTAGGGTGGGTAGCGTGTTTTTGCTGCCCACCAATCATTAATTATAAATTTTTGATTTTAAATGAGTATAAATAAACCGTTTGCTTTATGTAGGGTGGGTAGCGTGTTTTTGCTGCCCACCAGCTTCGCAACAAAATGTTAATAAACTTTTGCGTACCTACTTATATATGTGACAACTCCTTAACTCAATACTGCGTGAAACAAAAAACAACAATTGATAATTTGTAATTTGTAATGAATGAGGATTATTTTCTCTCAACACACATTAATTATAAATTGTTGATTTTAAATGGGTATAAATATGCATTATTATTATCATAAATTTTATTGTGATTGAATATCAGAGATTTACAAAAATGTGGTGAATGTTGGTTTTATCGCCAGTCGATCTCGGCCTATTGTCCCATTTATTTAAAGCTGTCATAATGCGCGCTCTCTATTTTTTGGCTAAGCTATGGTATTTTTTTGCCACTTTCACAGCTTAAAAAAACTGACACCAATAAAACTCATTAAATCAAATACTTAACAAAACCCTCTTGGTGGCACACTTCAGAAGCTGTTATCAGTTACTAATGATAGCCTGTGAACTGCGGGTGTGTACCACTTTACAAACAAGCTAAAACGTTGTCGATATGACAACTCATTATTGATGACGCTTTTTATGTGTCAAGTTATTTTTCGACAACGCCTTAGCCTACTCTATGCACACAAGTTTTTGTAGGGTGGGTAAGCGGGCGGCAATAAACTCAAAATAAACCCAAAAACTCACCGCCCGCTTGCCCACCATGCCATCGAACATAATGGCGCATCCATAGAAAAATCAATGGGTTAAAAAGTTATGTGCATAGAGTAGGCCTTAGCATGGAAATAATTAAAATAACGTTACTATAGTAACGTTATCCTATATTTAATAGAGACTAAAATGTATTCAATCTTAATTTGCACAACCACTTGAAACTCCCCAAATTTCAAGCGGTGTCGGGTGGCAACTTTTAGGGCATTGAAAAGCCTGACAAGTTTGACCGACAAATTGTTTTGCAGGGGGCCCGATAATACCCGTTTCGGTAACATCGGTAGGGCGGAATGGGTAATTCTTTATTTGTAGGCATTAACCATTTCATTATTTAGTTTTTTTGACTATAGAAGGAGAATATGATGATCTCATATCTTCGACGAAAGCGTGTTCCTACGCGGGACACTGATTTGGGGCCACCTAATAGGCGGTGGCGATTTATACCTGCTTTGGCGGTTGGGGTGACTTTGCTTGTGGGTGGGGTTTTGCCGGCGAGTGGCTTTGCTGCAACTATTCAAGGCGTTAAGTTTATTGATGCGAATGGAAATGGTGGCGAACGGGAAACTATTGGCGGACAACTTGAACCAATATACCAAGGTGGTGGTTTTATTTATTTAAAATCAGTGTCTGCACCTGCAAGACAACGTCCTTTAGTAGCGTCAACAAATTTTAATACCGGCGAATATAGTTTTTCATCCAATACAATAATTCCCGGTGATTACAAAATATGGCAGTATGTTAGTCCTACGTCTCCAGTTTATGCAGACATGTCTGGAGCTAACTACTATGCTTCATGGCTGAATGCTCATACTTTTACTGTTACTCCTGAATCAGACGTAATTAGTTTTGATTTTCCTGTAGCGACTTTAGCACAAGAAGATGAAGACTATATTACGGGTGCACAAGGCAGAGCTGAGGACATTTGTTCTGCTACGACGGGTGGTAATGTTGTTACTATTTCGACTGGAACTGAATCACAACCTGCTGAGTTTCCAAGTGGTTTGGCTGCAAATACTATCTTAGTCATCAATGAAGGGGTTTTTGTTGACGTGCCAGATGATTATTATGGAGTTGGTATTACCAATCAAGTACGACCTGTACATGTGCAAGCTGTTTGTAACAGAGGTACATTGCTTGATGCAGATAATGATGGGTTATCAATAGAGTATGACGATTTATTTGCTAACTTTGACACTGGAAAAATCGAAAGTGTCAACGTTAAATTGGAACGCTACTATGATGAACACACCCAGAGCTACAAAAATTGTGATATCAATACCGCTTATGGACAAGCCTATGGCAACTGCGATTACTTCGCCTTATTTTATAATGGAGGAATAGTTAAAGGGCGTGATGGTTCAGATAAAGAGCATACAGATACAAGGTCTATATCAAGTGCTAGTAATCCGTCTGATTATGCAGGTGAAAATGGTGGCGAGGTGAAGATTGATGCAATGAATATTGTTCAAAATGGCAATATTCAAGGTGGAGATGGTGGCAACGTTACTTTTGGAAGTTCATACTACGGGCAATCTGGTCAAAACATGAAAGTCGGTGGAGATGGCGGTAACGTTTTCATTCAGAGCGATAGCAAATACTTAGGTCATGCGTCGTCTGTTACAATGGCAGGATACGGTGGTGATGTTACAGTAAATAACCCTTGTGTTGATA
This sequence comes from Candidatus Parabeggiatoa sp. nov. 3, assembly GCA_003645185.1. GTDB lineage: Bacteria > Pseudomonadota > Gammaproteobacteria > Beggiatoales > Beggiatoaceae > Parabeggiatoa. Next base: position 2,466 of record QNEL01000082.1, read on the forward strand.
ATCCAGGACATTGTAGCGGGTATGAGTTAAGAGGTGGTGATAGTGGTGCATTAACGGTTAATTCTCAAGACGTAATAGCAGCGGGAACGTATAAGGGAAGCTCTGTTTACATTGACCCTTCTATATCCCTTATGGGCAGTGATACTAAAATCATTGCGGAAGAAGATGTTGTTATTTTTGGTTTTGAGAATTGGGAACTCAACTTGAGTGGTTTGAGTGAAGGTGCAATTACTGCTGGCGGAAACATTACCCTTGCTGTCGGTAAAGGTGGCAAAATTGATTTACAGGGTGTTTCCCCTAAAGCCTTCAAAGCAGCAGACAAAGTTGAAATTCATGCTGACAATGACGCTATTTTGTTAGATGAAGGTGTTCAACTTGAGGAAATATTTGAAGCCGAAGAAGAAGTTGTAGTTGGCCCTAGCAAAATCATCTATCACGTTGTTTTAAGTGGACAGCAACAAGCAAATGGGCAACCTAATACGACAGTGCCTATTAGCTTAACCGTTTCCAATGGCGGTCCTGAAAAAGACACTTATACACTAAGTGCCGTAAGTGAATCAGGTTGGAACGTAAGTGGCTTGCCATCTTCTGTTAGTATTGAAGGGCTTAAACAGGAACAATTGGCTTTGAGTATTGCTTTACCAGCCGAAGGTAATGATACTATTACCATCACAGCAACTTCTCAAGCTGATCCAACCGTAGTGGCTACCAGGCAAGCGCGAGCTACTGTTGATTTGCCACCCAAAGTAGCCTTAACCATCACCCAATCCACTAATGGAAACATCAGCGCAGAGGGTATTGATTGTGGTGAAGACTGCACCGAAGACTATGAAGTCAACAGTGAAGTCGCACTAACCGCCACGCCAAACGAAGGGTATAACTTCAATGATTGGCAAGGTGATTGTGCCGGTACGACGGCAGAATTGACTGTCACATTAGACAAGGCAAAATCATGTACTGCGACATTTGCTGAAATTCCTAATGTACCACCAACAGCGGCTCTTGCGATTACGCCTGAAACTGGCGAAGCCCCACTTACCGTTGCTTTAGACGCTAGTGCTTCCAGCGATACTGACGGTACGATTGCCAGCTACGCATGGACTGCATCTGATGGACAAGCTGCAAATGGGCAAAATGCTGAATTCGTATTTAGCGAAGCGGGTGATTATACGATCACCCTTGAAGTGACTGATAACGACGGTGCGACAAATTCTGCAACGAAGACTGTGAAAGTCGAAGTTGCTGCAAATTATGCAGCCTCTGGCACAATTCGCGATGAACTTGGTAATCCCGTTGCCGGTGTCACGGTGCAAATTGGCGATAAAACCATTGTCACAGATGATGCGGGGAATTGGAAAATCACTGGCTTGCAGGAAGGCGACTACCAGGTGATAGCGAGCAAAGACGGCTATACTTTCCCCGTCAAACCGTGTGCAGTGGGTAATAACGAGGATTGCACGGTTAAGCTTAAACCGGGTTCCGTGTTGGATATCAAGGTGGTGCCCAATAGCTGGAAACCGGCTCAAGGTGAAAATGTCACTTATACGATCACTGTGACTAACCAAGGTGAGGAGACTGCAACGGGCGTTGTTTTAACGGACACCTTGCCTGAAGGGACAAACCTCGTTTCTATTGAGGCCTTGGATGGCGGCAGTTGCGATGCCGATACCGTGACTTGTAGCTTGCCTGATTTAACGCCGGGTGCTACCGCGACAGCGAAAATCGTGATCAGCAACACGCAAGCAAAAAGACTGGCTAATCATGCCATAGTGATGGCGAATGAATATCCAGAGGATATGCAAACGATTTGGACAACGGTGAAGCCGTATCTCTCTGTTACCCTCAGCGATACACCTGATCCGATAAGCACTGGTGCTGTTTTGCACTACACAGCGGAAGTTGAATTGAGTCATAACGCGCCGACGACAACGGCAACGGGTGTTAAGTTAGTCTTGCATTTGCCTAGCGGTGTTGAACTGAAATCGGTGAACACCGATTATGCTATGTGCGATACCAGCTCATTGCCAACCCTGACTTGTTCATTCATTGATTTGAGTATCGACAGTGCGGATAGTGTGAATCAGGTTACGGTTAATGTGGATGTCGCGCTGAAAGATGCGGGATTGCTCCTGTTGACGCATGAAGCTAAGGTGACAGCGAATGAATATCCAAGTCACACGGATAGAGAACGCACCAAGATCGTGATACCAGAAGGTATTGAAGTTGATATCGCCTTTGTGATCGACGTGACGGGGAGTATGCAGGAAGAAATCAATGGCGTTATCAAGGCTTTAGAGGCCTCTATTGCTGAGATTGATCCCAGCGACGCGCCCCTAATTGCTTTAGTTGTTTTTACGGATGACGTGAAAATCAAGGCTTTTACCCGTGATTTGGATGTGTTATTAGGCGCGGTTGAAAAGCTGAAAGCGGCAGGTGGGGGCACTTGCCCCGAAGCCTCTGTCGAAGCGTTATTGATTGCGGTACCTCATACCAAAGAAGGGGGCAATATTTTGTTTGCAACCGATGCTTCGCCGTATCCAGAAGCGGATGTTGAGAAGGTGATGGCGTTACTGAGTGGTAAGGGGATTCGCTTTAATGCGATGATCACGGGGGATTGTTCTCAGGATAGTGATCAGAATGAATGGTTAGGGAAAGAGTAGGAAGGTGGGATCGCGGGCCCAAACCTGACAGGTTTTTAAAACCTGTCAGGTTTTTCTCGACATTTTTTCTATAGAAACAATTAAGCTCCTCGACTTCGGTTGAGGGGCTTTTTTTATGCTTGTATTTCTGTTTATGCTTCTATTACAGTCAATCACGACGCAAGATTTTCTAAGCCAGATACCCATTGATCAAAATGCGGACATTCTTGTCTGATTTTGTTTAAGCCAATGGCTTCGCTAATCAAACTGCCATGTCATACCTTATCATAATAGGGATATAACGCGCCTAAACGTTTGGAAGGCGCAGTGTTTTCACCCTCATTGATGTGTTCTGGTGTTGGATATTGATTACGAATGTGATGTAATGCTTTTATACTGCACATGGGCATAACTTAAACTTTTTTACCTCATTGAGTATAGTCATTCCCGTTTTTGTTAAAAAAATACAGGGCAAACACGCAAGGGGCTGCCCCTACAAGTGATGTGCATAGAGTAGGTTTGATAGGTGGTTCTTGTAGTTCACTTTTAGAAACAATCGTTTGCTTTTGAGATATAATCGCGTTATCAAATTAACCTCAATAAACCAATTTACTATGCAAATACCAACTGAAACTTCAAAAGTCAGAATTGATAAATGGATATGGGCGGCTCGTTTTTTCAAAACCCGTAGTTTAGCAACAGATGCCGTGGCGGGCGGTAAAGTTCGTCTCAATCAACAACGCATTAAACCTGCTAAGGAAGTGCATGTTGGAGATGAATTGATTATACGCACTGGCTATGTCGAACGCACGGTGATTGTGCAAAGCTTGTCTAAGCAACGTCGCTCTGCAAAAGAAGCCGTTTTGTTATATGAAGAAACGCCTGAAAGTATACAACGTCGTGAAAAAGAAGCGACGATACGTCGTGACGCGGCAGCGTCACACCCGATGAATACGGCACGCCCCAATAAAAAAGAACGTCGATTGATTCATCATTTTGTCAGAAACAACACTTAGGGTGGGTTAGCGATGCGCCCAGCGCATTGCTATCCCACCATGCTGCTGAACAATTTACCGCAAATTTATTTTGATTCTTTGCAATTGGAGTGCAAAATTTATTTTGCTTCTTTGCAATTGGAGTGCAAAATTTATTTTGCTTGCAGCCAAATTTTTCACCCTGATTTTGTTCTTTGTTTTTTAAGCTTATGGTGGGATCGCTTAGCGCAGGGCGCATCGCTAACCCACCCTACATTTTAATTTAAGTACTGAAGCACAAATAAACAGGTATTTAACAACAAAGGGCTTGCGCGTGGGATTGCCCCTACATGACATTGTGTAGGGGCAATCCCTTGTGGTTGCCCCCTTTCGGTTTTTTTAAAATACCTGAAAATTTATGGTTCAGTACTTATATCCAAAAAGCGGTATGAGTCATCACCTTTGACATGCGCCCCATTAACCAACGCACTGATTGGGGTAAAGGCACGCCGCCCGTTTTAATCGCTACTGACGCATGATGGGCTTCATCTTCCTTCATTTGTTCTAAAATCGCTTTACTTTTAACGTCTTGTGCCGGTAAGCGTTGCAAATGGCCTTCCAAATGTTTGACCACTTGTTGTTCTGTTTCAGTGACAAACCCTAAACTCCATTTATCGCCGACTAAACCTGCCGTGACACCAAGGGTAAATGAACTGGTATACCAAACCGGATTTAACCAACTGATACGTCCATTCAAGTCATTAATGCGTTTATGACACCAAATTAAATGATCGTTTTCTTCAAGGGCAGATTGTTTCATGTTCTCACGCACACTATCTGTACGAGCCATTAATGCTTGCCCTTGATACAAAGCTTGTGCGGCAACTTCTCCAGCATGATTAATACGCATTAATCGCGCCGATAGACGTTTTTCCTCTTCATTTAATTCATTCTCCGGAGCCATTTGAGCAGGATTCGGTCGCATCGTATTCTGTGGTTGACCAAATAAGGTGCGTAAACCCCTGTCAAAATGGAGAATCAGTTGATCTAATGAATTGAGTTGTTGCATATTTATTACACCTTTTGGAGTTTGAAACGAAACTGGGTATAGAACAATTATCAATTCCACGCTAAATTTTTTACGCGCAAAAACGTCTTAAGTGGAATCTTCGGTGTGCTACGCTAAATCAATTGTCATGTTTACCCATTTAACGTTTTCATATAGTTATTAATAATGTCTTCAGGCTCATCCGCTAATTCCAAAATCTGACTTGGAATGGGCAACGGGTTGCCTTCTAAAAATAACCATTCCAGTTCCGATAATTGCGAAAGGCTTGAAGGCAAGCTGGTGAGATGATTATCTCGCATATCTAACCATTCAAGTCGAGACAGTTGAGCTATTTGGGATGGGAGGACTTCAATTTCATTTTCATTCAAATACAGCTCTTTCAATCGCGTCAATTGACATAAAGACGACGGCAAAATTTTCAGTTGATTCAGGCTGAGATCAAGTTCTTTCAACCGAGACACAGGAGAAAATTCTGATGGCAAATCCTTCAGTTGTGTGTTGCTGAGGTTTAAACTTTTCAGTTGTGTTAATTGGAAAAGTTCAGGTGGCACTGTTGTCAGTGGATTGCCGCTGAGATCGAGTTCTTTTAATTTAGGTAATTGGAGAATTTCCGGCGGCACGGCAATCAGTTGATTGTGGCTTAAATCTAATTCTTTCAACAGAGATAATTGTGCAAATTCATGCGGTAAAGCAATCAGTTGATTATCACTGAGATTGAGTTTCTTGAGTTGAGATAACTTGCCAATGTCAGGTGTCAACATCGCCAACTGATTAGTCTCAATATAGAGTTCTTCAAGTTCAAGCAATTGGGCGATTTCAGGTGGCAAATACAAAAGTTGATTGTTGCTTAAATCTAAATGCTTGAGTTGACTCAATTGGCTTATTTCTTTTGGAATCGCTGTCAGTTGATTTTCATCAAGAAATAACGTTTCTAAATGAGACATAGACAAAAGGGCCGGTGGCAATTCAGTCAATCCCTTTTCAGAGAGATCAAGATCAGATTCAAGGCATTTAGCCGCCTGTTCAATCATTTCCAGTAAGTCTTTGTCCATAATACTTCACTCACCATTTTCAAAAATCAATAGGATCGTACTGCAATGTGGGTGATGAAAGTCTTCGATCATTGAACACGGATTAAACCTATTAAAATTCAAATCCATCTGCTATCAGATCAAACCCAATCATCAATTTAACGATATGATTTTAAATAAATTGATAGTGTCACATTGAATTAGTGGTCACAATTCAATGAACAAAGTCGCTAAAACGACTATTTATAAATAATCAATTATTGTCAATTGCTTTGACATTGTCAATTTTCTTTCCAATGAGGGACTTGCAAAACTCCGACGCTCAACCACAAATCAATAACTTACGAGTACATCATATCAGCTAAGTTATTGATTTATCGTTTATGCACAAGAGTTTTGCAAGAGGCTCCAATTATTCTAATTTAATTCCCTATTCATAATTATTAACCTATTGACTGTGAGAGCCATAAATGCCATGATTTATTTTGCTTAGGCTACCATAAGGATTAAATAGATGACTCATTCACTGTTAATTTCAATTTTCTGCCCTGATCGAACTGGACTGGTTTCATCTATTACGGGCACTTTATTCAATTTGGGTGTCAATTTAGGCGATACAACCTTCGCCGTGTTGGGCAGCGGTGCCGAATTTACCGCAGTCTGTGATTCCCCCATCAATAGTAACGACATTGAAAGTCATCTGCGTGCTTTACCCGATCTGAATGGTGCCGATATCAAAATTACCCCATTTGATTTGTCTAAAATCCATGGGCCAAATGCGCTTATCACGCACTACATCACGCTACGCGGTGCCGATCACCCTGGATTGATTGCCCAATTGACTGAAGTTTTGATGGCATTTGAGGCCAACATTGTACGCTTAAATGCCGAAACCATACCCAATCAAGAGGAAAAAGAATACTTAATTAATCTTTCCGTGTCCATTCCACAATCGCGTATTGATGCCTGTCTCGCCTCTATCAGCAATACCGCCAGTACACTTGCCATGCACTGTGATTTTCAAACCGTTTGTATCAATGAATCAATTATCAATTGAATGATCCGCTCACTTTCCTTACCACCTATCAGTTTTCTCAAACTCATTGTATGTTTCGACGCGATGCTCGCGTCTGTTCGGTGTTGCTATAGCGTTTCCCGATTGAATGAAGTACAAATTTATTTGAGAAAGTTTTTTCGTTCCAAATTTATTTTGCTTTATCTTGGAGTGCAAAATTTATTTTGCTTGATCTTGGAGTGCAAAATTTATTTTGCTTGATCTTGGAGTGCAAAATTTATTTTGCTTCCTATTGGAATGCATGTTATTTTGCGAAGGCTTTTCGTTCCAAATTTATTTTACTTTCGGCACAATTGATAATGACTTTTTTTTTGAATGCGCCCTTTGCATACCTATTTGACATGAGTGTACTTTATCCAATCGGGAAACGCTATATACCTGTAGAGACGCGATGCTCGCGTCTCCTGTTCGATGTTTCTTTGCTATACCTTTAGAGACGCGATGCCTCGCGTCTCTACTTTTAACAAAAGGAACCACCTGATGATAGAAGAACAACCTTGTACCTACGTCATCTTTGGCGCAACAGGCAATTTATCTCGTATCAAGCTCATGCCTGCCTTATATCACCTTGAAATTGCAGGACGTTTACCCGAAGGCACTGTGATTTTAGCAACGGGACGTCGGCCTTGGAATCGTGATAAATGGATTGCTGAAGTCAAAGACATGCTGATAGCTAAAGCCCGTAATGGCTTAAATGAAAAAGTGTTTGAACACTTTAAACAACGGCTACACTATTTTGAAGGTGATCTCAGTGAGACAAGCATGTACTCCAAAATGCGGGAATTTATCAATAACGATCCCACTTTTCCCCAAAATCTAGCCTTTTACCTGTCCATTCGCCCCGCCGAATTTGGTACAGTTGCCCAAAACTTGAGTGAAAGCGGTTTACTGGATGAAGGGCATGGATGGCGGCGCGTCGTTATCGAAAAACCCTTTGGCTACGACTTAGAGAGCGCCCGTGCCCTACATCAACGCCTTTCTCGCTACCTTCGTGAAGATCAAATCTACCGCATCGATCATTATTTAGGCAAAGGAACAGTACAAAACGTTTTAGTGTTTCGTTTTGCCAATGTCATGCTTGAGCCCCTTTGGAATCGCAACTACATTGATCATGTCCAAATTACTCACTCAGAAACCATGGGTGTCGGGAGTCGTGCTGATTATTACGATGGGGCCGGCGCGATGCGAGACATGATACAAAGCCATTTATTGCAATTGCTCACGCTAGTCGCGATGGAACCCCCGGCCTCTATGGAAGCCGAAGCGATGCGCGATGAAAAAGTCAAGGTGCTCAAATCCATACGCGCCATTTCCCCTGCCGCTGTACATGCCCAAACCTTTCGCGCTCAATATACCGAAGGCATCGTTAATGGCGAAAAAATCAAAGGCTATTTACAAGAAGATAAAGTGCCCAAAGACAGTGTCACCGAAACCTACGCGGCCATGAAAGTCTTTATAGATAACTGGCGTTGGGCCGGTGTTCCCTTTTATTTACGGACTGGCAAACGCCTGAAAGAAGCACAATCTATGATCTCCATTTGCTTCAAACAGCCACCACAACAGTTTTTCCGCGCAAATCAAATTCAACGTATGCGCCCTAACTGGATACTGTTAGGCATTCAACCGACAGAATGTATCAAAGCTGAAATGACAGCCAAAGAACCCGGATTAGAAATGAACACCCGCCCTGTCAGTTTAGATGCCAGCTTCAGAAAAGAAGAAGATGTCTCTAAAGACGCTTATGAAGAACTGTTATTAGACGTGATCACCGGTGATCGATCACTGTTTTTGCGTTACGATGAAGTCGAATACGCTTGGCGAGTAGTCAATCCTGTTTTACGGGCCTGGGCTATGGAACGCGATTACATTTCCACCTATTCAGCGGGAAGTTGGGGGCCTCGTGAAAGTCGCCGCTTATTTGAACGCGAAGATCTAAGATGGCGGCATTCGTTGAATATTGAAGAAGATTGATGAGGTGTCAGTTTTCCACAGATTTCACCTCAATGCCATTAAGCTTGGGCGAACAGGCCGGTTCGCCCTTACAGCCCTTGGGCGATAACAAAGGTTCGCCCTTACAAACAATAACTCAGGGAACGAATGAACTCCTATAACTCCTGAACGCCTGAAATTCAATGTACACTCTCGATCTCAAAACTTTCAAAAATCGTTTAACCGATTTACAAAACCTCAACGAGCGTTTTGCTATTGATCATCATCTAGAATTAAAAGCGGGTTACGATGGTACACCTGTTATTGACATTAAAAATGACTACGCACAAAGCATTATTTCCCTAAAAGGGGGGCAAGTGATGACTTTTCGTCCACATCATGATCCTAATCCCGTGCTATGGTTAAGTGGATTAGCGTCATTGAATCCCAATAAGCCTATTCGTGGCGGTATTCCTGTCTGCTGGCCGTGGTTTGGGCATCACTTGAGCGATCCTAACAAGCCCGCACATGGTTTTGCCCGTACAATCGTTTGGACACTGAGTGAAACGAAAGTGACGGCCGAAGGCGCGACGCAAATAGTTTTGAGTCTTGAAAACCATGACAATATTAGGGCATTATGGCCTTATGCCTTTCAATTAGAAACCGTGATCACCATTGGTGCCGATTTACAGGTTGAATTAGTGACTCGTAACACCGGAAACGAAACGTTTACGCTTGGTGAAGCCTTACACAGTTATTTTAATGTCAGCGAAGTGACGCAAATCAGCATTCACGGGTTGGAAAATAGCCAATATATTGATACCGTCGCTCAATTAGAAGGTGAACCTGAAACGGGCCCAATTCAAATCAATGCCGAAATGGATCGGGTTTACCCAAATAGCACGGCTGATTGTTTACTTCAGGATATCGGCTTTAATCGACAGATTCGTATCCAAAAAACGGGCAGTCAAACCACTGTCGTTTGGAATCCTTGGATAGAAAAAGCCGCACGATTAGGCGATTTAGGTTACCAAAACTATCTTCGCATGGTGTGCATAGAATCTGCGAATGCTGCCAATAACATCGTAACCGTCGCGCCAAGCGAGGAACATCGTTTACAAACCGTTATTACTGTAGAAGGGTTGTCTCCCTTTCCATCAAATTACAACTCTTAAAATTGCCTTGAGTTTATTTTTTGGTCGTTACTAAAAACCGGAAAATAAACGCTAAAAACACTAAAGACGCTAAAGGATGCTAAAGAAGCCTTAAAAATAAATCTTTTGCGTCTCTTGCGTCTCTTGCGTCTTTTGCGTTATTACAATGCATTTAATATCAGAATATCATTAAACTCTGTGGTACTCTGTGGTACTCTGTGCTCTCTGTGTTGAAAAAAAACTCGGACAAAAAGATTACAAATATGCACATTATAAAATTTCAGATCACAAATTTTAAATGTTTCAGCCAAATCACTCTCCATGATCTCAACGATGATATCAATATCTTAACGGGGGTTAATAATTCGGGTAAAACGACGATATTGGAAGCCTTAGCCTTGTGGAATGAATGCTTTAACCATCTTATTTTTCAGGTTAAGAGGGCAGATAATCGACTTAATCTGAATGAAGGAGACTATCGCTTTTATGCCCGCCCAACAGAGACTTATTTTGCGCGAGAAAGTCTTATATCGGTTAAAAAACCGCAATACGATAGTCTGTTTCATAATTTAACGCATGAGATGATTTATCTTGAAGTCACGCTTTCTAAAAATCAAGAACAGATCAGGATTGGTTTTGGGATTAGATTGGTTAGGAGACGGGTTTATGTGATAACGCTAGAAAGTAAACCATTTGACTATCTCAAATTGAATACTTTTTTCAAGCATTTCCCTCATCCAATCAAAATCGTTTATGCCTCCTCAGTTGCCGCATTGAATATTATCGAAGCCTTTGAAACAAAGCCGAAAGTCGATCATTACGTGCATTCGCATCAATCTATGCAAGTCTTACGCAATCGGCTCTATCGTTTATATTATATGGTTCAGGAAAGCTTACTTTATCCCCGTTTTATTCGCGATTTAGAATATATTTTATTGAATAATCAAGAAAAGATTGAATTGAGTTTTCTGACTGAACCTCAAACCGATGTTCATGTGATTGTCAACCTTAAAATAGGGCAGCAAACTACACCGCTTGACATTGCTTTACTTGGCAGTGGTACATTACAAGTTATTGAAATTCTGTTATCTTGCTATGAAGAAACGGAAGATTTAGGGATTATTTTGTTAGATGAACCAGATTCTCATATTCACCGTGATATACAAAAAAGATTGTTGAATGTGTTAGTCAAACATGCGGATCGTAAACAGGTTTTTTTGACAACGCACAATGAAAGTTTGATCAGAAGTGCTAACCCGACGCATTTATTTCACTTGTTAGCGAGTCCGATGGGTGAATATTGGCCCATTGTGTCTTCGCAGTATTTGCCCGGCCCTAAAATCGGTTTACAGCCCAGCCGTCAAATTAAAATCCTCGAATCTTTAGGGAGTGAATCAGCGTTAGATTATCTTAATGCGATTGAGGCCGATAAACTGATCATTGTAGAAGGCCATGACGATGCGCGATATATCCAAACCATTTTAAGCAATAAGCATCAAATCGCTGACAACGCGCCTCAAGTTATGTTTTGGGCTATGGGCGGCTTGGATGAAATCATTAAACATATTGAAACGTATAAACATTTTTTTAGTCACATTAAAAATAAGACATCATTATGGGATAAAACGGTTTTAGTATTTGACAAAGACAGGCTCACTCAAACGCATCGAAATAACCTTATGGTGGCATTGCCAGCAAAATTAGGGATAAGTGTTTATATTTGGGCAGCTTACACGATAGAATCGACTCTGTTGATAGAAATTGATCAGTTTGTGACTTTATTGGATAAATACGCACGAAATTTGGAGAAAAAGAGACAATTTACATGGCATGATTTACAACAGATTGTTCAAGACGAAATAAGCCATTTAATTGCTCAAAAAAAACAAGACATTAATTCGGTTCAATCAAGAACAGCGCTACAAGATTATTTATTGAATCGACGCGCCAAACTTGAAAGCCATTTAAAACTGAAAATAAAAAGTGTGATGCCGGGAAGCGAAGCTGAATTGTCACCTAAAACGACGGCCGAAACCCTTGATGCTTTAGAACGAGGTGAATTATATACAGTTGCCACCAAAAATGATGTAGATACCTTAATCAAAAAGAGTTTAGCCCGGTTAAATATCACCCTCTCTACAGAAATAGATTATTATTTTATAGAATTGCTGGAATTAGCCAAATATAGCCCTTGGTTTGCGGAATGGGATAATATGATTCAAACTTTAAATATCTATTAATGTAGGGTGGGTAAGTTCGTTTCGACGCCCAGCGTCGAAACGAACTTGCCCACCATCTTCTATTCTGAAGGTAACAACATTAGGTATGAGCGCATTCCCAAAAAAAGGGTCATTATCAATCTTGATCATCGCAAAATAACATGCATTCCAATCGGGCTGGCGCAAAATAACAGGCATTCCAATCGGGCCTTCAGGATTTATCTTGATGACCCTTTTTTTAGAAATGCGCCCTTAGACATTGTTGTTCAAAAAACGCTGTCAAAGCGTATAATGATATCCATTTTCGTGATTCGCAAACAGCGTAAGATAATGAAACCACAAGATATATTGATACTCTTAAAGTTAATTGTCATTGGACAACGAGACTGGATTTATGAAGAATTAGCCAGTGAATTGTTTATGAGCAAATCAGAAATTCATGCTGGGAATTATACTGCACGCGGGCACAATTTAAACTTTTAGCTCTTAGTTTTCCACAAGCATTACGTACCAAATCGATCATAAAAAAATTAAGACGCATCGGGCGGTGGCGGGGTTGAATGTGAATAGCCCGTAGTGAAAACATGGGGTTGCCAAAAGTTTTTCAGGCAAAAGTTTATGCCCGCGCCGAGTATAACCGAGAGGATTTCTCAATGAATCGTCATGCAAATCTAATCATGCTTGAACAAGTCGCTTCTCATTTAGGCACTTTGCTTGATGAGGTGGTGTTTGTCGGGGGTGCTGTTACCAGCACGCTTATTTTGTAGGAGTTTCGTTATGGTTAATTACACATTTTGGTTGATTAACAAAAGAGACAACCTGATGTTCAGAGGTATTTTGACGATGTTTTGCCGCTTTTATAATGGCAACGATGTCAAAGCCATATTCTGAGGCTTGTTTTTCTCGAATAGCTTGGATTTCATCTACAATAGCGTCTTCAATAATCATATTTTTCATCTCCCATTAGTACTTCCGGGGTACAAATAACAGGGCAAGTCAATTCTAAATCTTGGCAAATTTTGTTGATTTCTATAGCGATTACAGCATTAGCTAAGTGTCGGCAATTCCAAGTCATGAGAAAATCCATTTTATGAATAGCCGCTATGGCTATATGAGTCGCATCAGTGCTGGCCTTTTGAGGAATCAATCCAGAAGATAATATGTGGCTTGAAAGTGTTGTCACTTCATCCAAAATATCCAATTTTGGAAGTGTCTTGATAATTTTGAGAAAAATGGGATAAGCCTCTTAGTGATTGGAACCAATAGGCTTTTTTTGTATGATGATGAACTCACACAAACAGGTTTATCTGAAAACGAGCAAGGTATCGTCAAAAGGCGATTGCTTGAAAACCATAGCCTATTTTCAAAAGTGCTACTATTAGGAGCATAGTTGGTCATATAAATTTGTTGGATTTTAAAATCGATGACACAATCTCTGTAATACAATTATGAAACACAAAAAACTGAAGTCACAGTGACACGTAAGACGTGTGGTTCTAAAACAATGCCATTAGATGCATTTCATGCTCATCTTTCGGAGAATTTTCGTCAATCTTTGTGGGCTGCAGGTATTAAGTATGATAAATCATCATGGGAGCGTGTTGATAAGCTGATGCTGGCCAAAAAATCGGGACTTAAACACCTAGCTACACAAATCAACGCAAGAGACGCAAAATAACGCAAAAAATTTTACCTCTTTAGCGTCTTTAGCGTCTTTAGCGTCAAAGCGCGTCTATTTTCCTTTTGTAAAAAGCTATAGAACTCTTTTTTTGAAATGACTGACATGTTGAGTATACTAGGCAATAATCATTCAATTGCTTAATAAAATCAACATGAACAAGCCCTTAAAAAATCCTAAACCGCTGTTAAGACAGACGACAATTGTCTTAGAAACATTAGGCGCGATGATAAAAGCGGCCCGTATAGAATCTCACCGTTCACAAGCCGATTTAGCTGAACGTGTCGGAGTCAGTCGCTATACCATCAGCTTATTGGAAAAGGGTAATCCCAATGTCGCGATTGGAACTGTCTTTGAAGCGGCAATCATTGTCGGTATTCCATTAATGGGAAATGATCCACGCCAACTCACTCAACTTTCCCAAGCAATTGCCACTATCGTGCAAATACTCCCTTCAAAGGGATTTACCAAAAAGGTAGAACTTGATGATGACTTCTAATGCCTCACAAGCCTTTGTTTGGATATGGTTGCCTCAAGATACGCAGCCAATCGTTGCCGGTAAAATCAGCTTGATTGATGCACAACAAAATAGGACGGGGCTAGTGGCGACTCAAGCCATGAATCTTGAAGGAAAACAAGGTAATCATGCCACCCTTGTCAATGCGCTGTCTATTTGTCGTGATTAGAGATTGGAAGAAACAAAAGCGAAAGAGATCATTAATACACTCATTTCTGTTATCAATGATCATTGGTTGACTGTTTGTGATGAAGCCAATTTAGCTAAAAAGGCACGTCAGCGTTTATGGCAGAATGCGGTATTCAATCCGGGCGCATTCCCAAAAAAAGGTCATTATTAATCTCAATCACGCCGAAGCAAAATAAATTTTGCACTCCAAAAGACGCAAAATAAATTTTGCACTCCAAAAGACGCAAAATTTATTTTGCGTCTTTGAAACTTAACAAAATACCTCATGAACAACACTATCGAATCTCTCAACTGGCAATTACTAGACAATGCTGAAGCAGTTGCTTATGAAGCTTGCCAAAAAATATTGACATCCGCTCAACAAGCTATTGATAAAAAAGGCTTTTTTAGTCTAGTACTCGCAGGGGGTAGCACCCCAAAACAAACTTACCGCTTGCTCGCAGAAACAAATAGCGATTGGGCACATTGGCATATCTATTATGGCGATGAACGCTGTTTACCCGAAAATGATGCGGATCGTAACAGTGTCATGGCTGCACAAGCTTGGCTTGATCCCGTCCAAATGTCTTCAAACCAAATTCATCCTATACCCGCACACTTGGGTGCCAAAACAGCCGCTCATCGCTACACAGATATTATCAAGAAAGCTTTACCCTTTGATATGGTACTACTGGGCATGGGAGAAGACGGCCATACCGCCAGCCTATTTCCCGGACACTCGCATTCCCCAAATGAATTAGTTCACGCCGTTTACAACGCGCCTAAACCGCCGCCGGATCGCGTCAGTCTCAGCGTCGCGGCATTATCCAATACCGAACAATTATTATTTATAGTCACCGGAGCGAGTAAACGAGAAGCTGTAACCGCCTGGCGGCATGGCGACAATTTACCCATTGCCCAAATACAACCAAAGCTAGAGGCAACCGTATTGATTGACAAAACAGCTTATTGAGTTTTTCCAGAACCCTTTGCCTATTTCAAATCAGCGTTCTATTCGCTTCACCAAAGATTGAGGGCACGATTTTTGTCACTGATTTAAATTAAACTCAATACACTCCCACGACTTTCTTCCAATTGCATGACGGGGTGAGCCAGTCGTTTCACAGCTAAAGTGCTGGAACCCACATAAAACGCCTCTTGAGAATGCCCAATCGCCAACGGTAACCTTCTACAGCAGGCTACAACTGATGCTTGAGGTTGAGCAAATAAAGCGATTACGGCATAATGCCCTTTTAACTTGGAAAGCATTAAGTCCATTACCTTTAATGGAGAAAGCACCGTTTCTAAATTTGAAAAGTAGTTAAGGTAGTGGAGTACAATCTCCCCATCATCTTGAGTTTTGAACTCACACCCCAACTTCAGCAAATGTTTAAGGATAGAGGGGCCGTTGAGTAGGACACCGCTATAAACTACCGCCACTTTTTCAGAGGCATGGAGTTTAGACCGATGTTTATCAACATCTGGGTGGCATTGATAAGCAATGCCTTCGCTAGAAGCTTCACCTTGTGAAGGCATTAGAGGTTTTAAATCCGAGATGGTTCCTGACACTTTCTGCGAAAATATCTGTCCATTGACAATCGTAGCAATACCGATTGAAGAACCATCGGGGGGTTCTAATCCTTGCAACCCATCAAGCAATAACGGAGTAACGTCACGATTATCCGTTAATATTCCTAAAATTGAACTTTCCATCAAGGCTCCTTTTTTTAGAGTCAGTTAGTAACATGACGGTCTTCAAAAATTGTGTAAAAAACAATATATTAATGAAGTGGTGTCGTAGCAAATATCAGAAGTATCGACCGACCTTATCATAATATTTGCAAAATTGGAAGCCTTTTTTGGAACTATTTGTAGGACAATTTATATTCTTGTTCTATTTGAGCTTAAAAAGACAATTTTATTCCCCACAGGCAGTATTTTTTAAACCATTAAGAAGATAATCGATTGATTAATAATGCTATTTCAGCATTTTCTAATGCTAAAAACTCTGTCAAATTTGTCAAATGGCATTAATCCGACAATTTTGAACAATGACAAACAGACTACAAATTCTTTGCAGATTATCAATCTGATGAAAAGCGGGATGATTTTTAAGGCCTTTTATGAAAACGAGAAAAAGCTCAAAAAAATGAATTAATACATTATACATTGTCGAGCCACTGACAACTCAAACAAACGTTCTACCACAGTTATCAGCTTAAAGCTTTTGATATGAATAAATGTTCAGAAAACAATACCTCCGCCAATCATATCAAATATAATTTGGCGAAGGTATTGGAAAAAGAATGTCTTTTTACAATAATTAATTATCTTAAAAGCTATAGGATACTGATTTGACTGATTAAACTAATAGCCGCTGATCTCTTATAATAGACTTGTCCCTAAATAAACGGAACCCATTGAAAGTACGAAATACAACGTTCATAAAAATAAAGGACTTAGCTTATTAAGGGACAAGTCTAATAATGAATCAGTGTTAATCAGGCCATAACAGTTTGATCAGCGTTCTATCTATAGATAATTTCAGGTCAATAATTTCACAAGGGCAGTGGCCAGCAATACGATTTGATGTAGGGGCTTCCCAAAGTTATCGCCCTGCGGAAATTATTTTTATGAACATCTCTATTTTGATTATAACGCCTCAAAAAACATATTGAAAACGCAACATAAATGTATAAACATCATATTTTTATGGGTTATCGACCGCTCTTGAGGCGTTATTATTTTTCCAAGTTCCTTAATACCTGGATTTCCTCTGTGGACGATCCTCGCGTGGGCGAGCCAGATTCACTTTGATATTTCTTCCCTTCACTAAAAAGCCGTTAAGCGCCTTAATAGCTTCTTCAGCGTCTATTTGTTTCGACATTTCAACAAAACCGAAACCTTTCGACTGACCAGAATACTTGTCAGTGATGAGATTGATGTTTGTAACTTCCCCATATTCTGAGAAAAGCACCGTGAGTTCTTCGTCCGTCACAGTATAAGCCAGATTTCCAACATATATATTATTCATTTATCGTTCTCTTAACAATTGTATATTGAACAAATAAACACTATCGAATAACCAACATACAAATTAAACGATAGCGATTTACACTACACTTGACTTCGTACTGTTTTCATTTTCTTCATTAACAATGAGTTGACAGTAATTTGGGAATTCAAGTGTAAATTACCATAGTCGTAAAAAACTAAGTTTATTGAAAAAAGTTGCTTTTTCAGAATTTAGACTCAGCCAATTTATGAAGGTTAACGTATAATACTCCATTTTTTAATTAAATTCTAACTTACGCTTAATAAATTTAATAAGGGTATATAGAGAATCTTGCCCTTGCCCTAAAAAATTTGTAGGGGCAATCCCTTGTGCTTGCCCTTAAAAGACATATTGAAAACGAAGCGTAAAGGCATCACCATCATCTTTCTCTGGTTTATCGGCACCGTCTAACTGCGTCATAATATAGTTAGCAGAAATACGGGCCGACGTATTGGGAAACCAATTCAGCCCTAAAGTGATATTTTCCGCCTCAATCCCTGCATCATTATCTTCAGCGTTTAAAACACTGTAACGACCCATCAATTGCCAAGCGCCGTATTTCGATAACGGTTTCACCGCACCAAACTTACCTTTATTATAACCGCGATAGCCATTCGTGAGCAAATAACCTAATTGCACATAATAACCATCATACTTGGCATCCTCAGCGCCGTCTTCAGCATCAACCAATAACTGCATATATTCACTTTGGAAAGAGAAAGGCCCAAATAACCCTGCGGCTTCAACACCCAGTATAGCCAGATTATTGGCAGGCGTTATACCACTGGTCACGATTGATTGGCCGAAGTGCATTTCTGCACGCTGTGTCACTTGAAAATCGTTACCTCCAAAATCACGGTAAGAACCCGCTAATCCTAAATGAAACAAGGAATGATCCTGTTGCCAAGGTGTCAATGTAGCACGTCCAGTGACAGCATAAGTATCCTGTTCAGCATTATCGGCTTGAGGGCTACCCTTAGCAAAAGAACCGTTACCCGTATCATTTTGACTATACACGCCCAATTCAAAGCTGCTTTTGCCGGGAGCCGTGAACA
>QNEL01000083.1 GCA_003645185.1 Candidatus Parabeggiatoa sp. nov. 3
GGCAGTGAGGCATTGTTAGAAGCGGTTATGAGTTATACCGAATATGTGCAAATCCTCTGGGAGGAAGCCGAACAGGCTGGTTTGGATGGGTTAACCGAAGTTTGCACATTTATCAATGACAATCTGATGGCATTGGCTGGGGAGCCGGTATCAACTAGAGAAGGGGCCCGAACTGTGTTGGCAGAATGGCCCTCAAAGATCGTTGCGTATTTACAAAAACCCAAAATTGAGGCTGATGTATTAGTAAACCATTTGCAGAATACCCACTGGCCTACAAAGCTTGATGCGGCTTCAAGCTTACTAGAAAAATTGATCCGACCGCAAACCACGGTTCATAGCCTTATTGATACGACAACAGATTCGGCAGTACCGGGGATCGTTGAAGAAGAAGTTCTTCAGTTGCTTTCTCAGGATATTTTAGAACTGGTTTGTAATCAAATTAGTGATTCAAAAGAGGGATTTACAGCAGCCATTGAGGTATGTGTATCTATGGAAAATGAAGCAGAAGCCTTTTTAGAGGCGATTGAAGATTATACTAATAAAGTACAAGACATATGGGATGTGGCCGAAATGGCAAGCTTGGCTGGATTGCAAGAAGTCTGTACGTTTGTCAATGATAACTTGATGGCTTTTTCTATATTGGATAAAAGTCAAAGAATCAAAACGCAAACGTATTTTGAAAAATGGCCTGTAGAAGTTTTAGAGTATTTGCAATCACCTACTACGGGAGCGCCCAATTTAGTCAGTTTTATGCAAGATTCTGGCTGGCCTTCACCTTTAGAGGCTTCACTTGCCCCTGATTTATTGACGACATTGCTAACAAAACCTCAACAGGCTGGAACGGATGCGACACCACCGTCTGAGGCGGTAGCGATGGAAACGAGTACCCACGTCATTGAAGTATTGCCACCGCTTGATTTAGAAGTCAGCGGCGAGATATCATTAGGCAATCTTGAAGTGTTGGAAATTCTCATTAGTGAACTCGAATTTGCTAAAGAAGATTTGACAACTGCGCTCAATAAAATGATTCAGCATAACGCAGGTGAGAGTGCAACAACTGAAGCGTTAGAAAATTATACCTGCGTTATGCACCGTTTATATGCGGCATCCGAAATGTTAGGTTTAGAAGGATTGCAAGCATTTTGTACTTTCATTATTGATAATATCACAGCCTTGAGTATTCAAGATCAAGCGCATAAAACACAGGCCAAAAAAGTGTTAGAAGAATGGCCTGCGTTAGTGTTAGCTTATCTTGCTAAACCGGCTGACAGTGTGATTGCCTTAATCAATCTCTTACGGCAAACCACTTGGGCGCAACCTTTAACGGATGAAGCAGCTGTTGCATTATTCAATCAATTGACAGCAGGTTCAACGGTTGAAGAGGAATCTGATGAATTTGAGGCTTATCAGCGTCAAACGACTGCTCAACCAGAAGATGTTTTATTAACTATTCCAGAAGAACTTAATCGTGAGTTGTTGGAGGCTTATTTACAAGAAACGCCCCAACATGCAGGAGATTTTTCGACTTGTATTCAGAATATTATTCAGAATCCTGAAATTGCAGAAATTGAACGGGCGCAGCGTATCGCGCATACCTTGAAGGGTTCTTCGAATATTCTTGGCATTAAAGGTATTGCCAACATAGCCCATCATCTTGAAGATACATTGGAGTATTTGGCTAAGCATCAAATTGTGCCACCGGAAGAATTGACAAATACGATGGTGGAAGCGGCTGACTGTATAGAAATAATGGTTGATGCCTTATTAGGGCAAGATGATCCGCCACAGCAGGCACAGCAAGTATTGCAATCGGTGTTAGATTGGGCAAATCGTATTGATAAAGGAAAACTGGATGCGCCACCACCCCGTGAAACGACAGAATCAGCAGCGCCTACGCCTGTCAAAGCGGAACCTAAAAAAGCGGAAGCTGATAAACCGGCAACGGATGCCGCTCCATCAACACCAGAGCAGGTTTTGAGGGTGCCGACTAAAACGATTGATGAATTGATGCGTTTGGTGGGTGAATTGTCAATTTCGGTGGGGCAAATTCAAGAACGATTAAAACAGGTTATGCACAATACGCGCACATTGACGGATCAAAATTTACGCCTTCAACAAAAGACGTTTGAACTAGAAAATCTGGTTGATGTACGTGGCATCACGGGTGTAGAAAACGGCTACCCAAAAACCGCTCAACATGAGAATGAATTTGATCCTCTGGAATTTGAAGAATATAACGAGTTGCATAGTGTCGCGCATAGTTTTATTGAGTCGATTGTAGATAATCGTGAATTGGCGATGTCAGTACGGGAAGATCTGGTTGAATTAGAAACAATGTTTATTCACCAAGATCGCCTTAATAAGGAATTTCAAAACAATATTATGACAACGCGCATGGTGCAGGTGAATACCATTCTTTCTAAGTTGCAACGCAATGTTCGACAGACATGCCGGATGACAGGCAAAAAAGTAGAACTGATTGTCGAGGGCACCGACATTCTGATAGACAGTGAGGTGTTAAACAACTTAGGTGATCCATTACAACATATTTTGCGTAATGCTATTGATCATGGAATAGAAAATGCCGATGAACGTACCCTTTTAGGCAAACCTGAATCGGGCAGCATCAAACTGAGTTTTTATCGCGAAGGCAATAATATCGTGGTGAAATGTGAAGATGATGGGCAAGGGTTAAATTATACGAACATTCGTTTTACGGCGATTCAACGTGGATTAATTACTGAAACTCAGGAATTGACAGATCAAGAATTGGCTCGTTTAATTCTGATGTCAGGATTTTCAACTAAATCGGGAGTTACACAAGTTTCAGGGCGTGGAGTAGGTATGGATGTTGTGCATACCAATATTCGCCAGATGAAAGGCACCCTTGATTTGATGTCAAAAACGGGCCAAGGAACAACGATTTTGATTAAGTTACCCATGACACTGGTAACGGTGCATGTTTTGTTGGTGCGCGTTTCTAACAGTCGCTATGGGATTCCTACCAATAATATCGAACAAGCTTTGGCACCTGGGGTAGGAGAATTTTACCAAGTTGGTGATGAAATGACCCTAAAAATGGGCAAAAATATCTATGCGTTGAAATCTTTGGCAAGTTTACTCAATTTGCCTTCTGTGCGGGAAAAAAATGATGAGAACGAAACGCGCCCCATTATTTTGGTGCGTCAAGAAACCGGGATAACAGCCGTCGTTGTCGATGAGCTTTTGGATACCCACGATTTGGTTATGAAAAGCATGGGTAATTATGTGAAAAACCTCCATGGTGTTGCGGGTGCTTCCATTCTGGGTGATGGTGCATTGGTACCGTTGTTGGATTTACCGGAATTATTACGCTCCCCCATGCAAGCTGCAATGTCTTCTATGCCTCAACTTCAAGATGAACAAGCCATGCCAGCAGGGCCTGTGACCATACCGCATATTATGATTGTTGATGATTCGCTTAGTGTGAGAAAATCGTTATCGCTATTAGTTGAAGATGCCGGTTTTGAAACGCAGCTTGCGAAGGATGGGCTAGAAGCCATTGAAATGATGAACCAAACTCGTCCTAATGTGATGCTAGTCGATATGGAGATGCCGCGTATGAATGGTTTGGAACTGACGGCTCATGTTCGTGCCAATCAAGCCACGCAGAATTTACCCATTTTTATGATTACCTCACGTACAACAGAAAAACACCGTGAGCAAGCTAAAAACGCGGGAGTGAACGCCTATTTGACAAAGCCTTATCAAGACACCGAATTGTTAGATTTGATTGATAAAGCTTTAGCAGGAGCAATTGTTTAATTAAGTCAAGAATATCGTCGCGATTTTGGAAAAATCTTCGTCAAGAGGTATCCAAATAGGGTTATAACAAAATGAAAAATCCGCACTTGTATGTCTTATTGGTATTTGATGG
This sequence comes from Candidatus Parabeggiatoa sp. nov. 3, assembly GCA_003645185.1. Taxonomy (GTDB): domain Bacteria; phylum Pseudomonadota; class Gammaproteobacteria; order Beggiatoales; family Beggiatoaceae; genus Parabeggiatoa. The sequence continues at coordinate 3,917 of QNEL01000083.1, forward strand.
TAGGTATTTGTTTGTACCTCAAGATGAGGTAGAGTCTGTAGAAATTATTGCTGATGTGCAAGTTGATCCTACCTCTCAAGGTGCTATAGGGTGGTTTTCTGAACATCACGAACCCTCACCTGTGTTTTGTTTAGCTAACGATTTATCTTTATTGTTAGAATTGCCAGAAAACCGAGAATATTTAGTTTTATTCAAATCAGAAGAGCAGGCTTTAGGTATTACCTGCGATGAGGTGGAGAATATCAACCTTAAACAAGAGCATCTCTACCTGACAGATTTACCGGTTTCTATGAAAATACCTGAATCACCGTTATCGAAACTGCTGATTTATCAAGATAAGATAGCTTGTGTTTGTAGTGGTGCCGCTTTGATAAAACATTGTCTTAAGCTTTATGAACGTTTTATCAGTACGCAATAAAGCGTATTCAATAATCAGTAGTTCAAAAACAAATAAAAGCAAAATAAATTTGGAACGAAAATCAATGGGGCCGCAAAATAAATTTTTCACTAAAATGGGGCCGCAAAATAAATTTTTCACTAAAATCGGGCCTTCAAGATTTATTAGATATGACCCTTTTTTTAGAAATGCGCCTTTTTGAACGACTGATAATCCTTTTTTATAAGTAATTCTTGTAGGGTTTTCCGCTCTTTTAAAATTGAACGACAAGGATTGTATATAACAAAGGGTCTAAACTTGCACACGTCAAAACGTAAAATTTATATGATAACGAGTGATAATTTATCACTGATAACTGATAATTGAAAATGACCGAAGAAAAAGTTGTTATAACCAGTCGAGCGTGGTTATTAGATTTTGGAAGAGATCTAAAAGCCGCAGTCGGCCACCATGAAATGTGGCAAGTACTGATATCGCCAAAGTTATTTGATGTACCTTGTACCTCACCTTACTGTTGTGAAGTGTTAATTTTTCAAGATCGCATTTTGCCAGTGCTAGATATACAGTATTTGCTAGACGGTGACAAAATGATCCTGACAAAGGATAATGTTGTAGGCATTGCGGTTTACCAAGATGATCCAACTCACCCGATCCATTATGCGGGTTTGCATTTGGCAAGCACACCACAGAATATTTATGTCAGTGATGACACCGCTTGTGATTTGCCTGAACATCAACAATATTGGGAACCTTTAGCCCTTTCCTGTTTTTCTTATAAGGATCAAGCTATTCCGATTATCGAGCTAGCGTATCTATTTTCTTCGGTATTTAATACATTACAACAATCTAACGACTAGTATGTGTTCCATTGAGCGTTATTGCGGCAGCCTATTAGGTTTAGCGATCGGAGATGCGTTAGGTAGCACAGTTGAATTAAAAACGCCGGGCTCATTTACCCCCATTACTGACCTGATTGGCGGTGGTGTTTATGAACTGAAACAGGGACAATGGACAGATGATACTTCAATGGCACTCTGTTTGGCAGAAAGTTTGATTGAAAAACGTGGGTTCGATCCCGTCGATCAATTAACTCGTTATTGTCAATGGTATCGAACAGGCTATTTAACGAGTACCGGCAAATGTGTTGGTATTGGCATGGTTGTCCGAGAAGCTTTAGAAAAATTTGAGCGTTGCGGTAAGCCGTATTGTGGCTCTTCTGATGAATATTCTGCCGGCAGTGGTTCTGTTATACGTTGTACTCCTGTGCCACTGTTTTATGCTAATATTCCTCAACAAGCCATTGAAAAATCAGGGGAAAGTTCGCGCACAACCCATGGTGTTAAAGCCGCTATTGATGCCTGTCGTTATTTTAGTGCATTGATCGTTGGTGCTATCAATGAGGTAGATAAAGAAACCTTGTTGAGCAAACGTTATAGCCCAGCACTAGGGTATTGGGAAAAACATCCTCTTGCCATGAAAATTGATGCAATAGCTTGTGGTTCTTTTAAAAAGAAACAACCACCGATTATAAGTGGCACTGGATATGTGGTGAACGCCCTAGAAGCAGCTCTATGGGCATTTTATTTAAGCGATAGCTTTGAAAAAGGGTTGCTTTTAGCGGTAAATCTTGGCAATAAGGCGAGTAGTACCGGTGCGCTGTATGGACAATTAGCGGGGGCATTTTACGGTGAAAAAGCTATCCCAACTCGTTGGGTAGAAAGACTGTCAAAACGGTATTTGATAAAAACTTATGCCATACAATTAGCCAAATTGGGTAAAAAACTCACGGCATTATAACAATACCTTCGCTAATAATCTCATTAATAAAATGGTTATTATGTCATATTGGTTAAATTTCAATAACGATCCGTATTCTTGAACCCCGTTTAGCTTATTTTGAATCTCATTGATTTTTAAGCGTTTTTCAAATAGCTGAGTTTAATACTCAAGTTTTTGGCGAAGGTATTATACTGTCCACCGTTATAATTTTCGTATTTAGTTAGTCACCACCACCTGACTTAAGCTGTAAGACAACTAACTGCTGAAAGCTGTTGGCTGTTAAATAAAAAAAAGCGCAATTTATCCGACATTCCGCATACCTTCGTTTCAAAAATTATATTTTATAACCTATTGATTTTGATATAAAACAAGATAGATTCAAAAAAGTACATTCAACTCAACATAATGCTCAAACACAGGATCAGGGGAGTTGTCTTTAATTTGACAATGTCACATTGTAGTGTGGGTATTAGCGAAGCTGTCCTCCCATGCCCATGAATTGGGTCATAAGAGATTGTCGAGTTAATCAAAATCTCGTAAATAACAAATATGTGGCAATCAAAACGTCATAAAACATTATTTTATGCCAGGTTTTATTAACAAAGCAACGCACGACGCGACAAGAGAGCTATTTCAATATAAATCAATCAGTTATAAAATATCAATTTCAAAAAAGGCTATGCGGAATGTGGGATTTATGATAATGTTAAGTATATTATAAGTGATAGCATAAGTGATAGCATGAAAAGAAGTTGATGCATTTTAGCCTAGAATGAGACTTTAAACAATCCCAAAGCCTGCTTTGCCAAGAACAACATTCGCAGAAAGCGAAGCGTTCAAAGATGACTTTAAAAACAATGGATTAACTATATGTCATTCTTTAAGCGCCATAATGCATAATGCCTCTTTTCATCTCAATAATTTTACTTTGTAAGATTCATTTAAATGATCACACTTTCACCGCTTCGAGACACATTGTTCAATTAATCTTGCTTTGAACTCCTTTAATCCTGAACTCCTGAATTTACACTGTAACAATGAATAATATATAATAGAAACAACTTATGAGCAACACAGCATAGTTAAAAAGGATGAAAATTGTTCGCTTGTGTGAATAATAAACAGTTTATCTGAAGTAACATAAGATTTGTAACCTATTAACAATTTTATCTGAATAAAAGTTTTTCTTTTAAAATTTAAAGCCATTTTTGAATGGCTATTTTTTTGACTCTCTAACCAAGTGTTACTCAATAGCTATTATTTTTATTGAAGCATGCCATAAATACATAACAGATTATGTCTACCCTTTTTAAACCGCCATCGCATAAAGTCATTGACAAGCATGAAATGCAAAAACTGATATCAAAGAATCTATCCATATCAGTTTTAACAAAAATTTTTCATTTAGCTACACGATTGTTTATACCCCCTTTAGTTTTAAGTTTTATCGGTTTAGAAACATACGGCATATGGGTTTTTTGTCTGATCATGACAAGTTATATAGGCTTTGGCGCTTTTGGGGTGTCCAATGTGTATATTCGCTATGTCGCCGAATACCATGCTAAAAATGAAATTGAAAAAATCAATGGACTGCTTTCTACTGGCATCTTATTGGTAACCATTATTTCTATCATATTAATAGGAATAATGTGGTTTTTTATGCCTACACTATTAGAAGTATTTAATATTCCTGCTAAACTACATGACACCGCTTTCGTCTTGTTTTTTGGAACAGTTTGCGTGTTTATGCTCACGCTTAGCTTGGATGCCTTTCCACAAAGTTTAAATGGATTACAAATGATTGCAGAAACCATGCTAATTTGGATCACTTGTTTAACTTTAGAAACGGTACTGATTATTGTTTTTTTATTCAGCGGATTGGGGGTTTACTCTCTGTTTTATGCGCTTATGATTAGATATGTTGTCAGCATAATGGCTTACATAATACTTTCTTTCAAACTGATTCCGAAATTATCTGTCGGATTGAGGCATATTAACTTATCTTATTTAAAATTTTTTTATAAGTTTGGGGCCATTGTGCAAATTTCTGGACTCTTAGGTCTATTTTTGCAGTCAATGGATAAAATGATCACCAGTACAGCAATCAACCTCCAAGCAATGACTTTACTCGATCTCGGTACAAAATTTCCGGTGATGTCTACTTTCATTCCGGCTTCTATGAATGCCGTCTTTTTGCCGGCAATGTCGTATATGCACAGTCAACAACGCCAACAAGAAGTACGAAATCTGTACGCGCAAGGCTCGCGTCTGATGAGTTTGCTAACCGGATTTATTATGGGCTATTTAGCCGCTTTTTCAGCACCCATCATTGCAGCTTGGTTAGGAAATGATCCACAATATCAAATAGTCAGCGTCATTATGGTTTTTCTCACCTTCCCTCAGCATTTACATGTTCTCACCGGGCCTGGGACAACTTTTTTTAAGGGAATTGAACAACCAAACCGCATCTTTATTTATCAACTTTTACGCATCACATTAATAGGTATTGCGATGACCATTGTTTTTAGACTGTTTGAAATAAATATCCTCAATATTGTGATAACAATCGTACTAGCCACTATTGTTAGTGCCTTGATTTTCATTTATTATACCAACAAAATTATAGGGTTGAAAAATAAAGCTTATGTGAATAAAGTCATCATCCCAGGATTAATACCTTATGGGGTAGGTTATCTATTGTTTTGGTTACTAACACCTTGGGTGGCAATAGCCATGAACGATCGCTGGTATGCTGTGGGTTTTGTTTTAGTCACTGGAATCATTTATTCTCTTATAACTTTATTTGTCTTCTACTTGGGTATTTTTGACAAAAGCGAAAAAAATCGCATTCATCAGTGGCTATTGGAGAAATATGTCACCTATATTGTTGGAAAAAAATAAAGAGATAAATTTTTTCCCGGTCGTGATACTTTTTATAGAACTAGCACATTTAAAATTCATGTACGATTCATTTAATTAAAGGGCAAGCACAAGGGATTGCCCCTTTGAGCACAATATTGTCAGGAAAATTCATGTACGATTCATTCTAAGAGCTATTTCTTTGGTCTTGCCCCTTTGAGCACGCTGTAATCCTTTTACCCATTAAAAAATGTAACTAGATTATCAATAAACACTTAAATATCAATAACTAGAAGACACATCATGGCTGACAGTCAACCATTTTTGGAGTATTTGGGTAAGAGAATCTTGTGCGATGGGTTTAGCCAAGAAGTCATCCATACCCGCTTTCAGACATCTTTCTATGTCTTGGGCTGTCGCACTCGCAGTTATAGCAATGATAGGCAAATGAGTCGTTGTGTTTTGTTCACTTTGGCGAATGCGTTCGGTGGCCGTGCAGCCATCTAATACCGGCATGTGTATATCCATCAGGACTAAATCATAATGCGCGGATTCTATCAAATCTATAGCGACCCTCCCATCATTAGCAACATTCACATGATAGCCCATTTCTTCTAGCATCATTTTTTCCACTATCTGATTAGTCTCGTTGTCTTCCACTAACAAAATGTGGGCATCAATAGTCGCTATCACAGATGAAGTTACTTCACGGCACCATTTGTTTAACATCGCCTCAAGGTCAGCCTTGGCAATTGGTTTAGCCAAAGCACCATCCATACCCACTTCCAAACCGCTTTCATAGTCAGTGGTAATCACATCAGCAGTCATGGCAATGATAGGTAAATGGCTGTTTGTTTGTTGCTCACGTTCACGAATACGTTGAGTAGCCACATAACCATTTAAAACTGGCATGTGTACATCCATCAACACCAAATCATAATCGCTATCAGCACTCATCTCAATGGCCTCTTGACCATTATTAGCAATTTCCACTTGACAACCCAGTTCTTCTAGTGTCATCTGGGCCACCATTTGATTAATCTTATCATCTTCCACTAACAAAATACGGGCAGGTTGTTCAGACTGACTAGGGGTGGATACCCAAGCATTGGTAACCGTTTCTTGCGATATAGTTTTTACGTCATTCGCCTGATATGTAGCACTTTCTACTATTGGTAATGTGATTGTAAACCAAAACGTGCAACCATCACCTGCTTGTGTCTCAACGCCGATTTGTCCGCCCATCAGTTCTATCAATTGGCGACTTATAAATAATCCTAAGCCAGTCCCGCCATATTTGCGGCTTGTTGACGCATCAACTTGATGAAATTTATCAAATAAATGTGGCAACTCGTGTTGCGGAATGCCAATACCTGTGTCAATCACGACAATTTTTAAGTAGGCTTCTTCCGATACGACTTTTTCCAAAAGAATCTTGACAACAATACCGCCTTGAATGGTAAATTTAATCGCATTACCCACAAGATTTAACACAATTTGTCTTAAGCGGTTATTATCGCCCATCACTCGCGTAGGGAGCGCATCATCTGCTTCTATTTCTAATGTTAACCCCTTTTCTTGCGCTCTGATGCCTAACAAAGTAACCGCATCTTTGACGATTTGTAACAAATCAAATGGAATGAGATCTAATTCCATTTTCCCCGCTTCTATTTTACTTAAATCAAGCAACTCATTAATGATATTCAATAGGATTTTCCCTGAATCATAAAGCAAATTGAGCTGTTGATATTGTTTTTCATTAAGCGGGGTATTTAAAATCAATTGAGCCATCCCTAGAATGCCATTCATAGGGGTGCGTAATTCATGACTAATATTAGCAACAAATTCACTTTTAGCCCGATTAGCCGCTTCGGCATTTTGGCGTGCGACTTCTAATTCAGCATTCAATTCTTGAAGACTTAAAGTGCGTAATCGTACTTTCTCCTCTAATTCGGCATTCGCCCGTTCAACTTGATGTAATGCCGTTCGCAAGCCAACAACCATCTTATTGAAATAAAAATAAAGTGTACCAATTTCATCTTGTTTACGCGAAGGTAGTTGTACATCAAGGTTATCTATGCCAATTTTGCGACTCACTTCTGCAAGAACATGTATGGGTTCTATGACCAAATAATTCAGCATGAAAAAAAGCAATATAAAAGTGATCACAATACTTGCCAAGGTAGCTACAGCGAATAATATTTTTAGAGGTCGCCCTGTCGCTAAAACATCTTCTTCTGGCAATAGTGCAAACAAATATAAGTCGTCATGTATATCGCGCCCTTGCATATAAGCCATGTTGCCAGCTAACGCTATTTTCAATGGCTTATTCTGATTGGTTTGCTGATTTTCGCGAGGCGAGACGAGATGCGTTAATGCCTCTGTTGGCAACTGATGCATCGTACTGGTCATACTGTAGCGAGGTTGATATAACACCTGCCCTTCTCCAGAAGTGATCAGTAAGTAACCATTCTCACTCATTTGACCCATTTTGATATGTTTGGTTAAAAAATGGGGGCGCATAGTAATCAACAAATAGCCCCGTAAAGTTTTGGCATTCACTGTTTTTGGTAAACCGGGGGGAAACAGTTTTTTAGCAATCAGAAAATGAGAGTCTTGCTGATTTGAGTTTTGCTCATTCTGATGATTAACAAAAAAAACGTCAATCGTGTTAGGAGAATTGTTGATTAAAGAAAAAGACGACCTTTCATCATTATCAACCGTATTATTTTGACTATTGTCATTCAAAAAGCGGGTGACTTCAGACCCATCTGGGAGCAAAACACGAATTTTATAATCATCTTGGTACACATTTTTGTAACTGTTAAACAAAAGCGACATGCGAACTTGCATGGCCGGCATAGCCAGTTCACGGTTAGCTTTATCTTGGAATAAATAATTATTCAATCCACTTGATTCTGACAACAGCTCAATATTGACTTTTGCCGTTTGTAAATGAAACTGTACCTCTTGATGGACTTGATCTAATAGTACGCCCATTTGTGTTAGCACAGTTTGTTTTTTTGTTTCAACCACATAGTCATACGACAACTTACCCAGTAGCACAATGGGAATAACGACCAGTGGAATTAAAATCAAGGTGAGTTTAGTCTTAAGTGTCATTGTTTATCGATCATGGGTGAGGGTTTAACTTTTAATCGGTTATCATTTAAACTTGTAGGCTCAATAGCAAAGGCCAAAGTTTATAAGTCACTCAGTTAGTGGGCATTATTTATTATTTAATGCCATCATGTAAATCATCAAGGCGATAAATCGCGCTCACGAAAAACATTAAAATTCAGCCAAAATCCTAGAGTCACAAATTATTTTTAATTTATAATTGTCAATATCCTTTTATAACTTTCCATTTCAAAACACACTATTTCACGCTTTCACTTAAGAAGTTTCGCTTCGCTAAACTTTTGTATGAAAAAGTTTTTCGCGATAAAAACTTTTGCGTGAAATTTTGAATTGTCATATTATCATTGAAAGATCGGGATTAAAAAGTTTAATATAGAGTCAGCATATCAGGGGCAAAAGTTTTTTAGAGCGGCCTTAATTATGACAAGTCAATTCGCAATTAAATTCAGGCAGCAAAGGGTACTGTAACATTTGTTTTTGCTTTTTGGTGTCGCGTTTACGATAAAACGGCAATGGGAAAGAAAGAAAATCTATCAAACAATGGCCGTGTAATCCACAAAAGTCTTGACAAGTCTTGACATCTGAATACTTTATGTGTGTAATAGCCGCACAGTAAAATTTAAATAAAAAGCTTAAAAACCATATTTATTTTAAGTTTTTATGAATTTTGATTGAATGAGCTATAAATATTCAAAGAATTTATAGTGGCTGAAAGCATAAAAGGAACTCATCTTCAAAAAATTTTACAGAAAATTGTGTCTCTTCAAAATACAAATTTCTTCTATGCTTTCACCTATTCTATTTTTCAAAAAAGGGCGATAACTTCGGTTCACCCTTACAGACATCTCGTAAAAACAGACTGACGTGTCTGCCCCCGAGTACTGAAATGATTTTTAACATCAGTAAAAACCAAAACGGGCTAAAACCGTGATTTGATATTTTTTGTTAGGCGTTGCTGGAGTTCAGGAGTTCAGGAGTTAATATATATACTTTATTTTTTCGGCTAGGCACGAAGGCAACTTAGACGGCATTGGTACATGGCACGCATTAAAGCTGCCCCTTAGTTTGTATCAGTTAAAAACAAAACTGACATAAGATGTGGCAGTTTGATAGTTTTTCACTGATTTATGACATGGCACGATTGATTTATCGCTGCCGACTTCTGAAAATCTTTTTCAAAAAAATCGGTCATTTAAGCCAAATGAACGTTTCATTCAAAGGAGTCCTAATGAATCAACAAGATGCGCTAAAATTACTCGAAATTTCGATCAATTTGGCCTCAAACACCCTGCACACAAGAGCGACGACTGAAGGTAGCAGTGCTATCACAGAACAGGAACTTAAAAAGACATTTTCTTCCTGTGTCGATATGGTTTCCGAGAAATTTCAAGCCTTGCCTACAACTGAACAAAACGCCGGCGAAAAATTTGCCACGATTGGCGAAATGCACAAAATTTTTGCGGAAAAATTTTCCGAATTTGATCGCGAAAAAGAAAAGTTTGCCACGATTGGCGAAATGCACAAGATTTTTGCGGAAAAATTTGCCCAAATTGACCAGAGAGATGAAAAGTTTGCCAGTATTAGCGAAATGCACAAAATTTTTGCGGAAAAATTTGCCGAATTAGATCGCGAAAAAGAAAGGTTTGCCACCATTGCTGAAATGCACCGTCTTTTTGCTGATAAGTTTGCCGAACTTGATCGCGAAAAAGAAAGGTTTGCTACTATTGCTGAAATGCACCGCATTTTTGCGGAGAAGTTTGCCGAGTACGACAGAAAATTAGCGGAGCTAATGCCACAATCTAGAACAAGCAGACGGCCTATATAAACACTGAACAATTTTCAAAAAAAGATCGTAGCTGGGTTTTGCGAAGCTGGCCTTCGGCTCGCGCAGTGAAACCCCCAATCAAGATCATTTTTTGATAAATAGTGTGGGTAACCAAGTCTACCCGGCCTACGTTTTTGCCTAACTTAATGGCATTGATGATCTAGTCCTAAGAAATGGTGGGGTCGCGTCTCTTAGTCTTGATGTGCCAAACAGGTGAAATCATAAGAACCGATCCACATTTCTGATTGATTTTTAATACTTGCCAAGGATTACCCAAAAAATGAATGGCAATTCATGACTTTTTATAAGTCTTTTTGGCCTATAAAATCATTTTTTAATTCACTATTCGCGCTTTGAGGCAAAAGTTTTGGCCTCGAAGCCATTGTTCACAACAAACTCTGATATCATTCAAATTGCTAAAATGCCCAATTGGATAATTCCCTTATGCGATTGATAAATGCATTAATTTAAATAACGCCATAATCAACATATATTAGACATTATACCGATTAAATTTAAGTTTCGCGCCAAAAGTTTTGCGCGCAAAACTTTTGGCGCGAATTGATTTCATTGTTTTTCCCAAAATGGGAATAGTCATAAAATCAATTTTTCACATTTCACGCAAAAGTTGCGCGCAACTTTTCACGCTAAAGTTTCGCGGAGCGAAACTTTAGCGTGAAAGCGTGAACCGGAGGTGGGCTACGCTAAATACAGTTTTTGCGCGCAAAAACTTTATTTCACGCTGAAGTTTCGCTCCGCGAAACTTCAGCGTGAAACTTCAGCGTGAAATCGTGAAAAGTTGTATTAAATCGGTATAATATCTATTAATTAAACATTTAATTCTTCATCATTCATTTTTCAATCCTATTCACAAAACGATTTAAATTAAAGCCGCATTGCAATAAATTATTTTTATAGCTACTAAGAATAAATCCGTTTGGATTGATCTGGTGTCATCTATTAGTATATAGCGCGTCATTCACATTGCCACTCGTTAGTGCCTTATCAACTGGTACGACGATTTTATCTCAACTATTGATATAACAACACACATCAATATTGAAGAATAATCAAAATCAAATTGTTATATTAAAATCACGTCTTAAAATCACCCTATCAATAACTGAAATGACCACTCTTGATGTGTTGTAATTGATTTAATCAAAAACAAAAAATCGGCATCGCGTTAATTAACTAACTTTTATTTTTTTAAATAGACTTGTCCCTAAATAAACGTAAGTCATTGAAAATACTCTATACAACGAGATTAAAAATCAAGGACTTAGCTTATTAAGGGACAAGTCTAATAAAGGCAGCCTTGATTACCACATCAATCAATCTATTGCAAACAGATTAAAAACCATCAACCACTGTGGTACAATAACACATAAATTAAAGTAAATGATTGAACTATTGACAGTTAGCAATTAAACACCAAAATCACAAAAGCCAGTCAAAAAAAGCTTGACAAAAAAAAATAATTTGTAGTAACATCCGCATCGGAACTTAGGGAAGTTCAAGAAGGCAGGTATTCGCGGTTCAGTATGTAAATGTTATGACTTCTCAAACCTAGACTTATAATTCACATCAAATTAGCTTCAAAATCGACATTTTTTAAACAAAGTGTTACAGATATTTCGATCTGTGACGTGGGGAGCTTACCCCTTAAACATAACCAAATCCGATTTTTGTGGTTTTGGCGTTTTTAAGTAAGATATCTATAAAATTAGTACATCATAACATTCTTTAGAATGCCCAAAATAAAAACCGAGCGAATGATAGTCTTTAAATCAGTCAGTTAATTTGTACAAAGTCATTGTCAAAAAATCGTTAGCAAAACAGCTCGGCCTACGTGATCTGGATAATCAATTGTTCAAAACACGATGGCTACAGATTGTTTAGCAGCATATTTAAATAATTTAAGTTAATGACACCTTTTTCGTAAATCCATTCTAAGAGGATATTTGTTTATGCCTACATTTGTGCGTACTGAGAAATGTGATGGCTGCAAAGGCCAAGACAAAACGGCCTGTATGTATATTTGCCCCCATGACTTGATGAAATTGGATAAAGATGGCTCTGAAACTGGGCATGCCATGAAGGCCTTTAATCAAGAGCCTGAACAATGTTGGGAATGCTATTCCTGCGTTAAGATTTGCCCACAACAAGCTATCGAAGTCCGTCACTATGCTGACATTGTCCCCTTGGGCGCTTCTGTCCAACCTCTACGGGGTAGTGATTCCATTGTCTGGACTATTGTGTTCCGTAATGGTAATAAAAAGCGTTTCAAATTCCCTATTCGTACCACGCCTGAAGGTTCTATTGAACCCTACGCTGGTAAACCAGAGGCTAACATGGCTGATATTGATAAGCCCGGGCTTTTCAATATGGGTTCCGAATTGAAGGGCGATAAAAGCCAACTTATCCGTTTGTAATCGCACAAGACAAAACCATCACCTGCCTATTCTGGGTGGGTGCAGCGTCTAGCACTTGAGATCGATGTCACCTCTAATCATTCTTACCCATTCAGCTAATGGTTGATCAAAAAATCTCAAAAAACCTTGACTTTAAAAATTAGAGCAAGTTAAACGATTAAAGTCATCTTTCATGGTGACACCATGAGGTTCATGGTATATGAGAGGCTCTGCAAATTAGAGGTTGCAAATTCACCTCAAGATTAGGTTAATCTTGAGGTGCGTTTTATTAGGTTTTATCACTAAGAACTTATGACAAGCATCCTCCATTAAGTCGCTTGGAAACAAGTGGCCGCTCGGATGAGACAGCCCATCCTGGACTCCAGTTGCAACTTGATTATTTGAGTTATCAACTACGAGCTAATTATCTTAATTCTGGAACTATTTAGTTACCTGTTTGGTATAGGTGAGTAAGTATGACTAAGAAAAAAGAAGCTGTTAATTAGAACTGAACAATTGAAACCACATAACTCATCAATTAGGTAACAAACATGGCCGAATTTGGAAAACCAGACATCATTGAAGAAGAAGTTGATATCCTCTTGATTGGAGGGGGTATGGCCTGTTGCGGTGCTGCTTACGAACTCATGCGTTGGATAGAAGGCACCGATCTCAAAGTCAAATTGATTGACAAAGCCGCAATGGATCGTTCTGGTGCGGTTGCTCAAGGTTTATCCGCTATTAATACTTATCTGGGTGATCAAGATCCAGCGGATTACGCCCGTATGGTTGCTAATGACTTAATGGGTATCACCCGCGACGATTTAGCTTATGACTTAGGCCGTCACGTCGATGACTCCGTACAATTGTTTGAAGAATGGGGCCTGCCCATTTGGAAACAACCGGGTGATGAAGACAAATCATTGAAAGACGGCGGTAAGCCAGTCCGTTCTGGTAAATGGCAAATCATGATCAACGGCGAATCCTACAAATGGATCGTCGCAGAAGCCGCTAAAAAGGCCCTTGGCACCGATAATATTCAAGAGCGCGTTTTCATCGTTAAACTGGTCAACGATAAAAACGATCCAGAGCGCGTCGCTGGTGCCATTGGCTTTAACGTACGTGAACACAAACTCCATGTCTACAAATTCAAAGCTTGTCTGCTTGCCGCAGGTGGCTGCGTCAACCTCTTCCGTCCACGCTCCGTAGGTGAAGGCAGTGGCCGTGCTTGGTATCCCGTTTGGAATGCCGGTTCAACCTACGCCATGGCAGCTGAGGCCGGTGCAGAATTGACCATGATGGAAAACCGCTTTGTGCCTGCGCGCTTCAAAGATGGTTACGGCCCAGTCGGTGCATGGTTCTTGCTCTTTAAAGCCAAGGCTACCAATGCTTTCGGCGAAGTCTACATGGACAAGAACAAGGCCATGTTAAATGACTATCCGCCTTACGGTCAAGCCGCAGTGCCTGCAAGCTGTTTGCGTAACCATCTCATGATGCACGAGATGAAAGAAGGTCGTGGCCCGATTTACATGGATACCCCGACTGCCTTAGCTAAACTGGCTGAAACCATGACTCCCAAAGAAATCAAGCATTTAGAAGCTGAAGCTTGGGAAGACTTCTTAGATATGTGTATCGGTCAGGCAGGTGTTTGGGCTGGTGAAAATATTGAGCCTGAGAAGAAACCGTCTGAATTGATGCCAACCGAACCGTACTTGCTGGGTTCTCACTCTGGCTGTTGTGGTATTTGGGTCTCTGGGCCTACAGATTTAGGGGCACCTGCTGAATGGTCTTGGGGTTATCGTTCCATGACAACAGTCAAAGGCCTGTTTACCGCCGGTGACGGTGTCGGTGCATCCGGTCATAAATTCTCTTCTGGCTCCCATGCAGAAGGCCGTATTGCCGCTAAGGCCATGGTGAAGTTTGCATTAGACAACAAGGATTGGAAGCCTGAGTTAGATACCTCAGTTGACGAATTGGTAGAAGAAATCTACCGTCCTGTGCGTACTTTCTTGGAACACAAGGATTACACCACCGCCATTGACGTGAATCCACACTACATCACCCCGAAGATGTTGCAATTCCGTCTGCAAAAAATCATGGATGAATACTGCGCGGGTGTCGCAACTTGGTATCAAACCAATGGAAAAATGTTGCAAGTCTGTGAAGACAAGTTGGAAATGCTCAAGGAAGATGCCGTCAAGATGCGTGCCAAAGACTTACACGAGCTACTGCGTGCGTGGGAAAACTACCACCGCATCATCACCGCAGAAGCCCACATGAAACATATCCAATTCCGTGAAGAAAGCCGCTATCCTGGCTTCTACTATCGCATGGACTACAACTTCGTTGACGAAGAAAATTGGAAATGCTTTGTCAACTCCACTTATGATCGCAAGAGCAAGAAGTGGGCGTTGAAGAAAGTGCCTCACGTCGATTTGGTTGCCAAGGCAACCGCTAAATAAAAGTCCAATAATAAAAGATTAGCATCAGCTAACCTTTCCTTTATCAAAAGCCCAACCGTTATTTCATTAATAATGGTTGGGCTTTTTTTTTATCTGTGATGTTTGATTTTCACGCTTCGAGCCAAGGCACAAAGGTGCCAAGTTGCTTAGCGTCTTAGCGGCTTTGCGTGAGAAAATAATAAAGATCGCAAAAACTTGATCATCAAGTTTTATCGTGTCTTGGAATAGTTCATGAGTTCATGAATTTTATCATTTTTGCCAAGCGATTTTGAGGGTATTTGAAAATAATGACTTTACAAGCCACTTCATTACCGGAAATATCCGTTGAAATGCCGCAATTAACGATTACTGAGGCAAGCCAACATTTTTCTGACTTAATCAAAAGTACCACGGCTAAAAAACAACGAACCCTGATTACTCAAAATGGCTACGGTATTGCCGTTTTACTTCCATTTGAAGATTTGGCGTTATTACAAAAATTAGAAGATAAACTGGATTATCATGAAGCCATAGAAGCACTAGATGAACCCTGCGAAAATATTTCGCTTGAAGAACTGAAAAAAGAATTAAGGTTGATGCATAGTACCCAATTTATTAACAATAATTAATAAACTGTAGTCAATAGGATGTTAAACAAAAAATGAAGATTTGAACAAATATAAAAACTTGATAGAACGCTGATATTTAGCGTAGCTTCCATTCGGTTCACGCTTCAGTTTTTGCGCGCAAAAACTGAATTTCACGCTAATGTTTCGCGGAGCGAAACATTAGCGTGAAATTTCACGCTAATGTTTCGCGGAGCGAAACATTAGCGTGAAATGTGAAATGCTGATTGTCATGATTTTCACGCTAAAGTTTCGCGGAGCGAAACTTTAGCGTGAAACGCTGATTGAATTTATTAGTTTTATGTCAATCTACGATATCAGTGTAAATCATGATAGATCAGCATTTAGCGTTCTATTGATTTTTTTCTGTTCAGTTTAACAATGGGCGCATTCCCAAAAAAAGGGTCATTATCAATCTGCACTGACGCAAAATAAATTTGGAACAAAAAGCAAAATAAATTTGGAACGGAAGCAAAATAAATTTTGCACTCCAAGAGGGCCGCAAAATAAATTTTGCACTCCATAGATGCGGGTAAATCTCCTGCCAGTAAGATCAATTCAAGCATCAGACTATCCTGATCTTTCAAGACTTTTAGAACATCTTTTCGCCCAATAGACAGTTGTGATGCTATGTGACGGTTTTGATAATTGGCTTGATAACCCGTACTTAAAGCCTGAAATTTTGCCTCAGAAAAATAATCCTCATTAGCACTAAATCTATTGGAAAGAAAGGGTGTGTATTGTTTAGATAACGCTTCCAATACAAAAGGAATATCCTTTTCAAAAAGCGGTAAATCAACTTTCAATATGCCATTATTAATAAGGTTTTCTACTTGTGTCTGCTCCAAAAATATTATTTTGTGTAATTGTAGTTATAGACGGCAAATCCTTTTTTAAATAACATCGACATTTTACCCGCATGTAAAAAGACTCATCAAAGCTCCCAATCAACATCCTATCCTAAGCTTGCTAACACATAACAACAGGAGAATCAATAATTGATGATAAATTTTGCTGATTGGTGGGAAAATATTTTTAATGGCTTGACTGGTTTTACGATTCTTTTTGTTATCGCTATATGAAGGATATTTTTTATTCCAAAGTTGAAGAAACTTTGACAAATATTTGGAAGGCTTGGGATAAAGAGAGGCAGAGTACTTTTATATCTGTTGCTTTAATACATATAGACAAATTAGGTGTTAAACTGCCAAAAACAGTTGACATTAAAAGTATTAGTGAGACTCTATCTCATAGTTCATTGATTGAATTGGAAAGATATGGTTTTTTGAGAAAAGATGATGAAATGCGTGGTGGATGGCGAGTATTATATACATTTACTGATTAAATAGTATTTTATAGAAAAAAATAGTGTGAGATACTATCTTAGATGAAGAGACTAAAAGACTATGCAAAAGAACAAGGCGTTCAATATAGAACCGCTTGGAATCGTTATAAAGCAGGAAAAATAGCAGGTGCATTTCAAAATGAATTTGGTCAA
>QNEL01000084.1 GCA_003645185.1 Candidatus Parabeggiatoa sp. nov. 3
ACACCCAATATGACTGTGGACTCTTGGGCGAACACACCGGTTCGCCCTTACACCAATATCACTGTAGGGGCAGACCGACGTGTCTGCCCTCTTGAAGTTCTCTGCGTAACATCAGTAATTAAATAAAACGCTACTGACTCATAATCATGATTAACACTGATTAAAAAAACAGCGTAAATCATGACAATCAGTCTGTCACGATTTACGCTGATTAATTAATATTAATGCCTGTTCAACATCTTAACGAACCACTACAGAATACAAAAGAATACAAAAGATAATCACTATTCACTACTCAAAAAAACAGACTAAAAATGTGTATTTAGCTGCCCTTCGATTCGCTCTACCCAGCCTACGCTCGCTTAGCAGAAAAAGTAGGCACTTGGAAAAGAGGTAAAAGTGTCCCTTCAAATCCGGCGCGAGACGTTAAGCTGAATACCTGTTCTCGAAGATAAGGGTAGAGAATAAGTGGCGCATTCTGTTTCGCCCAACTGTGAACAGACTTGATAGGAAATTTTTCATCATCAACATTGAAAAGCCCCAAAATCTCTACTCTATAGCGTTTCCCGATTGAATGAAGTACAGAATCAATCATAAAAACCACAGAGAAAAACGCTAAGGCCCTGAAAATGTGAATAGCCCCAGGTTCCACCTGGGGTTGCATAAAAAAAACTTTTTAATATCTATTATGGAACCCCAGGTGGAACCTGGGGCTATTCACATTCAACCCCTACGGGGCCTTAGCGTTTTAATTAATTTTTATGATTGATTCGCCTTTGTACTTCATGCAATCGGGAAACGATCTAAGCTCAAAGGGACTTTCTTCTACTTCTTTGCCAATTTCTACCCCAATTTTGACAGCAATCGCTTTTTCTTCTTGATCATATTCACTCTGCCCATGAAACAGCGAGAACTTTCCCCCATCAGGAGATGCCTGTTGATCAGGTCCATGGATAACTTTGATAGAAAGTTCAAGCACTTTTAAGGCTTTTAACTGAATGGGATGGTTTTCATATCCCTTTTTATTTTCTTCACTCATTATTATCAATCATTATGCGGCTAATTGATGTACGTCATCGTTAAAGACTGAAATGTCTTTAATCTGACCGATTTCAATGGTTTTACCAATATAAGACTCAATAGACGAATCCGTCACTGGCAAGGTTCAACACTTTCAGTTTCCAAAAAGGCGAGAAATGCTTCAGCATCAAGGAATATTCTTCCAACAGCCCCCCTTTATGATTGTCATATTTTGTTTGCAACTCTTCATCAGACATTAAATCCAATCGACTTAATACCTCATCTATTGCATCCAAGAGCATTTGATTAGCCATTATCGATATCCTCGAATTGATTAATTTTAAAGAACAAGTCGATGAGTTCCCGTCATCACGTTTGTATTCTCCTGATTTTAAAAACCTCAAACCTCAAACCCTGTTTTTTACTTAATCGGATGAGATTCAAAAATGATCGCTTTTTCAAGATAAATACCAGATATAACAGACGAATGTACATATTGGGTCGTATTGCTCACCTTGAAAACTTGATTGATTTCCTTTACAAAAGGATCGGTCGTTTTTAAAACAGTCGAGCGTATAATTTTTCGCCTTATCGCTCGACTAAGATGCTGATTCAGTATCGTGACTAAATCTATTAACGCCGTTTTCAACCTCAAATTATCATACGCAGGTGCGCTGACAATCAAATTCCAATCAGTGACATCATACTCAAGCGCCTTAAGCATAAACAACGAAATAGGCCCCTTTTCTTGCTTAAGCTTTTTTATCGTATGACGACATTCTTTTACCAATATTTCATGATCCATCTTAATACCCCATTAGGTTTATCGCGTACCGCATTAAGTATTTGTTCAGCCTCATCTTTTGAAACAGAACCCTTGGGTCTATATCTCATCTCAGGAGACCAAGGTATTGTTATAGACCAATTAGCATACAATTCAACTGGGGCCAAATTGATCTTTTCTTTAAGGCCTGATAATAACAAAAGTTGATCGAAGTCATGAACAGCATAAGCCGATTTGAGCTTACCAGAAGCGGGATATTCAGGCGTATCCAATACCTTACAAATTCTGGCTTTCAATGCAAATTCAATGACATAGCCACATAAGTAAACCGCACCATCATATAAACCAGCATTAAAAAGTGTTTCTGCTTCTTCAAGCCGAAGTTTAGCTTTTCACGCAAAAGTTTTGCTCGCAAAACTTTTGCGTGAAAAGTTCTTTTAATTCGTTTCGAGTTGGCATAGAACATTTTACAGTTAATTTTGGTAATCCCTACAAACCCATGCCATTAAAAATCAATAAATCGATTTTTCAATGGGTTATAAAAATATCAACTTGATGAGAAATCAATGACTTATAAAAAAAATCAACAGAACTTATATACATTCAGTAGATCGAAAACCCATTAAATATAGAAGGTTTTATGTTGTTAAATGGTGGGCAAGCGGGCGAAAGTTCAGGGGAAAAAAAACTGATTTTTGACGGACAGCGATCCCACCCTACAAAGATCATTAAAAAGGTTTTCGATCTACTGACATTTGGTATTTTTGCAAGAGAGTGTTTTAATACTTTGGCACTGTGCAAAAAACAATGACGCAAGCTGAACCAGAATGCGATTTAGAAATTCTCTATAAGGATTTAATTGAGTCTCGATTAAGTTATTTTTTTGAATATTGAACAATAGCCGTCGTGATGATGAGTGCATTGGAAATCGTTCTAAACGCGCTTTGACGCGCTTTGACGCTCGTCTGTCAAAAGAAATCGAAGTATCTCTTGCGTCTTTTGCGTCTCTTGCGTCTTTTGCGTTATAAATAAAATTGACATCAAACCAGCATGAAACGAAGAAATAATTCATGTTATGCACAACACTTCAAAAATTGGCGCAGAGCTTGCCATTTCAACGGAAGCTTGCAGTGAAAACTTTAGTTTGCCATCGATTTCCTAGATAATTTAAAATCTAAAAACTTGATAGAACGCTGATATTTAGTTTTTTTGTTAGACTAATGCTAAAATTTGGATTTCAAACTTAGCTTTCATCAGTAGATCGAAAACAAATAAAAGCAAAATAACAGGCATTCCAAGAGGGCCGCAAAATAACAGGCATTCCAAGAGGGCCGCAAAATAACAGGCATTCCAAGAGGGCCGCAAAATAAATTTGTAACGAGAATTGGAGCTTCAAAATTTATCAATATGACCTTTTTTGAATGCGTATTTTCTAACTACTGTTCATCTCAAAATTGATATGAACCAATACATTTGAGGTTTATTAAATGTCCGAAGTGCTTAAACGAGACGAGACTGAAAAAATATTTTTATGGCTCTTTTTTCCAGTCATTATCGTCCTCTATCTGGTTTACAAGTTCCCTACCTTATTTGTTCCCGTCGAACAAGTCCGCGATACCTTTTACTTTTTGGGTAAAAGCACATCGTTTTGGTATGCTACCGTTTATACGGCCATTGTCTGCTATTTTTCTTTAATGGTAGTCATTCGTGGTACGAATCAGTACAGTACGGTTAAAAGGCCCATTTCTACCTATCAACGGGCTAAGTTTAGCTCTATTTTTTTGAGTCAACTGGTCGTTTTTTATCTTCTCCCCTTCATTTTGCCCGCTTTTCAAGAAGGGCGCGAATTTTTTAATGATCCCTACTATGCCGTTCACAAAGACGCTTATGTCTATGTTTATAATGGTTTCACCTCGCTTGGTGGCTTGATTTACGTTTTTTTTGTTGTACCAATACTCGCCTGGTTGGTTGGCAAAAGGTATTGCTCTTGGTTTTGTGCTTGCGGTAATCTGGCTGAATCTGTTGGCGCGACGAAATGGGGGCAGAGATGGGTTAGAAATTATACGCCACGCAGTCAAATGGCATTGAAATTAGAATGGTTGCAATTCGCCATTTTAATCTTTGCGCTGGCTTATGGTTTGGTGTTATTTTTGGATGTGTGGCAAATATTTGCCTCGGAAACCCTAACGACAGCGATGTACAACTTTCAGGTTTTTGCCATTGATTTTATGTTCGGTGCCATCATTGGGGTTGGCGCGTACCCGCTACTTGGAACCCGCATTTGGTGTCGTTATGGTTGCCCTTTGGCGCAATTGATGAAGTTATTTGGCAAGTTTTCCCTGTCGCAAGCCAGAATTGAAGCCAATTCAGAATGTCGTGGTATCGGCGAGTGTTCAAAAGTGTGTCCCATGGGCATAGATGTTAAATCGTTTGCTCATATCAATCAAAAGCCAATTGAAGGCATTTATGGACTGAACCACACGCCTTGCATCAGTTGTGGTAGCTGCATCTCAGCTTGTCCACGGGAAGCCCTCAAGTTTAAGACAATATTGAGTAAAAACAAGGAGGTAGGATAATGAACGAGATATTGCTTTACAAGGCTTTAAGCCTCTTGTTTGCGGTTGGATTCGGTTTTGTGTTGTTCTTGCTCATTTTACGAGTGGTTAGCGGCAAGCGGCGCCCTGATTCAGTCAACCGGCAATGGGAAGCAGAGTTGAATGTTGCACAAGAACCCGAACCCATTGACAGTGAGGTTGGTGAGGGAGAAGAAGTTTATGTTTGTAGCGTATGTGACTGGGTATATGATGAGAATAAGGGCGATCCGGATGGTGGGATCAAGCCGGGTACTCGTTTTGAAGAGATTCCAGAGACTTGGGTTTGTCCAATCTGTGGCGTGGGCAAGGAACAGTTTCAGAAAGTCATTCGCAAACTAGAAGCGGGGCTGAGTTATCTGGCACATCTTGAACGCCCCAGCGACGAGCTTGAGAAGGATATGCGCGTGATTTATGAGAAAGCCGTTACGGGTAATTCGCCGATATCCGCCATGCGTACCGCTAAACAGGCTAATCTTTTGGATAACATTCAGATTTTGCCTGCCCAATTAGCTCAGAAACCGTATGACAAGAGTGAGGTTGAGGTTGATTTTCAGACGACAATCGGTAAAACCGCTAATAAACCATTGACGATCAATTTGCCTTTTTATGTGTCAAGTATGTCATTTGGTTCCTTATCAAAAGAAGCCAAAACGGCTTTAGCGATGGGAGCCGCTGAAGTCAAAACGCTGAATTGCAGTGGCGAGGGCGGCATGTTGCCAGAGGAGAGGGCGGCGGCTTATAAATACATTTTTCAATATTCAACCGGCCGTTTTGGTGCAACTGCCGAAGTGATGGCCCAAGCAGATGCGATTGAGATCAAAATCGGTCAGGCTGCCAAAGCGGGGCTTGGTGGGCATTTGTTGGCAGACAAAGTAACTGAAGAAATTGCCAAGGTTCGGGGTGTGACACCCCATCAAACTATCATTAGTCCGGCCAATCATCAAGATATTAAGTCTCTTTCAGATTGGCAAAAACGAGTTGCGGAATTAAGAGAACAAACAGATGGTGCGCCAATCGGTTTGAAAATAGCCGCCGCCCATCTTGAAGACGATCTGAAAGTGGCTCTTTTGATCAAACCCGATTTTATCACCCTTGACAATCGTGGCGGTGCGACTGGTGCTGCACCCACCCACATTAAAGATCATGTTTGCATTCCTGCCCCTTATTCAATCTATCGGGCCCGCCAGTTTTTG
The DNA here is from genome assembly GCA_003645185.1 of Candidatus Parabeggiatoa sp. nov. 3. Lineage (GTDB taxonomy): Bacteria > Pseudomonadota > Gammaproteobacteria > Beggiatoales > Beggiatoaceae > Parabeggiatoa. The sequence goes on from QNEL01000084.1 coordinate 5,592, forward strand.
CGTGAAAATGGGGGAGAAGATATCAGTTTACTGGTTACTGGGGGTTTTCGGAGCAGTGCCGATATTGTCAAGGCTTTGGCACTAGGCGCGGATGCGATTGGCTTGTCAACGGTTCCGATGATAGGTATTGGTTGCCAACAATATCGCGTTTGTCATAAAGGCACTTGTCCAATTGGCATTGCTACCCAAGATGAAAAACTCCGAGCGGTTTTTGATATCGACAAATCTGCCGCGATGTTAGCCAATCTCTTTAAGGTTTATCGTGAAGAAATAGCCGATTTTGTGCGTATCTGTGGGAAAAAGTCAGTGAGTGAATTAGAGATATCAGATTTAGTGACAACCGATATCAATATCAGTCAGCATACTGATATTCAACATGCATAGCTGGGTAGGGCTAGGGTGTTGATTGGGAGCTTTTTTTGAGTAGCATTTTTAGCTCAGCACACCGAAGTTTCATGCTGGTTTTATGTCAATGTTATTTATAACGCAAAAGACGCAAAAGACGCAAAAGACGCAAAGATTTTCTTTCTCTTGAGACAGATCGATATTTTATTTTTCAATGGGTTATAAAAATATCAATTTGATGAAAAATTCCGTGTCTAGCATGGCATCCATGGTTACGATTGTTCTTCTTTTGGCTTTGGGTTGGGTTTCCATAAAATACATTTACTCCTGTTTTTAAGGACTATTTGGAATTTGGGAATTAACAAACAACGCAAGGGCGAACACGTAGGTTCGCCCTGGGGTGTGTCTGTTGAGCCAATTTATTGGTTTATTTTTCACCCTATTTTTATTCATTCTGGGGGGATGGTGGGCAAACGGGCAGTGAAATCTGGGTTTATATTGAGTTCATTGCGGCCCGTTTACCCACCCTACAAATCAGGTGTGAAAAAAAAAGTCATCCCGTACCTGAAATTTAACACCCTAGGTTCGCCCCTACATGATGTTTGTAAAACGGCGAACACGCAAAAGGGCGAACACGCAAAAGGGCGAACACGCAAAAGGGCGAACACGCAAAAGGGCGAACACGCAAAAGGGCGAACACGTAGGTTCGCCCCTACTCTAAGATTATTTTCTTATATCAACTTCTGTTCCTTCTCTGACGCGATCAAATAAATCAATGACATCGCTGTTATACATTCTGATGCAGCCATGTGATGCGGGTTGGCCGATTTTATCTTCTTCTGCGGTGCCATGAATATAAATATAACGTTTGTAGGAATCTATTCGCCGGCCCCTGTTTTTACCGGGCTCTAAGCCTTTTAACCACATAATGCGCGTTGTGACGAAGTCACTACGATCTTTGCCATTGATGTCGGCAATGATTCCGGTATTCTGACGGGCCTTGAAAATCATGCCTTCTGGGGCTCCTTCGCCGATTTTGTTTTGAATGCGATGTCGCCCAAGTGGGGTTTTGTTACTACCCGCTTGGCTACCAATGCCGTATTTGGAGCTTGAAACCGGATAAGATTTGATCAAGTTGTCTTTGATAGCTTGCTTGCCTTTATAAAGATCAAGCTGTTGTTCGGAAATATCGATGACAATTTTGGCTTGATCCAGTAAGACTGGAAAATCGGTAGGTTCGGGTATCGGCATCATAACGGGTGGTGGTTCGGCAATTTGAATGGGTGCGGATTGATGAATGGTTTCTGGCTGAGTGCTTTCAGGTGCCGCTGCTAAAAAGGTGGATTGCGGGCGTACCTGTTTTTCGGTAGGTTTCTGGGGCTCTTGATTGCCCAGTGTACAGTGTACTAAAGCCATAAAGATTATGGGTATTATTAAAGGGAATCTTAATTTAGAATACATAGTTAATGGTTAAGGGTTAAGGGTTAAGGGTGATTGGAGCGGAGTGAGTCACAGACTGGGGTGTTAAATCTAAATACATTTCTGGGTTTATTTTTCATCCTATTTTTATTCCATGAAGGCATGAAGGAGGAATGGTGGGCAAACTGGCGGCTTCAATTGGGGTTTATATTGAGTTCATTGCGGACAGTGATCCCACCCTACAAATCAGGTGTGAAAAAAAAGTCATCAAAATACCTGAAATTTAACACCCCAGTCACAGACGAAACCTGACAGGTTTTCCAAACCTGTCAGGTTTTTAGATATTATTCAATAATAATCGTGCCAACATTAGAATAATCACTATAACAATTGCCGCGATAGGCGCGTACTGCGACAGACAAATTCATGCCGCTGTTTAATCTCTCTGATAAACGCACTTTACCAAGCGTATCAAAACTCTGTATATTGTCAACAGTAACTGAACTCAAATCAGCAGAAGAAGGGGCATAATAAAACTGGTAGCCTTCTGCGGTTTTCACTTTCGACCAAGAGACGGTGGCATAATGCCCTTGGATGTGAACAAATAACTGGGGTGATGAGGGGGTGTCTTGCGGTTCACAAATCTGCTTTGTTATAAAATCTTGATAAAATGAGATGCGGGTATAAACGCCGTAATAGTCAGGCTGGGCGCACCCTTCTCCCCAACTCATTATACCCACTTGTTGCCATCCTGTGTTTGTTTCTACCACTAAGGGGCCGCCACTATCTCCGATACAAGCATCTTTCCCGCCTTCTACAAAACCTGCACAAAGCATACTTTCTTGAACATCGCCATGGTATGATAGTGGCGCATTGCAAACCGCATTGGAAACAATGGGTAACCTCACTTCTTGCAAGCTATCGGCATACTCGGAGGGCCTTGAGTGGTCATATCTTTGGGCACCCCAGCCCATCACGGTACCCCATTCGCCTGGTTGGATTAAATCACTATACTGATCGGCCAGTCGTAATATCGGGTAGCTAACCGGTTTTTCAAGTTGTAATAGGGCCAGATCGGCATTAGGATTTTCTGGGTTATAATCATAAAAAGGGTGCTTGACAATCCGTTGAATCCCAATCAGTTCCCCTTTGTCTTCTTCAGTCAGTTTTTTCCTACCCAATAAAACTTTGATGCTATCACGGGTTTCGCCATCTGTACAATGGGCGGCCGTGAGTACCCAAGACGGATGAATCAGGGTGCTGCCACAAAATTGACCCTCATTGGGCTGCTGATTCGCATAGACAATAGCTGCCATCCACGGCCAAGCATCCGGCTTTGAACGAACGCCATCAATCACTCTAAGCGTTGGCGAAGCCCAAGCCGTTTGTACCGCTACTCCAAGACATAATATAGATAATAAACGCATGTTTTACCCCAAATAGTAATGAGCGGCAATCCCTGCAAAAATCGCAGCGCCTACCCAGTGGTTATTCAAAAAAGCTTGAAAGCCGCGTTCTGGAAGACGATCTTTAATTAACCATTGTTGATAAATGGCTAAGCTTGCCGCTATCAATAAGCCTAAATAATACCAATACGTGAACTCAAGTTTTAACCCGATTCCTAATAGTAGCAGTAATACGATTATCTGCAAGACGGCGATGATGATTTTGTCTGCCCTACCAAATAAAATGGCAGTGGATTTGACACCAATCACTAAATCATCTTCGCGATCTGCCATCGCATAAAGTGTATCATAAGCCAGTGTCCATAACACATTGGTTATAAATAAAACATAAGCTAATATGGGCACTTGCCCCGTTTGTGCCGCAAAGGCCATTGGGATTGACCAACCAAAGGCTATCCCTAAATAGACTTGAGGCCAATGCGTGTAACGTTTCATAAAAGGATACGTGGCCGCTAATAATACCGCTACAACGGATAGGGCTATAGTCAAAGTGTTCATTAATAAGACTAACCCAAAGGCTAATAAACACAAAATAACAAATAAAGTTAATGCTTCATATTCTGTGACCTGTCCAGCGGCTAAGGGGCGATCACGAGTGCGGCGCACATGCGGATCAATGTGACGATCTGCATAATCATTAATGACGCAACCGGCCGAGCGCATTAAGATTACCCCTAAAACAAATACGGTTGTTACTAGGAGATCGGGATAACCGCGCCCGGCAATCCATAAGGCCCAAAGCGTGGGCCAAAGTAAGAGATAAATGCCGATGGGACGGTGTAAGCGCATTAATAAGGCATATTGATAGAATTGTTTTAGTCTAAGCAATTGTTTAGCTCCTTCAGATAACTAATTTAATCTCACAAACCAAACCTGACAGGTTTTGAAAACCTGTCAGGTTTTCTTTTTTCATCATTTTTTTTGATTTTGCATTGCAATTTAAAAATGAAATTGCACTAAATGAACTAAAACAAATATTTTTGAGTTAAATAGCGTAAAATGCTTTTGGTTTAATTTTGGTTTAAATTTTGATTAACAGATTGTTTAAAATCTATTTCAATCCATTTTGCCCAAAAAGAAACACTTCAGGCATAAAATATGCCTAATTTATCATTATGAACTTTACAATGATTAAATCATTGTTTTTTTAAGCCGTCTCGTGGTGAATTGGTTTCTGGGCCAGGCCCAAAGGCCGGTAGGCGGGCCTTAGAAATTGTCACCACTTTTCACTCTACTGGGTCAAACTTGATTTATTGGTTTATATCATTCATCTCTAATTACAAGTGAATGAAATTAAGAATTGAATGGCATCCTATCAAATTCATTATAAAACAATCCTGATTGAAAGTGATTTGATAAGTGTTCATTTTTCATTTTTTCATTCTAATCTCGCCCAGTAGATAATCATAACTTGACACAAGCAGAGCATTTTTGGCGCAATTATTGATGACTATTTGCTTTGTTTTCCTAGACTTCAATTGGAAGTGGCTAGTGTGTCATAAACAACAATGGAGGCCAAGATGAACTCTAAAACTCATCTACGCCATTTCAGAGCAGCCAGCCTGACATGGCCATTTATAGCAGCAACACTCGCGTTATCAACCCTGCTATCCCTACCTGTACAAGCCGAATTGGATATACCCGCCGGGGTACTCAGCACTGTACAAGAAACGGGGTCAGCACGTATCATTGTCACTTTGAAAATGCCAGAGCAACCCGATGAGGGATTGGCTGAAACTGCAGCCGTTGAAGAGCAAAGAAAGCAGATCAATCTGCTCCAATGGCAATTTGTTCGAGAATTGTATCCCCCTTTAGATGGCGGTATCAGCAACCCTGCGGCCGCACAGGAGATCAAACGTCAATTTAAAACGGTCCCAGCGCTAGCATTGGAAGTGGGCTTTGACAGTATATCAAAAATTCGACAAAACGCTCTTGTGGCAGGTGTCGAAGAAGACGTGCCTCACCCTGCTACGCTGTCTGACAGTATTCCCATAATTGGTGCCGATCTAGTTTGGGATATGGGCTATTCTGGTGCTGGCCAAGCTGTAGCCGTTCTTGATACTGGCGTTGATAAGACACACCCTGATTTGGCGGGTAAAGTCGTTTCCGAGGCTTGTTATTCAACAACTTCTAGCGCCAACGAGGCAACGACGTTGTGCCCCAATGGGGAAGAAGATCAAGTTGGAAACGGTGCAGGTGTAGATTGTAGCGGTGCTTCAGGTTGTGATCATGGCACCCATGTCGCCGGTATTGTGGCCGCTAATGGCTCGGTTCAAGGTGTTGCCAAAGACGCGGATATCATTGCGATTCAAGTTTTTTCCCGTTTTAACAGTTCCCAATACTGTGGTTTATCAAGGCCTTGTGTGCTGAGTTATACGTCAGATCAAATGGCCGGACTTGAACATGTCTATACACTCAAGAACAGTGGCATGACTATCGCCTCAGTCAACATGAGTCTTGGCAGTGGAAATCACCCTGATGTGTGTAATGGTGCAATACAAGGTGTCATTGACAATCTCCGAGAAGTGGGGGTAGCCACCATTGTTGCCTCTGGCAATAGCGGTTATACCAATGGCATTGCCTCACCGGCTTGCATTGACTCAGCCATCAGTGTAGGGGCAACCACTAAATCAGATACAGTCGCCTCTTATTCAAACAGTGCCGATATCCTTGATTTGTTAGCACCAGGCTCATTTATTCAATCTACACTACCAGGTGACAGTACGGGCTCTAAAAGTGGCACGTCTATGGCTGCCCCTCATGTGGCCGGCGCTTTTGCAGTATTGAAATCGGCTGCACCGGATGCGAGCGTTGACCAAATTCTGAATATATTAAAACAAACGGGGGTGTCTGTTCTAGATACGCGCAATGGTATTACTAAGCCGCGCATTAACCTAGCTGACGCACTTGCGCGTTTAGCACCTGCTACTGATGAACCCAATATTGAAGTCACACCCACTTCTCATAACCTGGGTAACGTGATACTAGGCGACTCGTCAACTGTTACCATGACAATTTCAAATACCGGCAACAGTGGTTTAGATATTGGGCAAATCAGCTTGGGTGGTACTGACTTTGTTGTAAGCGACGACAATTGTTCTGACAGAACGGTAGCCGCAGGTAAGAATTGCACAGTGACAGTCACTTTCAATCCACAGACTGAAGGTGCTAAAAGTGCCACGATATCAATAGCTTCCAATGATCCTGATACGTCCACTGCGACAGTAGCATTAACGGGTAAAGGTATTGCAGATGTCGTAACACTTACACCCGCACCAGCTTCATGCCTACTCTACGCCGTCAACGACAAAGGACTCAACGACTCGCAGTTCTTTACAGTGAATCTTGATGATTTCACAATCAGTGAGTTAGGCCCCATGTACAAGGGACACGATATTGAAGCCCTTGCCATTCATCCCAACACGAATATGATTTACGCCGCGTCGGGTGATAATGTGACGAATGGTAAAATGGGACACTTCTATAGAGTGGATGGAAAAACGGGTGAACTTTTCCCAGTCGGTAGCACTGGCTTCAAGGAAATCGAAGACCTAGCGTTTAGCCCAGATGGTACATTATATGCGTGGGCGAAAGGTGATGGACTGATAACAATTGACCTTGCCACGGGTAAGGGTAAAATGGAAATACCTTCTGATGCGGAGGTAGAAGGTCTTGCTTTAAGTGAGAACAACGATACAACCACATTTTATGGTGCTGTCAATACTGACCTTGATCTTTGGGAGTATAATCCGAACACGGGCAATTTAAATATCTGCACTAACCTGCCCGGCGCAACGGAGGCACTAGAAATGATGCCTGATGGTTTGTTGTTGTTTGCCACACACAATGATAGTAGCTTCAGCTTGCACGCCTTCGATCCTGACAGTTGCGAAGTCATTGCAGACGAGGATATCCCAACCGGCAAATTTAACGATGTAGAAGGTATCGCATTACCGGTTGAAGCGTGTTCTGAATAACTCTCCAACCCCAAAATCCCCCCAAGCCTTTTCCAACTGGGGGGAAAAACCACAAAAAATCCTGTTAACCCCCTAAGTTTCTTTTCTCACGCAAAGCCGCTAAGACGCTAAGCATCATAATGACTTGGCACCTTTGCGCCTTTGCGTCTTTGCGTGAATTAAAAAGGCCTCACAGATCGAAATGATTTGAGTTAGTACAACAAACTCGCCATCTTACCCCGATAACGATTAACAAGAAGCCCTTGATTACCCAATAAAGTAAACACAGCCAATAATCCTTTATGCCCAGCATCCTCTTCAAATTTCCGATTTTTACGCATCAAGAGCAATAAATGATCTAAAGCCACTTCAAAATCACCTGCCAATACTTTTATCGCGCTCAATTGATAATGTGCCATCAGATCATCTGGATGCTCAGCAAGTGTTTTTTCTAAAGTCTCTAAGGCCGGAGCCTTAGCAGCAACAGTGGAAAAAAGTAGATGTGCCATTAATTCACTCACCTTGCTATCAGCTTGTACATTAGCGGGTAAGCCTTTCACTAGCTTTTCTGCCTCATCAAACCGCTGACTGTCAATCAATACCTGCGCTAAATCCAATTGTACAACATGATAAGTGGGATCCATATCACGCGCTTGTTCTAATAACGTGATCGCTTCAGCCGTTTCACCGCCCGTATGGGCAAGCATCGCTTGTTGTCGTAACTTATCGGCAGGGCGATCACAGTGACGATCTATCATTTCACTTAATACCCTTTCAGATTGTACGCCAGTTGTTTCTTCCACCACTTGCCCATGTCGAAAGAGTTTAAGTGCTGGAATGCCACGTATTTGGAACTGTCCAGCTAATTTTTGTTCTTCATCCGTGTTGAGTTTGGCCAGAATAAATTGCCCTTGATATTTTTCAAGCAGTTTATTTAAAACCGGTATGATCGCTTTGCACGGGCCACACCATTCTGCCCAAAAATCAACTAATACAGGGACTTGATTGGATTTTTCAATGACTTCCGTTGCAAAATTCTGTTCATTAACGACAACAATATAAGGAGAATCACTCATTGATTTAGTTAACCTCTTTATCAAATTTCAAGCATTGTGCTATTGGGGGGGAATAATGTCTGGTGGGCAACACCTTGCCCACCCGACAAAACAATTATCAATTTGAAACAGCAGGGATTTGACAAAATCCTTGAGGCGGCACATCTAAGGCACTATTGAATTTACTGGACAAATTTTGAAAAGCAATCAGGCCAGTGAGTTCGACAACCTCATCCTCATTAAAAAATTGACGCACTCGCGTCATCAAATCCTCACTCACTTGTCTATCCGAATAAGTGATCGCTTCCGTATATTCCAAAACCACTTTTTCCCGATCATCAAACAGCTCGCTTTCTTTCCAATTTTCCAACGCCGTGACTTTTTCCATTGAACCGGAACGTTTTAATAAAAGAGACGCATTGATATCGACGCAAAAGCGACACCAATTAATTTGTGACACGCGAACCGTAATCAAGGAACGCAAAACGGGACTCAAAGGTGAACGTTTTCGATCTAACGCGCCATAAAGCAAAGCAACCGTTGCAAACAAGGGAGGCACTCTCGCCCACAATAAACCCGGTTTCAGAATCTGCTTATATTTTCTCTTTTGATTCCAAAAAAAAGGACGAAGATACCAAGGATATTGGTGTAATGGTTTTTCGTTAACTCTCATACTCTCAAATCATTTTCATAAAGATTAATCCAAAAAATCAGCGTTCCACGCAAAAATTTTTGCGTGCAAAAACGATTTACGTGGAAATCATGACAAGAAACAGAATCAGCATTTTATCAAATCAGCGAAAATCATGATCAATCAGCTTCATCAGCGTTCTATCCTACCGAACACCTGATATTTTTTTAACAATCCGAATCGCATAAATTTTACTTTTGAATTGAGAAAGTCGATCAAGTGTTCGCCCCTCTCCCAATGGATCTTTAACCCAATAATCTGGGCCCACCTTACCAACGATCAATACCCAATGATAGATTCGATTATACAATAAAATTTTAGCGAGTATCGGCTCATCGGCCCTCAGTGCCGCATCAATTGCAGTAAAATGGGGATGATTAGGCACTTTAAAAGCGATTTGATGATCCGTCATTTCTGAAACCGTATCCCATTTCACCCAGCCTTGTTGCGTATAACCGTCATAGCTTATCAATAACTCATTTAATTGTTTAGGGGGTAAATCAATCCCATAATGGAAAAGCGCCATACTCACACAACTGACAAAACAACCCGCCTGCCCCAATGTTTCTTCAGAACCCCCCATTTTATCATCCTTCCAGCGCGGATCATTTTGCAAATAAATAGGAAAAATAGGGAAATGAAATGACGTATTTGAATTTAAAGGGCTTGCCTGAACAGACACCGGAATAGCGGCCCAGTTTTTATCCCAATATAAATACCAAACCCCTAAAACGAGCAAACCTAACAAAAACAATAAAATCCATAAATCAATCGTCTTATGCCACATAGTCAGTTATCAGTTATCAGTTCCACATTTCACGCTAAAGTTTCGCTTCGCGAAACTTTAGCGTGAAATAAAGTTTTTGCGCGCAAAAACTTTTGCGTGGAAATCAGTTATCAAGATTGGAGTTCAAACCTTAAACGAAAAAGGTTATAATTTAAAATCAATGTAGGGTGGGTAAGCGGGCCGCCATGATTTCAAAAACACCCCAAATCGTATAGCCCGCTTGCCCACCATTCAACTTTGAGCTTTTTTTGAAGTGTCTATTTAGCGAAGCTAAGCCGAAGTTTCATGCGGGTTTTATGTCGAATGCAATTGGTTTCACAAAACGATTGAAAAAGAAATAAACGCGCTTTGACGCTAAAGACGCTAAAGACGCTAAAGAGGAAAACACACCCTTAACATAAATATCAATAATATCAAAGTGTTATTAATTGATAATGGCTGATTATAACGGATTTTGGGGAGGCGCTTATTTCAAAGCATTCGGTATGGTTTGAGTGTTTTTTAACGAGTCATTTTGGGTTAATACATTATTTTATTTATGTATTTATGGTTTTTAAAAAACGGCTGGCTTATTGGTTTATCATTAAAAAACAATCAGTTACTAGTAATAACGGCATTTATAATTAATAAATTAACAATTAACACACACAATTAACAATTCATTAAAATGGCCCTCCCCAAAATCCGTTATAATCAGGATAATGGATCATAATCATTCTTTTTCGTACAAAGTTTTGTGAAGTCTTTTTATTATTGATGAAAACAATAAAAACGCTATCACAAATTAAAGACACCTGTTATGGAAACACAACTTATCAAAGAGAGCAAAGTTGCTCAAAATTTTTCAGCAATATTAAACCAAGTCATGAGTCAGTCTATCCAATTTGATGTCATACATGATCAGACTATTGTTGCTCGCATTGTTCCTTCCCCAAAAAAGGTTGCCCTAGCCGAACTTGATCAACTCTTTGCCACATTACCAAGACTAGACGAAAATGAAGTCGATGTTTTTGAGCAGGATATCAAGACAGCACTTGAGCAATTAACGGAGGTAAATGACGTATGGGAGTAGTTCTTGACACAGGGGCGATTATTAAGGTTGAACGTAGCGCGGGTAAACTGAGCTTTTCCGCATGGGCAGACTATGGAGATGCTTATATCAGCGTCATTACTTGTTCTGAACTGCTGGTTGGTGTGCATAAAGCGAATACGACTGAACGTAGGATTAAACGTGCCGCATTTGTAGAAGGTTTATTGGCAAGCTTGCCTATTCTTGAATTTGATCTTGAGACAGCGCGTGTTCATGCTGAAACGCTAGCAGCCTTGCCGAAAGAGGTGACGATAGGCGCACATGATTTGTTGATTGGTGCGACAGCTATACGTCATGGTTTTCCAGTATTGACTACCAACGTAAAAGACTTTTCACGTATACCTGGGCTTGAAGTTTTAGAATTTTGAGTGTCATAGGATGAATAAATAGGTGGCCGGGCGCGACAGGTAAGGCAAGCTTTCGGAAAATTGGAGTTCAAACTTTAGTTTGATAAGCGTTTTGAAGGCCTTCGCAAAATCAATTTGAAACGAAAAAAATAGGCTACGAAAATCACACCGAAGCGAAAATCAATTTGAAACGAAAATCGGCGTGAAACGCCCCACCTATTAAACGGCCCTTTTTACCGTTAAAACTAATTATTCATTTGGAAACCATTGTTGTAATGTGTTTTTTAATAAATCAAAGGAATCATCGACGCAGTGTTTCAATGAAATTTGTGAGGCGATTTTTTTAAAAACAATTGACGGGATTTTTGCCTTACTCACTTTCAAGGTTTTTTCAAAAGCGCGTTTTGGATCAGGCGGTTTAACGGCATTTGCCGGCCATAACCCTTGTTGACAAAGCCAATGTCTTAATGAAACGCTTTTTTGGAAACCAAACGCATTGGCAACATGCGGATTGTCTTGCCACATCCAAGCTTCTAATTCTGGTTGAATCAGAATCACAACAAATCTGCCTTTTTCCCATCCAACCCTTTCTTTAGGGAATTGTAGGGTGGGTAACGTGTTTTTGTTGCCCACCAAATTGATCTGAAAAAGTTTAAGACTTTAGGGAATTGTAGGGTGGGTAACGTGTTTTTGTTGCCCACCAAATTGATCTGAAAAAGTTTAAGTTATGCCCATGTGCAGTATATCCAGCACAATAACCGCATTTTGATGTGATGTTTGATAAGGCCTTAATAATTCATGCGCTCTGACATAAACACCAGGATCATTGCCAGCATTATCACAAATAATATCACTTTGAAGGTTAATCTTAAATGGTGCGATTCCCAAAGCCTGATGAAAACCTGGACGAGAAAAAAAGCCTTTAAATGCGGCAACCATCCCTAAATCAGCTAATAGAAAAATACACTCTCTCATGACAACACCCCCGCCGCAAACAAAGTGCCTAAATCAATACCTCCTTGCCAGGCTTGCAATCGTGGGTGTTTTGAACCAACAATCGCATTAACACTATTATCATCATTCACACGCATACAAAGCATATTATCAAGGCGAGTATGGGCCAGCACTATAGGAGAATGCGTTGTCAACCAGATTTGTGAATCATCAACAGCCTGTATGGCTTGCAATATCGCTTCAATCGCGCTCGGATGAATCCCATTCTCTGGTTCTTCTAAAGTAATGATTTGGGGTAGCGAAGTGACATAAGGCAAAATAGTCAAGGCTAGAATATTTAAAGTGCCATCTGATAATCCAGAAGAAGGCAATGCTATCCCGTTTTGATAGTGAACCTTGAGATAGGCATGACGATCATCCTCTCGTATTTCAGCTTGAATGTTTTGTATCGCAGGTAAAGCCAATCGCACCAATTCTAACCATTCCTCAAATTCATCAGGTTGCTCTTTTTTCAAACTTAATATTTGCCAAGGCAGCCCTCGCCCATTCGGATTTAAGCCAGTACGATATCGGGGTGGACTGGCTTGGCGAAGCTTTGAGCCTTGTGGTTGATAAAGACAAGTTTGTTGTTGCAAAAAATCTTTAAACCAAAGCGTGGCTAAAAAAAAGCGGTGATCCGCCGGCAAACTGCTCAATGCCAATTGCTTTGGCGAAATTGTAAACTGAAAAGTCTGTGATTGCCCTTCCGCCTGAAAGGTAGTTGTTTGTTTACCCTTATCCCGCTGTATGATTTGATAAGGAGACTGCGAAGGCTTAAGTAATAGCAATAAATGTTCTTGAGCGATTTGGAACTGTTCATGGTTAATGAGTTCAAACGCCAATGTATATCGTATTATCGCAGGTTGAAAATTGACAGAGGGCACCGTGATGTCTAATGAATGAGATAATTCGTACTGAATGGGTTTTGGTATCTGAACTTCCAATGACAAAGAAAAAGTATGGCCTTGTAATTGATGTAGTAACTCAATAGGCGTTGAAGCTCTAGCCTCGTTTTGGCTTTAGCGTGAAATGGTGGGTAACGTGTTTTTGTTGCCGGCCCCAATAGATCAATATTTCACGCGCTTTGTTTCGCGGAGCGAAACAAAGCGCGTGAAATGGGTGGGTAACGTGTTTTTGTTGCCCACCAAATCTATATGAAAAAGTTTTTCACGCAAAAGTTTTGCGCGCAAAACTTTTGCGTGAAAAGTTATGCCCATGTGCAGTATATCAGTTCCACATTTCACGCGCGTCGTGAAGCTTCGCTAAACTTTAGCGTGAACCGAAGGGAAGCTACGCTAAATAAAGTTTTTGCGCGCAAAAACTTTTGCGTGGAACCGAAGGTCAGCGAAGCTAAATCAGTTATCAGTTATCAAAATTAGCGTTTGATTTCCGTTCAAACTTGAGTTTGAGAAGCGTTTAATTTCAAATTGAGTCTTTGATTTCCGTTCAAATTTTAGTTTTCGCGCCAAAAGTTTTGCGCGCAAAACGTTTGGCGCGATTTCCGTTCAAACTTTAGTTTGATAGATAGTTATTGGCAAGCTTACCTATTCTTGAATTTGATCTTAAGACAGCGCGTGTTCATGCTGAAACGCTAGCAGCCTTGCCGAAAGAGGTGGCGATAGGCGCACATGATTTGTTGATTGGTGCTACAGTCGGATTCGCAAAATCAATTTGGAACGAAAAAAGTCGGCTACGAAAATCGGGCCTTCGCAAAATCAATTTGGAACGAAAACCTTCGCAAAATAAGTTTAGGGTAACGGAAACTCTGGAATAGTTTGATCAATTTTTGCCATTAAATCAAGAGTTTGTTCCAAAGCGGCTAGAATATAAAGATAATGAGTGCAGTCATCATAACTTAATTGACGGCCTTTTCTGTCTTTCAGCCATTTTTGGCAAACTTGATAGCCGCCGATATGGCATTGCCAGACAGCCTCGGTGACGTGATCAAAGTATTGGGTTTTGTTGATATAGACTTTTTCGTTTTTATAAGTGATTTTCTCAACCAAGTTATCGCCTTCAATCGGATAACAGCTCTCACTCTCAATATCGGCTTCCATTAAATGAATGGTTACCAGTCGCGAACCCAATTTAGCGAGTTGTTGAAATAACGTTTTGTCACGGGTTAAGGGTAAACGCGGAAAATCGATTTTTAGAAATCCCGCATAGCGTTCGCGATAAATCGGGCTATGAAAAACCGCGTACAGATAATGAAAAATGTCTTCAGGGCCAAAAGTGGTGCTTAAATCGCCCGTGCCGTCGTCTATGAATTGCAGTTTTAAACCGGTTGCGATGTCTTTGATGAAATTGGGGGCAAAATTGGGTTTGCGTTTGGTTGAGGAAGAATTTAGGAGATCGGTTGTTGGGTAAATGTAGAGAGGAAAAAGAGATTCACCGCCCCGATTGTCAGAACGAATAACACCATCAGAAATAAGATTATTTGAGGTGTAAAAGTATGTACACGGTTGTGAAGGTAACATTTGTCGCCTTGTAATCAAACCAAGATTTTCCCCCGCTAACATATGTTGCATGATCTTTTTCACCGTTCGCCAAACAACAGCATCATGGTAGTAGATGTATCTCTTTTCAAAAGGGCGATACAAAACCTCAGTCAGATATTTTTCAAACTCTTTTTCTTCAATGTTCTGTAACATCTGCCACGCTTTTCTGATGTCCCAACCCTTTTTCTTTCTGATGTTAAATTTGTCATGTAATTCATCATCAGATAACGCTGCATTTCTGAACGCCATGATTCTAGTCAACAAGGCATCTTTATCATGATCAATCACAAATTCATCGCGTGCTGTTGTCATCCCAACCCCATGAAGCGGCATCATATCCGTCACTTTCCAATACTGTTCATATTCCTCTCGCAAAGTGACATCTTGAGGAATAAACAAATAAAACGGCGAAGTCGGTTTTAACTCTTCCCAATGAGTCGTTTTCACATCTTGCTTTTCTAACCAAGC
>QNEL01000085.1 GCA_003645185.1 Candidatus Parabeggiatoa sp. nov. 3
GGCAGATTGTAGGGGCAATCCCTTGTGGTTGCCCCAGTCCTACGGGCAGATTGTAGGGGCAATCCCTTGTGGTTGCCCCAGTCCTACGGGCAGATTGTAGGGGCAATCCCTTGTGGTTGCCCCCAGTCCTACGGGCAGATTGTAGGGGCAATCCCTTGTGGTTGCCCCCAGTCCTACGGGCAGATTGTAGGGGCAATCCCTTGTGGTTGCCCTGGTTTTCCAATGGTATGGATAAATAAACGCGCTTTGACGCTAAAGACGCTAAAGACGCTAAAAACACTCGTGTTATCAAAAAGAAATCGAAGTATCTCTTGCGTCTCTTGCGTCTCTTGCGTCTCTTGCGTTATAAGTAATCTTGACATAAAACCAACATGAAAAATACTCCTCAAAAGAAGCTCCTAATCAACAGCCTACCCTACAACCCCTAAATAATGGCATTAATATTTGTATGGGAAATCCGTAGAGTTGCCTCAACTACCCTATCTAAAGTGAGAATAAATAAATATGCCTGAACAAGTCATTCTATGTGTTGATGACGAAGAAATCGTACTGAATAGTCTGGAGATGCAACTCAAAGAGCAACTTGGTGAAGAATATCTCTACGAATTTGCTGAAAATGCCGAAGATGCATTGGAGATTATCGAAGAGCTTGCTGAAGAAAACATTGAAATCGTCATCATTATTTCTGACTGGCTGATGCCCGGACTTAAAGGAGATGAATTTCTGATTAAAGTCCATCAAAAGTTTCCTAAAACGCTTAAAGTCTTACTGACTGGACAAGCTGATGAAAAAGCCGTGGAACGTGCTAAGAATCAAGCTAACCTGCTTATGTGTATTCATAAGCCGTGGGAAACTCGTGAATTAATCGAAACGATTAAATCGGGGTTAGCCACGGTTAATTGTTAAAATTATAAACCAAACCTGACAGGTTTTAAAAACCTGTCAGGTTTTTCGACATAAGCTGACATATAAAATGAACGAACTTGCTATTATTTGTGTTGATGATGATTCTACTATACTAAGTAGCCTGGAAATGGAAATCCAAGAAGTTGTTGGCAATACTTATCTAATTGAATTGGCAGAAAATGGTGAAGAGGCACTAGAAATATATGAAGAACTATCTTCAGCCGGGCATGAAATTGCTCTCGTGATTTCCGATTACATCATGCCAAACATGAAGGGAGATGAACTGTTAAAACATATCCATCTGCATTCCCCAAAAACCCTTAAGATTATGCTAACTGGGCAGGCTGATATTGAGGCGGTGAGCCATGCGATTCAATATGCCAATTTGTATCGTTATATCTCCAAACCTTGGCAACCGGCTGATTTGAAACTAACAGTAAAAGAAGCCCTCAATACCTATCTTCAGAACAAAAAAATTGCTGAATATACTGATGAACTAGAAAGAACTAACCAAGCATTAATCAAACTGAACCAAGACAAAAATGAATTTTTAGGCATTGCAGCCCATGATTTAAAAAATCCCTTGTCTGCCATTCAGGGTTATGCAGAAATGCTCATCGAAGACTGTGATGATATGCCTAAGTCAGAAATCATTGAAGTGAGTCACTTAATTTTAAGTAGTTCTAGGCAAATGTTTGAATTGGTTAGAAATTTACTGGATGTGAATAGGATTGAATCCGGTAAAATCAATGCTAAACTGAGTTGCGTTGATATTTTACCAACAGTGCGAATACTGGTGGAGTGCTATAGTACACGCGCCAAACCTAAAAACATTAGTTTACAACTACATCAACAAAATAACCAATATGATGCTTTTGTCGATAAAAATACGGTTCACCAAATTTTGGACAATTTGCTCTCAAATGCCGTAAAATATTCACCTTATGGTAAGCATATTAATATACGAATTCAGCAATCAGAAAAAATGGTGCGTTGTGAAATTCAGGATGAAGGAAAAGGTTTAAGTACAGCGGATCAACAAAAATTATTTAGTAAATTTACGCGCTTAACCCCAAAACCAACGGGCAAAGAACATTCAACCGGCTTGGGATTATTTATCGTCAAAAAATTGGTGGAAGCGATGAATGGCAAGGTTTGGTGTGAAAGTGAATTAGGCAGGGGGACGAGTTTTTTTGTAGCGTTTCCAGTTTGTAACCAAACCTGACAGGTTTTTAAAACCTGTCAGGTTTTTTTTTAGTCAACCTATTCGCTTTTTTATTAAGAAACCGTCACAAAATAACTGAGACGCTTCGCTACGCAAATCTGCCCTGGGCGAACACGCAGGTTCGCCCCTACAACCCCGTCATGACGTGGGGTTTGGTAGGGGCATACCACCGCGAAAGCCCTTAACGAAGGTGGCATTGAGGTGGAACCTGAGATTCCTATAAAACGGGTTTTCACGCAGTTTCACTACGCGCGTGAAATAAAGATTTTGCGCGCAAAATCTATTGCAGCAGTTGTCGCAACGCGAAAGTCAGGTGGTGGTGACTAAATACCGAAATTTTCGAGCGGGCAAAAGCGCAAATTATAACGGTGGAGAGTATATTTAAATCAACGGATTATTCAATAATGAAAATAGATAATATTTTTAAACCCTTAAAGACACCAACAACTGCTGAAGTTTTTGAAAAATTGCTCAGCACGCCGCATTTTACCCTTGAAAGAATTGTCTCAACAGGGCAAGCACCCGGTGAATGGTATGATCAAAAACAAGATGAATGGGTTATACTATTAAGTGGTAGTGCGGGATTATTATTTGAATCCGAAGACACGGTTCAAGTCTTACAACCTGGCGATTATGTCAATATTCCCGCACATCAGCGTCATCGTGTCGAATGGACGGATTCATCACAACCGACAGTTTGGTTGGCTTTACATTCAACGTTGCCCACTCACATTGATAATTGATGATTGAGATTGGTGGGCAAATACGTTGTTTTTATTTGAAATTGATTGGTGGGCAACACGTTGCCCACCCTACATTGCATGGAGAATGCTATGATTAAAAAATCCTTTGTTTTCAACGCGATACTGATTATAGGGTTATATTTGCCAACCCAACTTTGGAGTTATCCCTACACCGAGATTTATGTTTTTGGGGATAGCTTGTCTGATAGTGGGCGGCTTTTTCAAGCCATTGCTGTGCCGCCTAAACCCTATTTTGAAGGCCGTACGAGTAATGGCAAAGTGTGGGTTGAATACCTTGCCACTGGTTTGAACTTAACCTACAACCCACAGACTAATTTTGCGTGGGCAGGGGCTACCACGGGTACGCTTAACGTTTGGAAGCCAGAGTATCCTGATGTCACCTTATGGGGATTACAGCAACAAGTCGATTCGTATCTTGAAAACACCAAGTCTGCGGATCCCAATGCTTTATACATCGTTTGGGCCGGCGGCAATGATTTTCTGGGCGATATCAGCGATCCTCAAGAAACCATTACCACTGCCATAACCAATCTTGTCACGACAGTCGCTAAATTACGTCAACACGGTGCCCAGCATATCATGGTTGCCAATATGCCTGATTTGGGCAAATCGCCTAGAGGTTTGGCAAGCGGTTCCAGCGCCGCTATGAGCGGATTAACCCAAGCCTTTAATCAAGCACTCGCTGAAAATATCCAACCCTTTAATGTCATACAAGTCGATATGCCAAGTACCCTTGACGTGATCACCGACTCAAGCACCTTTTTCGCGCCCCAGTTTCCCAAGTTGACTGACTTCACAGAAGCTTGTCTTGATAAAAAAGCAGGAACCGTGTGTGACAACCCTAACCAGTCTTTTTACTGGGATGACATTCATCCCACCACTCTAGGGCATCAAGCCATCAGCTTATTCTTTTATGCCGCCATAGCTGAACCCATCTATATGTCATCTGCTGAAAAGGCTTTCTTGAATTTACCGCTTGTTCAAATCAACAGCGATGCCAGTCAATCCTTTTTACTCGATATCAATTTGTCGGATAATCCCTTTGACAACGCATTTCTGTTTACCGTTGAAGGCGGCACTTTGCAAAGCACCAAACCCCTTCAAAACCTCTTCACCTTTCCAAGTGGATATCACTATCCCACTTTTGAACAATCCACAGGCCTTTTACAATTGCCGATTGTACATCTCGTTGAGCCGAAAACGGCAGCCGATGACGCATTGCCTTTCAATGTGACTGCGAAATATCAAGTCGAATTAGGCTTGATGCCCAACACCACAGGCGATCCTTTACAAGCTCCCTTATTTGGGTTAACAAATGCAGTGCTTTTGACGGATTGATTGGCTCCCTCATCACACAATATTGCTCTTTTTAATATAGATTTGGTGGGCAACAATCATTAGCCACCCTACATTGATACTATTGGTGGGCAACAAAAAGACGTTACCGGCCCCCTACATTTAATTATTGATTGGTGGGCAACAAAAAGACGTTACCCACCCTACATTGATTGGTGGGCAACAAAAATACAAAACCCACCCTACATTGATTGGTGGGCAACAAAAAGACGTTACCCACCCTACATTGATATGGTGGGCAACAAAAAGACGTTACCCACCCTACAATTCCCTAAACTTGATAACTGATAACTGATAACTGATAACATGACAGAACGCTCATTTTTTCTCAGACGTGTAAACGATCATCTTCAATACCTCAACAATCTCAACAAAACACTGGCCAATGATCATTGTTTTGATGAATACGAAAATGTTGACTGTTTTAAAGGCACCGAAGACACCGATTGCAATTTAGGGCGCTGGCTTTATGGCGAAGGTGCCATCGAAATTGGCGTATTAGACAATTATGAAATAGAAGTGATTTTTCGTAGTCTGTTTGAACCCCATAACCGATTCCATAGCGTCAGCCAAGAAGCGATTAAAAAAAGACAGGCAGGTGATAAAGCCGGGGCACAAGTCTTGGTTGCCGAAATGAAAGAGATTTCAACCCTATTAACCAGCAAAATGCTGAAATTAGAAGAAATCTTGCAAAAATTGGGCTTAGTTTAATTGTAGGCTGGGATCGCTGTCGCCACTTTCTCTCCAAGAGTACGGCAAAATAAATTTGGAACGAAAAACAAACGCAAAATAAATTTTGCACTCCGAATGGGCCCTTGCAATGATAAATTTTTTAATTAAAAATCAGAGACTTATACTCTGTGGTACTCTGTGGTACTCTGTGTTACTCTGTGTTACTCTGTGTTGAAAAAAAGTAAGGGGCAATCCCTTATGCTTGCCCCTTGAAATGACAAATTACAATAACAAACGCCTGACATCAGACAAAATAAAACTCAAATATTGCGTAAAGCGCACCGCTGCAGCACCGTCAATGACACGATGATCGTAAGACAGTGATAGTGGTAGCATTAAACGCGGCACAAATTCACCCGCTTGATAGACGGGCTGCATTTTGGAACGCGATACACCCAATATGGCGACTTCAGGCGCATTGATCACTGGCGTAAACGCAGTGCCACCTATACCTCCTAAGCTGGTGATGGTGAAGCAACCGCCTTGCATTTCAGCAGGTGACAGTTTGCCTTCTCGCGCTTTTTGACTCAATTCGCCTAAGTTGGCTGCGATTTCAAACAGGCCTTTTTTATCCACGTCTCTGATCACGGGAACGACTAAGCCGTTTTTGGTGTCTACGGCGACACCAATATGACAATATTTTTTGACAATCAGATTCTCTTTGCTGCTATCTAGCGAGGCGTTAAAATCAGGAAATTCCCTTAATGCTGCTGCACTGGCTTTGAGCAAAAAGGTGAGTAACGTGATTTTGACATCGCGCTTTTGCGCTTCTGCCGCTAAATCCTTGCGAAAAGTTTCCAATTCGCTGATATCCGCTTCGTCAAATTGCGTGACATGGGGAATATTCAGCCAACTACGGTGTAAATGCGCCCCAGACAGTTTCTTGATGCGACTCAAAGGGCGCGTTTCAATTTCTCCGAATGGGGTAAAATCAATTTCGGGTATATCCGGTATCCCCGTACCGCTGCCCGTGAACGCCATGCTGGGCGCAACGCCTTCTGTCATCACTTGTTTAACAAAGCCTCGGACATCGTCTTTTAAAATACGGTTATTGCGTCCACTCCCTTTGACTTGGAGTAAATCGACACCCAATTCTCGCGACAATTGTCTCACCGCTGGGCCAGCATAAGGCTTTTCATAGCCTTGTGGTTTAACCGGTTCCACAGGTGGCGGCGGTAAATTCTTAGGCCTTCTCATTTCATTCATGATTGAGGCCGTCGGCGAACTGGCCGGTGCTAGATTCAGGGGTGGTGGCGCTACCGCTTGAACCGGCGTTGCGGGTTCGGATGGCGTGGATGTTTGAACTGTGTCACCTTCCGTCACTTCCATCGTTAAAATGACGGCACCATTGGACACTTTATCACCCACATTCACCTGAATCGTTTGAACAATACCGGCATCAGAAGCGGGAATTTCCATCGTCGCCTTGTCGCTTTCCAAGGTTATCAACGGTTGCTCTTTTTCAACCGTGTCGCCTTGGCTGACTAAGATTTCAAGAATCGGAACATCCTTGAATTCGCCAATATCTGGAATGCTTATCTCTTTAACTGCCATGTTGTGTCCCTCCTTAGACTGTGATTGGATTAGGTGTTTCAGAATCAATCTCGTATTTTCGGAGGGCTTCCGTTACTTGACTGGCCGATATTTCGCCCGTATCAGCCAAACCTTTCAGGGCAGCTACGGTAATGTAGTAACGATCCACTTCAAAGAATTTACGCAATTGCTTGCGCGAATCACTCCGCCCAAAGCCGTCAGTACCCAGTACGTAATAATGAGGATGAGGTATGCAAGAGCGAATTTGATTCGGATAACTTTTCACATAGTCGGTAGCCGCTACCACAGGGCCTTTGCAATCTTTGAGAGATTCTTTCACATAACATTGGCGTTGTTCTTCTTCCGGGTGTAGCATGTTCCAACGTAGAACGTCTACGCCTTGGCGATGTAATTCGGTGAAACTGGTGACACTCCAAATATTAGCCGATACGCCAAAGTCTTGAGCGAGTAAGACACTGGCAGCTATCACTTCGCGTAAAATCGCACCACTGCCCAACAGTTGTACTTTCGGGCCGGGTGTTGCGCTTTCTTTGAATAAATACATGCCTTTGAGAATGCTTTCTTCTACCCCTTCTGGCATGGCGGGATGTGTGTAGTTCTCATTCATCGCCGTGATGTAGTAGAAAATATTTTCTTGATCTTTATACATGCGGCTCAATCCGTTATGGATAATGACGGCCATTTCGTAAGCAAAAGTGGGATCGTAAACCACGCAATTTGGAATGTTAGACGCTAACATGACACCATGTCCATCTTGATGTTGCAGCCCTTCACCAGAAAGCGTCGTTCGTCCCGCCGTGCCGCCGATTAAAAAGCCGCGAGCCCTTAAATCACCAGCAGCCCAAGCTAAATCACCGATACGTTGGAAGCCAAACATGGAGTAGAAAATATAAAACGGTACCATGTTGACACCGTGATTGCTATAAGCTGTCGCGGCGGCTATCCAAGAAGACATGGCACCGGCTTCGTTAATGCCTTCTTCAATGATTTGACCTTTTTGATCTTCACGATAATACATGACTTGATCGGCATCCTGTGGTTCATACAACTGCCCTTGTGAGGAATAAATCCCCAGTTGCCGAAACAGGCCTTCCATGCCAAACGTGCGCGCTTCATCGGGTACGATGGGAACAACATGTTTCCCCATCTTTTTGTCGCGGGTGAGTGTGGAAAGCATCCGTACAAAAGCCATAGTCGTCGACATTTCCCGATCACCACTGCCTTTGAGCATGGCATCGAAAAGACTGATATCGGGCACATCAATTGGAGTAGCCGTCTTGCTTCGTGAAGGCAAATAACCGCCCAAGGCTTGCCGCCGTTCATGCAGATATTTCATTTCCGGGCTGTCTTCGGGTGGCTTATAAAAAGGCACATCAGGCAGTTGCTCATCGGAAATAGGCAGATTAAAACGATCCCGAAATTTGCGGATATCATCTGTACCCATTTTCTTTTGTTGATGGGTAATATTCTGGCCTTCGCCAGCATCCCCCATGCCATAGCCTTTAACGCTTTTCGCGATGATGACAGTCGGTTGCCCTTTATGTTTTGCGGCCGCGGCATAAGCCGCATAAACCTTATGGGGATCATGTCCACCGCGATTTAAGCGCCAAATGTCTTCATCCGTCATCTTGGCTACCATTGCCTTGAGTTCAGGATATTTACCAAAGAAATGTTCCCGCGTATAGGCTCCCCCTTTGGCTTTATAATTCTGATACTCGCCATCAACACATTCTTCCATGCGTTTCAGCAACAAGCCTTTGGTATCCATAGCAAACAAGGAATCCCAATAGGAACCCCAAATGACTTTAATCACATTCCAACCGGCACCGCGAAAATCGCCTTCTAATTCTTGAATAATCTTACCGTTACCCCGCACAGGCCCATCAAGACGTTGTAAATTGCAATTAACGACAAAAACCAGATTATCGAGTTTTTCCCGCGCAGCCAGCGAAATCGCGCCTAAAGCTTCAGGCTCATCCATTTCTCCATCGCCCGCAAATATCCACACTTTACGCTCTGCCGTATTCACAATACCGCGATCATGTAAATACTTCATAAAGCGGGCTTGATAAATGCCCTGAATAGGGCCTAAACCCATAGAAACTGTTGGAAATTGCCAAAAATCGGGCATTAACCAAGGATGGGGATAAGACGATAAACCCTTTCCGCCCACTTCTTGCCGGAAATTCAGCATTTGTTCTTCAGTGATGCGGCCTTCCAAAAAAGCGCGAGCATAAATACCGGGTGCGGAATGGCCTTGAAAATAAACTAAATCCCCACCATGATGGGCAGATTTAGCCCGAAAAAAGTGATTAAAACCAACATCATACAAGGTAGCAATTGAAGCAAAGGTGGCAATATGCCCTCCTAATTCGGCACTTTGGCGATTAGCCTGTACCACCATTGCCATCGCATTCCAGCGAATAAGCGAACGGATTTTCCATTCGATTTCCGGATCGCCTGGCGTGGGTACCTCTTGATTGTAGGGAATCGTATTGACATAAGCGGTATTAGCACTATGTGGAATATGCGCCCCAGAACGACGGGCTTTATCAATCAATTGATCCAACAAAAAATGGGCACGTTCAGGCCCATCTTGGGCTAAGACGCTTTCCAAAGCGTCCAGCCATTCTTGTGTTTCTTGAGGATCGATGTCAGTATGTTCTGCCATTGTGGCTCCTTTGGTGATTAGTACAACTTCTTTCAGAAACGCCGTTCAGCGAAGCTAAATGAACTGATTTGTTATTGGCTTAATTTAAAGTCAATCATTGCTCATTAAGAATTTATAATTCAATTGATAATTTGATTTTGTCACATTTAATTTATCTCACGCAAAGACGCTTCAAAGCAAAGCGTGAGAATGAAAATCGAATCTGACAGAAATCAATAGTTA
Organism: Candidatus Parabeggiatoa sp. nov. 3; assembly: GCA_003645185.1. GTDB lineage: Bacteria > Pseudomonadota > Gammaproteobacteria > Beggiatoales > Beggiatoaceae > Parabeggiatoa. The sequence continues at coordinate 9,431 of QNEL01000085.1, forward strand.
AATTGATAATTGATAATTGATAATTAATAGCATCATGATTTTCTGTAAAACTATATCATGATAAACTTAATTTTTGGTGTTCAAAACGGCACACTTCAAATTTTATTTAAATATCAAATAGATAGAATGCTAACTTTCTGCTTACCATTAACCATTAACCATTAACCATTAACCATTAACCTGAGCGATATCCATTAACGCTTTTAATTTGGCTATAATAATACCGATAAGAGTATATTATTGCGAGTTCACGCTTCGACGAGCCAAGACAAAATAATTTTAACGCAAGAGACGATCTATACGCAAGAGACGCTTCGATTTCGTTTTTTTGTGACACAGAGCGTCTTTAGCGTCTTTAGCATCTTTAACGTTTATTTCTTTTTCAATTGCAAGAAAACCATTTGCATTCTGTTTCACATTTCACGCAAAAGTTGCGCGCAACTTTTGCGTGAAATACAGTTTTTGCAAAAATTTTTGCGTGAAACAGAAAACCCGCATGAAATAGACGGTCAAAAAAAGCTCTTCGTTACCACCCTATGGGTAGGGTGTTGACTGAGAGGTTTTAAAGTGATTAATCTTAAACAGACAGAATTGAGTCATCAACTTTTTAATCAGTTAAAACAGCACTATCCTGAAATTGAATGGGTAGATATTGTCGAAAGTGGTATTTATCCTGATCATCTTTGGGTAAAAGTGATTAAGTACTGAAGCACAAATAAACAGGTATTTTACAGCAAAGGGCAACCACAATGGATTGCCCCTACACAATGTCATGTAGGGGCAATCCCTTGTGGTTGCCCCCTTTCTTTTTTTTTAATACCTGAAAATTTATGGTTCAGTACTTAATGGAAGTTGGAACGTCAATACAAATTTTGGAACGTCAAGACAAACTTTGTACTCTTATAAATGAAACCATTTTGGAGAAATTAACTAACTATGAAACAAGTCGCCTCTTTACGTTACGATGTCATTTTCAAAAAGGCGTTCAGTCACCCAAACCTGTTCACTGCATTAGTCAAGGATTTTTTGGGCATCCAATTGGAAATTGATGAGGTAGAAAATGATAAAGCTTTTATTCCACCAGTAGGTAATGTGGCTACCAAATTCGATTTATTCGCTGAAGATAAAAAGAATAGGGTGATTGTAGAAGTACAACATGCCCATGATTCAGACACTTACGAGCGTTTTGTCTATTATCAATGTAGTTCCATGGTAGAAACCATTATTAGTTCTGATAATTACAGTTTTCCACTAACAGTCATAACAATCGTCTTTTTTACGCAGAAAAAAACGCCAAGTCCAGACAGCGGTATTATAGAGCATGATTTTGAGCCGAGAGATTTTATAACCGGCAAATTGCTTGATCAGGTTTATCAGTGTAAACATAAACTCCTTTTTGTGTTTACCAATAAATCGGCTCATACCAAGACACCAAAGCCATACCGCGAATGGATGCAGGCGATTCATGATAGCCTAGATGGAAAAGTGGATGAAGCTGACTACACTAATCCCTCAATTCAAGCACTTTTTCAGGTGATTGAGAAAGATAAAATCACGCCTGAAGAACGCAAGCGTATGAAGGAGGAACATAATCGGGAGGAAGCGGAAATGCGAAAGTTCAAAGAGGGCAAAAATGAGGGAATAAAGGAAGGGGAGGAGAATGGACGAAAAAAGGGAATAAAGGAAACAGCCCGTAATTTCAAAGCCCTTGGTACTCTGACAGATGAACAAATAGCGAGTGCGACTGGGTTAAGTTTGGAAATGATTAAGGCACTGTGAAGCGGGGGCATCCTTGTTGGGTGGGTAGAGCGTAGCGATACGAAGGAAGCAGATCACCCAGCCAACCAGCCAACAGCTTTCCAAAAAATAACACGATTGACAATGCAATAAACAAATGAAAAACGAATTTTTGGCTAAAGCAAAAGAAAACATCGTTGTTGCAACATGGGCTTATGAAAATGGACATTATAATGCTTCTGCTAATAGAGGCTATTATGCGGCTTTTCAAGCGGCAATAGCCGCATTAGCCAATGCAGGTATAATAAACCTCCATCGTATCAGTCATAGTGGGGTACAAAGCTTATTTGCGACAGAATTAATTCGACGACGTAAAATCTATCCTACTCACCTGAAATCCTATTTAGCGGATTTACAGCGGATAAGAGATGATGCCGATTACGAATTGAAATCGGTGTCAAAGAAGAAATGTGCAACTCAGTTAAAACAAGCGAAAGAATTTGTTGAAATCATCACCAAGGAGATAGAAAAGTGATTAATTTGAAACAGACAGAATTGAGTCATCAATTGTTTAATCAGTTAAAACAGCACTATCCTGAAATTGAATGGGTAGATATTGTCGAAAGTGGTATTTATCCTGATCATCTTTGGGTAAAAGTGATTATGCCAGAAAATGAGGATAGAGAAATTGAGATGGGACATTTAGCGGCAGAACTTTCAACGGATATACTGATAGATTATGGTTATCATATTACGATTAGTAGTGCCTCTTTGGCAGAGGCCGCTTAATGCGTTTGAGTGATTTTGACAAGATAGAACGCTGATTGAACTGATTTTCACGCAAAAGTTTTTGCGCGCAAAAACTTTTGCGTGAAAAACTGATTGACGCTGATTAAAAAATCAGCGCAGATCATGATAATCAGTGTCATCAGCGTTTTATCAATTAATCAATCAGTGATCACCGATATAACCAAACGCGCATCAGTGAAATCAGTTTGTCGGTGTCTACTGGTTTTGATAGGTAGTCGTTGGCTCCGGCTTCGATACATTTGGCTTTGTCGCCTTTCATGGCTTTGGCGGTTAGGGCGATGATGGGCAGTTTCCGGTGGTTGGGTAGTTTTCTGATTTGTCGCGTGGCTTCGTAACCGTCCATTTCGGGCATCATGATGTCCATCAAAATCAAGGCTATATCTTTATGTTCTTTTAACATGGTGAGGGCTTCATAGCCGTTTTTCGCGCCGATTATTTCCATCTCTTTTTCTTCTAAAACGGTGGCTAGGGCATAAGTATTACGCACATCATCATCGACAATCAATATCTTTTTGTGCTTTAAAATGGCTTCTTTGTCATGCACCATTCTTAACATCTTGCGTTTGTCTTGAGGTAATTTGGCTTCGATTTGATGGAGAAATAGGGTGGCTTCGTCTAATAAACGTTCTGGCGATTTGACCGATTTGATCGGGAGCTTGTCGGCACATTGCAGTAATAGAGCCTCTTCTGATGAACTTAAATCACGTTCGGCATAGACAATCAGGGGTACTTGACACAGCTTGGATTCTTTTTGCATCTGTTCTAACAGTTTGCTGCCTGAACCTTGTTCTATATCCATGTCTAGGATAATACAGTCATAAGTGACGGTTTGTAATGCTTGAAAAGCGGCGTGAATGGTTAAGGCGTGTTTAATCTGGATATGCTCACCCTCAACAAGCCCGATAATGTTGTGTTGATGTGTTTCGTTATCGACAATCACGAGCAGATTTTTCACGGTTCGGCTTAAAAACTGTTCTATGGTTTTAAAAGCATCTCCTAGTTGTTCCATACTCACCGGTTTAAGCAAATACCCTATCGCGCCCATCTTTTTGGCATCAATGCTTTGTGCAGCGGCTGACATAAAATGTACCGGTATATGTCGCGTGTCGGGGTTGTCTTTCAGTTTTTGCATTACCATCCAACCATCTAAGTGGGGTAAGCCGATATCGAGCAGAATGGCATGGGGTTGATATTGTTCAGCGAGTTGTAAGCCGCTTAATCCATCTTCGGCAATAATACATTTAAAGCCTTTTTGGGGTGCAGATTCTTTGATAATACTGGAAAATTTGCGATCATCTTCGATGATCAAAATGCTGCGATCACCAGATTGTAGTTCGTTTCTGTCGTCGGAAATGGGGGCCATTATAAAGGGCTTTTGAAGTCTAGATTCATTAGGCTTGCTTTCCTGAGGCCTGATGTTTGCTGTTTGAACAGGTGTTTGGCCTGAATCTTTATCAGGCTTGCTGGCTGCTGCCTGAACACTTTTCACGCTTGAAACACTTTCAGGAAGGGTGCCTGACTCTGGCAAATACAACGTAAAAGTACTCCCTTTGCCTTTTTCACTTTCTAATGTGAGTTCTCCACCCAATAATCGTGCTAATTGACGGGAAATGGATAAGCCGAGTCCAGTGCCACCATAGCGACGGCTAGTTGTGCCATCAACTTGTTGGAAGGCTTCAAAGATAACTTGTTGTTTTTCTTTAGGAATACCTATGCCGGTGTCTGCGACACTGATGGCAATAAAATCCTCAAAATCCTCAAAATCCTCAAAATCCTCAAAATTTCCTCCTGTCCCAAAATTCAAGCTTTGCGAAGGCGTTTTTCTGGTGGCGGTTATCTTGATTTCGCCTTCATGGGTGAATTTGAAGGCGTTGGATAAGAGGTTGTTTACAATTTGTTTGAGCCGTTGCCCGTCTGTTTGTAAGATTGAAGGGACGTTATCGGCAACGCGGATATGGAATTCTATCCCTTTGTCTTCAGCAATATGCCGGAATTTTTGTTCAATCATTTCCATTAAGTCGCTGAGTGAGACGGGTTCAACTTGGATTTCGACTTTACCGGCTTCGACTTTTGATAAATCCAATATGTCGTTGATTAGTGTCAGTAAATCGTTGCCGGCACTGTGGATGGTTTGGGCATATTCTACTTGTTTCTGATTTAAATTACCGGGTTTGTTGTCGCTCAACAGTTGGGCTAGTATCAATAAACTGTTTAACGGGGTGCGGAGTTCATGTGACATATTGGCCAGAAATTCAGATTTGTATTTGCTGGCTAATTCTAATTCTTTGGCTTTGGTTTCAATCGCGGCCCGCGCCTTTTCCATTTCGCTATGCGCGCTTTCCATTTCAGCTTTGCTGTGTTCTAGCGCCCTATTCTTGTCTTGAATGTCGGCTTTTTGGCCTTCCAAATCCCGTGTGCGAAGTTCTAGCATTTCATTCGTTTGCCGCAATTCTTCCTGTTGGGTTTGCAATTCTTCTGATTGGCTTTGCAATTCTTCCGATTGGCTTTGCAGTTCTTCGTTATTATGCTGAAGTTCACTCTGTTTAGATTCTAGCTCAAGCTGTTGCTTTTGTAATATTTCTGTTTGCTGTTGGCTGGTTTCTAAAAGCTTTTGCATCTCTGTACGCGATTGGGCGGTATGCACGGCTATCCCAATATTCGGCATCATTTGTTCTAAAAACGTTTGTTGAGTTTCGTTCAATGCTGATGAGGCGCCGATTTCAATCACGCCTTTGACGGTATTTTCATATAAAAAGGGGAGGAAGATGACGTAGCGGGGAACCGCTTGTGATAAGCCAGACTGAGTAATGGCGGTGTATTCTTCAGGGGCTGGGATACGCAAAAGGGTTTTGTGTTCTAAAGCCGCTTCTCCAATCAAACCCTCTCCGATTAAAAAGATTTGTTGAATACTGTCAGTTGGGGTATAGGCATAACTGGCAATGCGGTGCAATGCGGGTTTTTGAACCGCAGTCTGGGCAGTTTTCAGTATATAAAATAAGCCTACCGTTGCTTCTATGTAAGTGGTTAGGAAGGTGATAATCTTTTTGGCCAGTGTTTCAATGTTTTGTTCGCCGCTCATTAATTCGTTTAAATGCGCTTGGCCGCTTTTTAGCCAGTCTTGTTTGAGATTTTGGCTGGTGCTTTCACGTAAAACCTGCGTCATCTCTGTCAGGGCTTGGCCGAGTTGATCGTGCTTTGAGCGTAATTGGATTTCTTGGTTATAATCACCAGTCGCGATAGCATTCGCTTGCGTGATAGAACGGCTTATCCCTTGTTTTAACAAGCGAGCCGAATTGATTAATTCTCCGAGTTCATCTTCTTTTTGATATCGAATGTCATCGTCAATCACTTTGCCCATGGCCAGCATTTTTAAATGTTCATTGATTTCTAATAAGGGGTTTGTCAAACGCTTGCTGGCGCTATTGAGGAAAATTAAGACGATTAATCCAATGAAGAGGGTAGTGAAAGCGAGCAACCATTTCAGTTGATTGATATCACTCAAGGCTTCGGCTTGATCCAATTCGGCTATCAGTGCCCAAGTCATGTCGCCTATTGTGATGGGGGTGTAGGCTGATAAAACAGGTTGATCACGGTAATCTTGAATCATTTCTTGAGCGGTTTTGCCCGCTAAAGCGGAACGAGTGGCCTGCGTATCCACCGCGCCCAGTGTTGGATTGGCAAAAGAGGCGATAATCGAATGATCTGTCGGATCAAGAAAAGAGTTGGAACGCATGAGTTTATCGCTGCCAACCAGATACGTTTCACCACTTTTACCCATACCGGCCCGTTGCTGCATGATGTTATTGGTGGCGTGATCACTGAATTGTAAGGCCAACACCAGTTCAATTTCGCCATTATAAAGCAGGGGTTGGGCGATAAAGGCTGCGGGTTCATCGTTGCTGGGGGCGTAAGGCGCGAAATCGCTGATTTCAAACATCTTGGTTTGTAAAACATGCCTGATCAATTGACTGAAGCCAGAAGTGGCATATTGGCCGGTTAGGATGTTGGTGAGATAGTCAGATTCATGTTCAACGGAGTAAAAGATTTTGCCTTCAGGATGAATGAGAAACAGATCATAATAATCGTATTGGCGAATATATTTGGCGAAAAAGTCCTCTTGCTCATTCGCTAATTTGGGCACCAAGACTTCTTTTAAATTGATTGTGGTGATAATGCACCAATTCAGGCCTGGGATGTGCAGTGGGGCATAAGCCCCGAGTTCCAAATCGCCAGTGCTGCCGGTTTTGACGGCAATACCAGACTGCCCCATTAAGGCTTTATCAATATCCGCGCCGCTTTTTTTATAGCCAATCAACGCTTCTTTTCCTTTGACGACTCTATTGCTACGATAACGGGTTTGATCATCCCATTGGCCGACGAGATAACTTTCCCCTGTTTCTCCCATACCTTCAGGCTTTTGTATAATGGTACTGATCATGTCGGGCAACAAACTAAAAGCCCAAACGCCGACAAGTTCATCATCGTGGAATATGGGGGCCGTTATAAAGGCAACATATTGGTTATTGGCCGGCGCGTAGGGGGCAAAGTCTTGAATCGCAATCCCATGTAGGCCTTTTTTAAAGGCTTGATTCAAGTGGCTGTTTTTTAAGGGGCCCTTTAAGACATTACGTCCTAATTCCGTACCCTGTTTAATGGTATAAACAATCTGGCCGGTTTTGGTGATCAGAAATAAGTCGTCATAGCCATAAGCTTGTTGATACTGTTTCAGTTCATGCCCTAATTGGTTTTCAAGGGTATCTGAAAAAATGGCTTTGTGATCATGAGCATCTGTTTTGTGCTTATGAGCCTGTTCAATAGGCTGATATTGCTCAAGGGCTTCGATAATGGCGTGATTTTGGGATAAAACGCGAATGTGATTCAAACGTTCTTGAAAATAGCGTTCTAATTGCGCCTTTTGACTGTTTTGAACAGCCTGAAGTTTTTGGAAAGCGTTTTGTTTAAGTGTCGCTACCATATCTAAAAGGATATGCATATCGCTTTCGCGTTCTGCAAAAAAAGCCTCAAGTTGTGTTTTTTTGATATCTCGAACGCTTTCAAGATGGCTAAAGGCCTGATTTAAAAAGGCATTTTGGCTTTCCAAGAAGGCAAAGCTGCCTATAATGGTTACTGGGATAAAGCCCGTTGCGAGGGCTGTGATGAGTAATTTGGTACGAATGTTCATTTTTTTTGTTATCCATTATGTTATTGATAGAACGCTGATGACGCTGATGATCATGATTTTCGCTGATCAATTCAAAATCAGCGAAAATCAGGCCCAATCATGATAATCTGCGTTCTATCCTAAATCCGCGTAAATCAGGCCCAATCATGATAATCTGCGTTCTATTAGTACAACGAATTACTCGGATAAACGAATTATAATCTATTCACCTCCCCCAATACCACAAACCCTGCCCATGACGAAAACGATTTAAAGGGCTTTTGCCCAAAACGCGCCTTAGCTTGCACACTTTCAAGCGCATCCGAGCAGGCATCATCGGGTGCCTCTAATTGATATTCGCTCTCAATCTGCTTTAAATCCTGAAGGCTCATGGCTTGCAATTGATGACGCGCTTTGGCGACGACTTGATGCCAAGGTAATTGGGGCTCTTCCTTAACTATATTATATAGATGATACCCAAAACATAAAGCGGCAACGCCGTCGCAGGGCCATAATGTGCCGATTACCGTTTTCGCGCCAGCGCCCGCTAAACTAGGCCCTATCCCTATCGGTGTCAATAACCCTTCAGTTGCTTGCCCACTCAGATTCGATTCGCAGGCCGATAACACGATCACCTCTGCTGATATCGGTAACAGGCTGGTTGTCCATAACGGGAATCTGATCTTGAGCGTTTTATCTTTTTTATCGTTTTTATCGCGTTTGCTTAGCAAAATTAAACCACTGGCTAATGGATTATCACGTTTAAAAGCGCCATGCGTGCAAAAATGCGCTTGTTGACAATGACTCAACTGTTGTATTGCATCAAATACCGAAAGGCAGGGTGCGGCTAAGCGTGTTTTAAAATGCTTGGCTACCCATCGCCCTTCTTTAACCATACACTGTGCTTCACCGTTTGGATCGCTTGTAACAAAATGTGCTACGCTTTCAGAGGCCTGTTTTTCAGAACTGCGGGCTTTTAACCAATGCGCTAAACTGATTTCTCGCACTAATTTCTCTTCTAATTCGGGTAAGGTTTCCCAAGGTAATTGCCCTAAGGGGGCGGGGAAGATGACGGTTAATTGCGTCAATTCAGCAGCCCAGTCTTGAAAACGAGTCGCCCAGCTTTGCACGGGATCACTGCTCATCACCTTTTCCCAATCCGGTGAGCTATCACTTGTGGTGCGTCGGCGTTTCCGCCGTTGATTCAAGCCTTCTGTCCATTGCCCGATCACACCCGTTTTTTCTGTCCAATGCTGTTCCAGGGCGCAGTCATCGGGTAAGTCTTTTAAGCTGAGGCCGTTTTGATCTAACCATAATACGCGATAACGCTGCTGCACGGGATCAAGAAACGGTTGGGCTAAAGCTTCTTGAGCGTGCAAGTGTTGTTGAGCGGTTTCACTCGTCGGGGGCCGGTTTGATGTCCATTCACTGATTTGATAGTTCCAAATGTCGATAGGTTGCCAAGGCTCATTTTCAGATGGCACATAACCTCCTCCAATTTGATCCATTGTCGTTCTTAACCCAGCCCATAATGCTCTCCCCAGCGTTTCATCCCATTGCGCGGGCAAGGTGAAGCTTAATCCGGTTAAAGCGATGCGTGCGCGTTCGAGCTGTGCCCAAATCTGTTCAAGCGCGGGCGTTTCTGAAGATAAGACTTCTCGTAATAAGACTTGTGCCCAATCATGGACGGTATTGCCTAATTCGGGATGCTTGGGTTGATAAATGGCGATGGCGCGATTGAAACGGTGTTTTAAAACGGCCAGCGTTTCCTCAATCGGTAAGCTGTCATCCCATTCCCCTTGTTTCGCTAACCAGTTGTGTAATGCGTTATCAATTTGTTCTGGCGCATCCCCTAAAATCACGGCGGCCAAGGCTTTGAAATAGGTGGGCAAAGTGACACCAACAACGATTAAACCTTGTTCAAAAATCTCAACGATATCATGGTGTTGAAATAAGGCCGCTTGCTGTTTAGGAGAGGCTAAGGCGCTAAAGACTTCCTGTAAAGAACGAGATTCTGGCCCGATATCAAAAACCAGCTTTTCAGTCAGCGCCAATAAGTAGCCTTCAAAATCGGGCTTATTGAGGCGTGTGAGCAATTGGGCTAAAAGAAAAGCGCGTTGCTGCGCGTCTTCCCAAGCGTGTTGTAATTGGGATATCAGTTTATCCGGCTGGCCGGCCATCAGTTGACGTAACTCTTTTTGTAAATCAGGTTGTTCAAAATAAGTGGTTTCTTGGTTGATACTCAAACGCGGTTTTTGGCCTAATAAATCCAACCAAGTATATAAAGGGGGTTTATCGCCTTGAGCCCAAGTTTGCCAACCACTGCCGTCCAATGCGCGTTGTAAGCTTTCGCCATTTTGCCAAGGGGGGTGTTGTTGTAGCCAGGTTTCAATCCGGGCTTCGGGTTCAATAGGGCGAGGCTCAGTCGAGTGGACTAACAAGATGCCTAAGAGAATATCGGGCAATGCGTCTAGGCCATTCGGGAAATCGAGTTGTTTAAAAATCGCGTCACGTAGCCAAGCAAACAAGGCGGTTTCACAGCGTTTCACGCCGCGTTCCCAATGATAATAGGTTTTAACGGCTTCACAGTGTTCAGGAATCTGTTGATATCGTTGTGTCGCCTGACGCAACTGTTTCAGGGTTCGCCAATGACGGAGCCTTTGCCACGCAGATAAGCTTTGCAAGGGTTCGAGATCAGCCAAGTCTTTAGGCGGCAAAAACGTCAACCGTTGCCAGATGTCGCATAGCGTCTCTTCTAAAACCGCTTTTTCCTGTTGCAAGGCAGCCGTTTTTCGCACAGTGGGTGAGTTGTGGAGTTGTTCTAAACGCTCATAAACGGTATTTAAGGCTTGATTTTCAGTGGCTTGCGCGATGGCATATAAACTTTCACTGATAGCCAAGAGGGTTTCGGTTGAGACAAAATGCCGATGAGATTTTTTGGGATCATGCCATTCGGATAAAAAGGTGTGTAGAAAAGCTTGGAAAGCGGCGGTGAAATCGGTGATGGGAGAAGGCGCGGTTTGTAAATCGATTCGCCAGTTTTTGATGAGGGTGTGTTTATGCTGAGCGTCTTGTATTTTATTGAAACCGAACCAAGACAAGAGGCCTGATATAGGAAAATAGGGGATTGATAGGGATTTTTGCCCAGTTTGCCCTATTTTGATAGCAGGATTATAGGCGTTCATTTTATTTATTCTCCGTTATCAGTTGTGCCTTTGGAGTGCAAACTTTAGTTTGCGGATTAGCCAAGTTTAATTATAATAATGGGCAAGACAAAGCCCACCCTACAATACCTCCATTTTCAAAATAAATGTAGGGTGGGTAAGCGGGCGTTTTGAAATTTGAATTAAGCTATGATCTCACCGCCCGCTTGCCCACCATTTAAAAATAAAAATGAGAATGGGCAACCAACAAAGCCCAGCAGACATTTTTTTTAAATTAATGGTGGGCAACAAAAAGACGTTACCCACCCTACATTGATTTAAAATGGGGGGCTGGACAAAGCCCTGCCGACATTTTTTTTAAATTAATGGTGGGCAACAAAAA
>QNEL01000086.1 GCA_003645185.1 Candidatus Parabeggiatoa sp. nov. 3
TATTTTGGAAGTGTGAAAAAGCGGGGCCGCCTGTGTAGTACATAGTTTAAGGCCTCTGTGTAGTACAACGGATTAACGGTATAAACGGATAAGTATAACAGATTCAGTTTATTCCCTTCTTTCCTTAATACTACCAATAAACAAATCCGTTCATTCCCCGCAATCCGTTGTACTATTTTGGAAGTGTGAAAAGGCGGGGCAGCCTGTGTAGTACATAATTTAAAGCCTCGGTAAATTATAAAAACGTGATAGAACGCTGATTGCACTGATTGTCATGATTGACGCTGATTAGTATTATGATTGACGCTGATTAGTATTATTTTTTATGTCATTTCCATTCTTGGGCCCATAAAGCCCTTAACACCGACTGTTTTTGATCAGATAAACACTGTTGTGCTCTTTGAAAGTAGACAGGATAACAGAACGATTGAGCTACCTGAATCAATTCTAGCCATTTTTTTTGTGTACTCATCTTATCCCATTGTGCGGGGTAAAAATTCGCAATGATCATCTCACAAGTTAAAATCAATCCCATTGGTGGGAACGTCCAACGTGGAATACTGACTTTAAGTTCCTGAGTGCGTTCAGCTTGAGGCTTGTGTCCACCGCCTTGCAAATGGAAAAGTGGCCCCGCTTGATAAGTCCCATCGGCCTTGCAATTGGCCAGATCAAGATGCCAACGTGATTGTAAATCACCAGCCGGTAAATCGACTACTTCAATAGTCGTATTGAGCCGGGTAAACGGCGGTTTGCCTTCTGTTTCTGAAGGATTGACAGCAACATCAATATAGACACGAGGCGCGATTTGTCCTAATTTTTTGTCTTTAATCGCTGTAAACTCTATAGGCTTTGAGGGTGGGATGGTGTACTCCCACCTTTTTATCTGCCTGAGTCCTTTAAGTTGCGTACTAACCTTCTCAAGATGGCTTTTGCTACGATAGTGAATGATTTTTTCCCGAAAAAGGAGACGATTCAAAGAGCCCAATTTTTCTCCCATTTCCCTTGCCGTTGGCATGTTCTTCCCATTCATTTCTGTCTCTCACCATTTTGAATAGATTCTACCAGAGATTTTTCGTCGTCATCAACTTCCATGCCTTGTCTGACAAATTCACCCGTTTGAATACATGAAAAGCAAATGTACTTGTTATGTACAAAACTATAGGGGTAAGGCAGAGGATCGTAGGCGACTACAGAAAATTCTTCTTCCGTCGGTTGATGACAAGAGGCACAAGCAAACGAGACTAAGGTATCCGTACTCTTTTTCCAACGTGATTTAGCCGGCGATAATTTCAAGCCCAATTTGCTATTCAAACAAGAAACACGTTGTTTAGCCGTCAGGTTGCCTAAGTGTTCATCACTTATGCCCTTTCCCCATTCTTCTAAACGATGTTCCCACCATCGTGTCCAACCTTCAGCAAAAATACCGGTGTACATCACTTTATCCGTTTGTAAAATCTCAAGCAGACTCTCGATATCTTTTCCCGTTTTGGCTATCCCTAATTCTGCCAGCACATTATCTTTATCCAACAAAATACCCGGCCTATTGATCACATAACGCAAAATATCACGCGCCACTTGATGGGGCGCTTGCAGTTTATCCAGTTCGCGTATGGCTTGATAAGCTATACGAAGACGTTCAGCGGTTTTTAGCCCCAGAATGTGTGACCAACGTTCTGGCTTATGCCAGTTTTTAATCAGGTACTTATAACCCTTAACAAGGGATAACATTTTTTGGCTAAGACGAGTATCATCAGGTAATTGTTCTTTCGTTAAACTGAGATCAAACAAATTATGAGCCGTCAGATTATTGCAAAAGGCTTTCAGATCGTCCTGACTAGACAATAAAACAATCGGAAAATCTAAAGCGATGGAGTCTGTCGCCAATTCACGCAATTGTTGTGCTAATGCTCCAGCAGTATATCCTAATTTTCCAGAACGGTTATTTAACCGATAATCTAAGGCCAATAAATCGGGTTGGTGATCGACCAGATTTTGAGTGAGTGTCAGAAATTCGCTTGGCTTTTGAAAAGTGAACTGCAAGCCATAACGTCCTTTCGTTGACATCAGATCGGCAAGGTGTTTATCCTTCTCAATGGCATCAATAAAAATACCTTGGTACATATTTAATAGCCCTCTTTTCGATATTTGAGATTTACACTGATTAGTATTATTTAATAACGCAAAAGGCGCAAGAGGCGCAAGAGGCGCAAATGATAGCGTGTGTCTTTAGCGTTTTTTCATGTTGGCTTGAAGGGTATGCCCCTGTACTTTTAATTGCACTCCATGATGGCATGATGGCCAACGAATTGACATAGCCTAACAAAATCCGCGATAATTACCGCCCCTTTCAAATCTGATTGATTGAACTAACCGTTATTTAAAGGGGTAATACCATGTCAAAACTCTTCGCCGCCCTTGTTGTCACGCTATTAGGTGGCACCGCTCTTTTGTATATTGAATATTGTTGGTTTGATACAGAAAATTGTCCCGTTCATGCCGCGTCGCTAACCGATTCGACTTCTCAACCCCTGATCAAAACGGCGACACTCACTGATACCAGGGCCTCTCTTGATTGTCCTAAAACAAGAGGGGTTAATGAGCAATTGGTTGAAGATTGCGAACCGCGAGCCTCCTTACGCTTCAAAATCAACTACTTGTACCGGCATCAGGGGCAAGGCGATTTTTACCCTTTTGGTGAGGGCAGTGTTTTGCATTCGGGCGATTCCCTCAAACTGTTCTTTAAACCCACTGAAGAGGCTTATGTCTATATTTTTATGGTTGATTCTCATGGTAATATAGGGCGCTTATTTCCAACGGCTGATTTTAGGGGCGCGTCTCAAGCTAATCGCAATCCCGTGCAAAAAAACAGAGAATATTTTGTCCCAGCCCCCCATAAATCCTTTCGTTTAGATCACAATACGGGCGAAGAAAGCCTTTATTTCATTGCCACTCGCAAACCGGATGCTGTATTAGAACAACAATACCACAAACTCTCTGTCGCTCAACAAACTCAAGCGATTGAAACCCTTACGATAATCCAAGAACAATTGATTGTCGAGTTTAAAAAGAACGAAAAACAACGATTGATTGATCCAGAACTCATCACCGATAGCGCCTCAACGGAACAACCCACCTCATTTGAAGAGGCCGGACAACGCTTTTCCATATTACCCAGCTATTTAAATAACTTATGTGAAGGCTGCGTTTATCGAGTGACTTTTAAACATTTTTAAGTTTGTTATTTATGCACCGTATTTTGCCACGGAAAAACACAGAAAGCACGGAATGAATTTTTCCGTGTTTTTCCGTGTTTTTCCGTGGCAAATAAGAATCGATCAACATGATAACTGATAACTGATAACTGATAACTGAAAAAAGGAACCGCCATGCTTAAAAACCGATTGATTCAAAGCCTACTCTTATTAATATTAATCCCCCCAGCCCACGCCCAAGAACCCGAAGTCTTTGTTCAGTTGGGGGATTCCCAGATGGTAAAATCCGTCGCTTTTTCACCCGATGGGCTTTTGGCATTGTCGGGCAGTTGGGATAACACCCTCAAACTCTGGGATGTCAACAGTGGGCGAGAGATTCGCACCTTCAAAGGCCATTCCTCTTCTGTTTTTGCCGTGGCCTTTTCAAACGATGGGCGGTTGGCATTGTCGGGTAGTCGGGATAACACGCTGAAACTGTGGGAAGTACAAAGCGGGCGCGAGATTCGTACCTTCAAGGGTCATTCATCTTATGTCTTTGCCGTGGCCTTTTCAAACGATGGGCGGTTGGCATTGTCGGGTAGTCGGGATAACACGCTCAAACTGTGGGAGGTAGAAAGTGGGCGAGAGATTCGCACCTTCAAGGGCCATTCATCTAATGTCCTTGCTGTAGCCTTTTCAAACGATGGGCTATTGGCATTGTCGGGTAGTCTGGATAAGATGCTCAAACTGTGGGATGTAGAAAGCGGGCGAGAGATTCGCACCTTCAAGGGACATTCCTCTTTTGTTTTTGGGGTGGCCTTTTCAAACGATGGGCTTTTGGCTTTGTCGGGTTCGGGTTCCTTGTATGATGATGATAACACGCTCAAACTGTGGGATGTCAACAGCGGACAAGAGATTCGCACCTTCAAGGGCCATTCCGAAATTGTCCAAGTTGTGACCTTTTCAAACGATGGGCTTTTGGCCTTGTCGGGCAGTTGGGATAACACGCTAAAACTGTGGGATGTCAACAGCGGGCGAGAGATTCGCACCCTCAAGGGCCATTCCGATAGTGTCCTTGGCGTGGACTTTTCGCCTGATGGGCGGCAGATTTTGTCGGGGAGTATAGATAACACGCTCAAACTGTGGGATGTCAACAGCGGGCGAGAGATTCGTACCTTCAAGGGCCATTCTGATGATGTTCAATCCGTGGCTTTTTCCCCAGATGGCCTTTTGGTATTATCCGGTTCTGGTTCAGCTTCAGATGAAAACGATAATACACTCAAATTGTGGGCGGTAGATAGCGGGCGACTGATTCGCACCTTCAAGGGCCATTCCGATGATGTTAATGCCGTGGCTTATTCCCCCGATGGGCGCTTGGCTTTGTCGGCTTCTGATGATAAAACACTCAAATTGTGGGCGATAGATAGCGGGCGACTGATTCGCACCTTCAAGGGCCATTCCGATGATGTTAGAGCCGTCGCCTTGTCAAACGATGGGCGCTTGGCTTTGTCGGGTTCATTAGATCACACGCTGAAACTGTGGGAAGTAGAAAGCGGGCGAGAGCTTCGCACCTTCAAGGGCCATTTATTTGGAGTCAGTGCAGTGGCCTTTTCACCCGATGGGCTTTTGGCATTGTCGGGTAGTATGGATGCCACGCTCAAACTGTGGGATGTCAACAGCGGACGAGAGATTCGCACCTTCAAAGGACATTCCGAGTGGGTAAGAGCCGTGGCTTTTTCAAACGATGGGCTTTTGGCATTGTCTGGTTCTTCTGATAACACGCTCAAACTGTGGGATGTCAACAGCGGACGAGAGATTCGCACTTTCAAGGGGCATGCTAACTCTGTTGTAGCGATATCCTTTTCACTCAATGGGCGTATTGCATTGTCGGCTAGTTGGGATAACACCCTCAAACTGTGGGATGTAAACAGTGGGCGAGAGATTCGCACCTTCAAGGGCCATTCTTCTTATGTCAATGCTGTGGCCTTTTCAAATGATGAGCTTTTGGCATTGTCAGGCAGTTGGGATGGTACTAGCCGTCTTTGGCATGTCGAAACGGGTGATGAAATTGCCCAGATGGTGGGTTTTACAGATGGTGAATGGGTAACGATGACTGGACAAGGTTATTATGTGGCCTCTTCTACGAAGGCAGAAGAACGGATTAATGTGCGTACTGGCCCTACCCAAGTTAGCGGTATTGCGCCCTATCGCCACCAATTCAAACGGGCCGATTTAGTCGCTGCCATTTTACAAGCTGGGAAACTGGATAGGCAGCCACCGCGTATTGAAGTTTATTCTAAACAACGCAGCGTAGAAAACGAATTGGTACTTGATACCTATCGCTACACACTACGTGGACAGGCTATTGATGACTCCAAAATCGCTACCCTCACCGTTAACGGCAAACCGGTGCATGAGCGTGATCCTCAAGGGTATTTTAATCAGGAATTGCCTTTGCAAGTTGGTAAGAATCGAGTACACATAACCGCCACGGATATTTTTGACAACACCGCCCACAAAACCCTCAGCTTGATTTACTCTCCCAAGTCTCATCAAAGCGTGGTAGGCGATAGATAATTACGCGCTAGTGATTGGTATTAATGACTACCAGCATGACAAAGTGACTGATTTAGATACCGCCGTCAATGATGCCCTGGCTGTCGCGACTCGGCTCAGAAACGACTATCATTTTAAAGTCACCACTTTAATCAATGCCCAAGCCACTCGTAACCGTATTTTACAAACGTTTAACCAGATGGCAGATCAAGCGCAAGCTCAAGATAACCTCTTGGTTTATTATGCTGGACATGGACAACGGCATAGAGGCATGGATAAAGCGTACTGGTTTCCGGTGGATGCACTACCCAATGCCGAATTTACTTGGATTATGGCGGATCGGATAACGGGCTATATGAAAAGCAGTCAAGCCACTAATGTGTTAGTGATCGCAGACAGTTGTTATTCGGGGGCGCTCTCTAAAACGCGCAATATGCCGTGGTTATCGAACCCAAAAGCTCAGCGTCGCGCCATAGCCCGCTTAAAACAAAGCAAATCGCGTATTTTGATAGCCAGTGGCGGTGATAAACCCGTGTCGGATGGAGACGGCGGAAAACATTCGATTTTTGCAGAAGCCATGATAGAAGGGTTAGATCTGTTTAAAGCCTTTGAACAGGATTTTACGGCCCATGATTTGTTTCTCTCTGTTCGACAGCATGTTGCGGGTAACTCTAGCCAATTGCCGGGGATTCACTTTATAAGAAATTCAGGGCATCGTGGGGGGGATTTTGTGTTTGAGCTGCGTTAGGGAAGATATCCTGTCAGGTTTGGCCGGATTTGAAAAACTTTAATAAACGTAATAGAACGCTGATTGCCCTGATTGTCCTGATTTTCGCTGATTTTTATAACGCAAGAGGCGCAAGAGACGCAAGCGAGGCTTCGATTTTGATAGCGTCTTTTGCGTCTTTTGCGTTTATTTTTTCAGAACAAAATCAGCTATTTCTCAACAGTTGATAAGATATGCGTGATCTTTAGGGGTTAAGTACTGAAGCACAAATAAACAGGTATTTTACCGCAAGGGGCAACCACAAGGGATTGCCCCTACGAACCGCCCGTAGGGGCAATCCCTTGTGGTTGCCCCTCTAGTTAAACAAGCCATAGAGGAAATCAAATCATGAGAGTACAAGATCACTATCACAAATGGATAGAATGGAGTGAAGAGGATCAGACGTATATTGGCAAATGTCCTGATTTGATTACAGGCATCCATGGTGATGATCCCATCAAATTATATGGTGAGTTATATGACGTTATAGAAGAAGTGATCCAGCATTTTGAATCTGAGGGTAGAACACTGCCTGTGCCTAGTATTCTGCCAATGAAAAAAGTCGCATAAAGTCAAAAACGTGATAAAACGCTGCACTGCTTATCATGATTTACGCTGATTTGATTTATAACGCAAGAGGCGCAAGAGGCGCAAAAGGCGCAAAGATTTCTTTTGATTGATAGCGTCTTTGGCACCTTTTGCGTTTATTGGTTAAATCTATTCCAACACTATCCGCACCAAATTCAAGGCCTTATCTTGTGTGACGCTGTTCAGATAATGAATAAACCGTTTTTGCATTTCTATCGCTGTCATCGGTGAACCACCGGCTAATAACGCATTTTGTAAATCTGCCATTTGAACCGTCACTTTGATGAGATCAGATAAGCTTTCTTGTATGGCTTCAATAAAGGTTTCTGTGATGTTTTCAGGTAAGCAGCGCTGTGTCAGAAAGGCCTCTAGTTGGGCGCGACTTTCTGGTTTGAGCAATTCTCGTTGAGTGGTGGCATTTTCAAGTTCAGATAATAAGGTTTGTGTCCAATCGCTATAAAATTGTTCTAGTATTTCATCCAGTCGTGCGATGCGTGTGGTGTGTGTTGTCGGTGGTTTGGGTTCTGAAAGCGGCTTGTAACCACAATAGGGACAAACGGTATGCGCGAGTAAGTCATTTTCTGTGAGGGCATAACAGCTTTCTAAGCGATTTAAACTGTTTTCATATTCGCTCAGTTGATGACGCGGTAGAAACTCTACACGGGTTAGTTTTTTGAGATTCAATAAGCGTTGATCAGTTTGTAGGGCCTGTTTTGCGGCTTCTTCTTCTTTGTTTAAACGGGCTTGTTGGTGTAAATCAAGATACAGTTCGATATAGGCATTTTGCAAGTGATTCAGTTGTTGTTGAATTTGGTAACTTAATCCGGTGCTATGGCGTTCTTCGTTATCGCTTAAACGAGATAGCAGGGTTTCACGCAGTTCATTCATTTCCGATACCCAATCTTCTTCAGGCGGTAAAGCGGCTTCGGCCGATGTGAGATAGGCGATAGGCTGGCTCAATTCTCTCAACATCGCCATGAGATGACTGATCTCTTGCAAGTGATTGAGGCCGATTTGGTGGGCCATGATCTCTTCTGCGGTGTAGCGAAAATTCTTGAATTTTAAAGGCGTGGAATACGCTTGTAGGGATTCTAAAAATGTTTTCGTTTTGGTTAAACTCTCTCGATACTCATCAGTTTGATTGAATACCGGTTTGCCCCAAAAAATGAATCCGGTTTCTAGCATTTGTAGTGCGGGTACCAATTGACTGATGATTTCGCTGACTTTGGTTTGCAATTGTTGTACTGCAATCTCGTCATGATTGGTGAGGGCGATATCTAAACCACTGGGTAAGGCTAAAAATTCAAACAGTGCTTTTAATGCGGGCTGGTTAAAGGCCTTCGGGCGTTCTAAGTGTCTGAATGTTAATAATTCTTTGAGGGTGAGTGCGGCGAGTTCGGCAAAGTTGCTGGCATCAAATTGTTGTTTCGGCATCACTAACACCACATCGCCAGCGTAAACGAGGGCTGAAATCAGTACCATGACTAATTCTGGTTCTAAGCGGTAGCGGGTTGGCGCGAAATAGGCTTCTGCCAGCAATTCATCCTGATTCAGTACTTGCCCGACAAGTTTTTGCTGCAATTGTTCAAGAATGGCTTGTGCATATTTAGAGCGATTCGGCTCAATCTTTTCCCCGTTTAATAAACCTAAGGCCGCTAATAAGCCACGGGCCGGTTTACTACGGTTTTGATTGGCAATGCTTCGCATTGCTTCTTGGGAAAGTGGTGGCAGATTATCATGAGAAACCAGAATGGGAAAGACAGGGTATTCAGGGGCCAGTTCAGAGAAATAGCGTTCTAAACAAGCGTCTGCTACTAATTCAATTAAATCACGGAAATTGTCTAATAATGAGGGATGGGGTGTAAACAGTGCCGGATCGTTAGTCACACGAAAATCATCATGCTTGACTTCTTCTAACCAGTCAATTAACTGATGTGTTTCGCCTTGATAAGTGACTTCAAATGCACTGGCTTTATATTCTTGCAACCATTTTAAGACTTCGCGTAAATAGGTTTGCGCTTTCGATTCATACACCGCTTTCGCATGCCCTGACGATGTCGAAACTAAATCGGCCGCTGCGGTATAAAGACGTAAGAGTTGATCAAATTGTTCATCTGTTTTAGTGAGCCGAAAAAAAACTTCATTTTTTGCACTCACCATTGATAATTGATAACTGATAACTGATAACTGATAAGGGGGGAGGAAATATAAGAAGAAACTGTCTTCACGTTTTGATAAGGCTTTGGTATTTCGGCCGGGCAGATCAAATATTAAATACCCTTGGCGTGTGACGCGGTGGGATCGCCATTCTAATTCATAGCCCCAGCTAAAGCTTTGAGTCCAACCGGATGGAATATCAGACACTTCCATCACTTGACGCAGTGCCGCATAGTAATAACGATCCAGTTGATGGAAATCTAAGCTTTCTGCCCGTTTTTCAATAATGGCATCAAAATCATAATTCTTTTTAAAATCAATATAATATTGTCCATTTTCAGGATTAGTGGAAATAAATTGCTTGTTAACCGTTTTCAATATTTCTCGCAATACGGTTTCCACTAAAGACAATAAATCATCGGCCGGGTTTCCGCCTAATTCATCAATACCGGTTTGATATAAACAGAGGCTATCTCGTAATTCTTGCGCCGTGACACCGACAGGGGCGGCAATATCATGCGTTGTTAAGCGATGTACCGATAAAGCGTGGATAATGCGTATCGCCATCGGTTTATAATTCGGGCGGGTAAAGGCTTGTTCAATTCTATTTTCTAACACCTGACTACATTCAATCACTTCACGCACTTCTGGAATCGCCCGAAAAGAAGGGTTTTCTCGAATCTGATGCCAATAGCTATCGTAGGCGAGTAAGCCTAGTTCATTTTCTGGAACAGTTGTATTGGCTAAAGCTTGCACACTACGTTCTAGGGTTTTTAGAATCTCGCGTTTTTCAATGATGGTAATGCGTTCAAAGGTGTCAATATACTCGGGATGAACCGGAAACAGTGAACAAAATTCAGCCATGCGTTCATTTATATTACCGTAACTGGTTGCAAAGCGACGCAAGTAAGTCTCGATTTCGGCTGTTTGATCTGCGCTTTTTTTCAATAAGCGTTCGGCTACGACAAATTTGATATCTTGACGAGTAATCAGGATTTGTTCAAAACGATCTTTAACGCGCCGCAGGGCGTTGGAAACAAACTCAAAACGTTGATTATCAAAAATGGTTTCTTGCAGCCCGGCAATAAAACGAAAGCGTAAGTCTTTACACACTTCACCAATTTCGCGCAGGAAACTGAGATCAAGAATCAATTCCTGATCGGTACGTGCCCGTAAATATTCGAGTAATTCATCGACAACTAATAGCACGCCTTGTTCTGGATAATGTGCTTCAAAGGCAACCATCATCTCTTCAAAAGCCCGTTTATTATTGGTAATGGTATCGGCGGCAGGAAAGCGAAAATGAACACCCAAGTTATCAAGAAAGCCTTCTAATTCTTTTGTCAGCATATCGCGCAAAGACATCATCGTGGCACCGATTTCTGTCCGTAACACCTTGAATTTTCCAGCAATGGCTTGTGCGACTTCGGCCACTTGTTGGTGATGTAAATCACTGACTAATTCGGCATGTTCCGCGAGACTTGAAATCACGGCCATCAAATGAGATTTACCTGTGCCATAGTTACCGACAATTAATAAACCTTTATTATCGCGCCGTTGATCAAATTGCAATTGAACAAAGACTAAATGAATTAGCCGCTCTGCCATTTCATTTGAAATCATATAGGTTGAAACTAACTGTTTAGCCTTAGCCAGCTCATTAGCATCACGAATTTCTATAACGGTTTCTAAGGATTCAAATTGAATTAATTCAGCGTATTGCATGATGAGTGATTATTGGTAGGGTGGAACTTGATAAGATAAATAAACGCAAAAGGCGCAAAAGGCGCAAAAGACGCAAAAGATGCGCTATACAAAAAACATTGCGTCAATCGGATTGACAAAAGGGGCAACCACAAGGGATTGCCCCTACTAATTAACGCCCGTAGGGGCAATCCCTTGTGGTTGCCCAATAGCTTTAAAAAGGATAATTCACGCTCATTTCAAAATGTACGCCGTCATCTTGTAAATTTTGTTCATCTGGATCGGGGATATCATCTGTTTGTAGCGCATGGCCCCAATAGATTTCACCATGGAAATATTTGTTCGGATTCCAGATAAATCCTAAACCAGCACTGTAAATATCTTTTGGTTCCGGTGTATCACTGTCCGCATTCCAAGCACGCCCGTAATCAACAAACGTTGCCAGTTCTAACCAACCCTCTTCAAAGCTTTTAGTGGCATCTGAAATAGGTAGGTGCAACAGGGGCAAACGCAATTCAAAAGAACTGATCATCCCATTGTCCCGAGTCAGGACGTTTTCCCGATAACCTCGCACCGTGGAAGCCCCCCCGATGGATAATTTTTCCAGTGGTAATAAATCTTGATTAGCCAATTGAAAATCAGTGCGGAAGATCATTTGACTCAGATTCCAACGTTTGCTTTTGAAAAAATTAAGCCGCCGAACATATTGAAACTGTCCAAGCAGACTGAAAAACTCACTATCAGGCGAACCATCATCATTTATGGTAGAATCTAAAGCATCTACCCCAAAGTTAAAGCTTGCTCTAGCAGCAAGCACCTGAACTGGGTTGCGCTTCAACCAATCTTGAGAAAAGCGTATTACGGAAAGTTCACTGACACCATCCTTTACACCGGGTGAAAAAGAAAAGGGTTGCCCCAATAGGAAAGTTTTGCTAGTGCGTTTTTCCAATCTGAGTGATAAATTGAAATAACCTTCTGGCTCTTGATACAACGGTTGACTGAAAGTGAGGGCATAAGTATCGGCTTCACTTTCAACATCTAATTGATTAAAGGGCGCTTCAACAACCTCGGAATCGCTGCGCTCGACATGCAAAGATACAGTGGAATCATAACGATTAAGCGGAAAATCATATTTCACCGTAAAATCATTCAAGCCCTCAGTCAAACCATAACGAAGATAGAAGGTATCCCCAAAACCCGACTTGGTTCCAAATATCCCTGTCAAGTTACGATACCATCCCTCAATTTGGCCTCGATAAGCGCCCACACTAGGAGAACGATGATTGTTAAAAGTGAATTGTAACTCACGGGGCGGTGCTTCATCGACATGGATTTTCAAAATGCCCTCGCCCAGCTTAACGCCTGGCCCCAATTCTGCCTGTATGCGTTCAAACAAGGGATTTTGTTGTAGCATCTGGAGACGATCTTGTAATTCTTCGAGATCCAAAGCCTCAGTGTCCTGATATTTCAGGCGGTTTTCGATGTAATCGGTGCGTAGCCTTTTATTGCCACTGGCCTCAACCTGAACAAGTACACCTTCAATGATTTTGATAATCACAATACCATCTGTAATCTTTTGATCAGGAATAATGGCCCCAGAGTTGACATATCCGTTTTTGATGTAGTGGCCCGTAATGTCGTTTTTGACATCTTGCAACTGTTCAGGAGAGAGTTCCCGATTTTCGTCTTCATAAGGTTTCGTAATTTCAGCCAGTTCTTCATCAGAAAAAACGGTATTCCCCTCAAATTGAAACTGCTTGACTTTGATCTGAGACAGCGAAGAAAGTTTATTCTTGTCTTCAGTGATCGGCGGTAACTCAGGCAATTTCGACAATTCAGGTAACACGCTACCCTCAGTTTTGGGTAAGGGTGTTCTGTCTAAAGTCGATGTATCACTGCCGTTTATGTATTGCGCCTGTAATGTACTATTCATTAGATAGAGCAACACTGTGATGCCTAAACAGACCCTTTTTTGACCGCTTTTTTTATAGGGTCGATTATTTTTCACTTATTTTCCTCCATTATTTTTATCCGTTATCAGTTCCACATTTCACGCTCAAGTTTCGCGAAGCGAAACTTGAGCGTGAAATAAAGTTTTTGCGCGCAAAAACTTTTGCGTGGAAATCAGTTATCAACTTTTTCCGTGTTTTTCCGTGTTTTTCCGTGGCAAAACATACCTATTTTTGAGTCAGTGCTTCTATGCCTTCCCAATCATTGGGTGTACCATGTTCAAGATAATATTTGCAACGTTCTAAATAAAAATGAGCGGCTTTGTCTTGTGGTAATTGATCCAAAATTTGCTTAAATTGTTTGATCGCTTCAACAAATTTCTTTTGATAATAAGCGTCAATCGCCTGACTAAATGTTGCTTTGAGCGCGATTTTCTTAATTTTGATATCATCCAATTCAGAATCAATGATTTCAAACACATGCACTGGTGCCTGTTTACCTTTAACACGGACTTTACCGAGAAAACGATAATGATACTGTTCAGGGTTCGTCAACTCCATTAAAATTTCTTCACTAATGAGGGTAGAAGCCCCATACAGTTTAGTCAGGCCTTCCAAACGAGAGGCTAAGTTAACGGCATCAGAAATCACAGTCCCTTCCATACGTTTTTCTTCACCGATGGTACCGAGCATAAGGGTACCACTGTGCAAGCCAATGCCAATCCTAACAGGCTGTAATTGCTGCTTTTCTCTTTCTTGGTTGAAGCTGAACAATTGTTCGTGAATTTCTATTGAAGCCTGCACAGCATCATCTGCCGTAAAAGGAAACAAAGCCATAATAGCATCACCAATATATTTATCAATAAAACCCTGATGCTTGCGAATGACAGGACTGACACGACCTAAATAGGCATTAATAAAATCAAAATTCTCTTTAGGAGACATGCTTTCTGACAAAGTGGTAAACGAGCGAATATCAGCAAACAAAACAGCCATATGTTTTTGCACATGATCACCTAATCGAACATCGACGATATTCTCT
The DNA here is from genome assembly GCA_003645185.1 of Candidatus Parabeggiatoa sp. nov. 3. Taxonomy (GTDB): domain Bacteria; phylum Pseudomonadota; class Gammaproteobacteria; order Beggiatoales; family Beggiatoaceae; genus Parabeggiatoa. Next base: position 13,954 of record QNEL01000086.1, read on the forward strand.
TTTTCTAATAATTGCAAAAATTCCAATGGTACAAAATTGCTATAGGCTATATTAACACGCGACAGTTGAATATGGGTTTTAATACGGGTAATCAGTTCACCTTTAGAAAAGGGTTTCGTTAAGTAATCATTCGCGCCGGCTTGCATACCTTCCATTAAATCGGACTGCTGATTTTTAGCGGTCAGCATAATGATCGGTAATTGGTTGGCTGGATAAGTTTTACGAATAATCACACACACTTCAAATCCTGACATTTTGGGCATCATAATGTCAAGCAAAATAAGCGCAAAAGGTACGCCACTATTGATGGCCTCCAAAGCTTCTTGACCGTTTAGGGCGCGGGTAATGGCATAATTTTCTAAGCGTAATTGATTTTCCAGTACTTGTAAATTAATTGGATCGTCATCAACAATCAGTATATGAAACGATTCATCCCCTTTGTTTTTTGTTTCATTTGCCTCTAAAAGTTCATCCTCATCCTCATTTTCTATCAAGATTTCAGTGGGTTGGACTTCATTAGCATGGCTTAACACAGTGGGTTGGACTTCACGAACACGGTTTAACATAGTCGTCACATCACCAGACAAGGTGGCTTGTTCAGTTTTAGATATCGGCAAAGTAAAGCTGACTGTGGTACCCAAGCCTGGCGTTGACTCAATATTGATCTCGCCACCATGCAATTCTACCAATTGTTTTGTTATCGATAAGCCTAACCCAGTTCCCCCATATTCTCTAGCAATTGAGCCATCTAGTTGTTCAAACGGATTAAAAACGATGCCCAGTTTTTCATGCAAAATACCAATGCCCGTATCACTCACCGTCGTCATCAAATAATCATCATGTATTGCCGAGGAAATTTCTACTGTGCCCTTGTCAGTGAATTTAAGCGCATTACTGATCAAATTATGCAAAATTTGCTGTACACGATTTTCATCCGCATCAACAGGCGGCGCTTCTTTAATATTATTGATCAATTGAATCTCTTTAGAACCGATGAGCGGCCGAGACAAAATGACAACAATATCGGTAAGCACTTTTATTTCTAAAGGTTTAATTTGTAAAACAAGATTTTTATGCTTGAGTTTGGAAAAATCCAAAATATCATTCACTAAATTGGATAAGCGTTTGCCACTGAGTACAATCATAGAAAGATTTTCAATCGCTTTAGGTGGCAGTTTACCCACAGCACCATCTATCATCGAATCAGCAATCCCGATAATACCATTAATGGGAGTACGCAATTCATGGGAAGTATTCGATAAAAAATCATCTTTTAGTTTATCAAGTTTGGTTAACTCTTCGTTTTGCTGTTCAATTTGATTGATAGAGGCCAACATGCTATTGACCATCTTGATGATACTTTGCTTGAGTAATTTTAATTCATTGTTTGTTTCGACCTCTATGCGGTGTTCAAGCATCCCTTCAGCAATAATGTTGACACTATTCACAATGCTTTGAATTGGGCGAGTGAGCCAAGCTGAAATGATGAAAGTAAAAATAATACTTAACACTATGGCAATAATACTTAATAAAATATGAAACGAAGCCGTCCTTTGTAAGCCTTCATCGATCAGTTTTGTGTTATAAGTCAGTGCAATAACTTTGCTCGGATCCGAACCAAAAGAAAATGCATCATCTTTTAAATTGATAAAAATATAGCGCGTATAGCGTTTTCTAAGTTTATCCTCCTTGGTATATGTTTTTTTGCTCTCGTAAACACTCGTAATAATTTGTAGCATTGACAAATCCGCCTTATAATCTGGTTCCCCAAATGAACTGCCATTCTGACTAAAAATCCTGACTTGATTTAAGGAAGGATTTAAATTTTTGAGACGAGCGTTAATTTTCATAATATCTAATCCGCCCATCAAATCCGCAAATTCGTCAGAAATTAAACCTAATTCCAACACATACTTATGATCAGGTGTGGGCATGTAGGCAAATTTTCTGATTTTACCTGTATTGGCTTCTGTGGCAAATCCACCATTAGCAAATTTGTTTTGTTGCCGAACTTTTGTTATAAATGAGAAAAGATTGGGCCATTTTTTAAAGTCGAATTTTAAATCTTTGGTATAAGTCGTGTATTCAACAATGCCGTCAGCATTAATGATATACAAATCCATTTTCCCCCCCAATTGTTCTTTGAGATCTTCAAGGTCCATTTTTTTTGGATTTCGACCGGCCACTTGATAGGCATCAACAAACGTGATGAACTGATCTTTCATCTTTTCATCCAAAAATTTCTCAAGTACTTTATGCCCAGCTTCAACCAATTTAATCGCATTTTTAATATTATTCTCCGTTTGTTGTTGCAGCATTCTGTAGGCCTGTTCCAAATCACTTTTAGCATTCAAGTAATCAGACACCGACATGGCAATTAGGATAGGAATAATCAATAATAGAAAACTCCCCATCAAAGTGTACTTGAGTGGCATATAAGACGGTTGCGTGTCTTCTGTTTTGTTCTGTTGCTGCAAGGGCTTGTTAAAATTCATTCTGATTGGATTAAGTAAAGTAATGCAAAAGTAACAAGCATAACGTACACGACATCAGTTTTCACTAATACGCTTGTGGGTGGTAAGTGTTTGGCATTGAGATTGTGTAATATTCATAAAATTGATAGTTTGCCTCATTGCCAAGAAACTATTTGATAGGTCGCGTTTTCTTGCAAACTTTGTCTGATATTTGTATTGAGTTGTAGCAACTAGCGAATAATGTTAATCAAATTGCAGTTTGAATTGAGACATTCAATCAATAATTAAATTATTAATTCAATCAGTTACAGATTGATGATTCAAAAGTTCAAAAAAATCCGTTTAATCGTATCGAAGCAACAAAATACCCATAACGCCCTATAAAAATGCGTTTTTGTGGTTTCTGTTAAGCCAATTCTTTAAAGAGAATGTCACACAAACCAATTAGATATAAATTGCCATATTGTACCTCATCACACACATCAATGATCAATTATCAGTTTTTTAGTTTGTCGTTTCGTTATAAACTATAAGTTAATTTCAAGGGCAACCACAAGGGATTGCCCCTACAAGGATACCCCTACAAATTGACCTACATGACATGACAGTTTGTAGGGGAAATACATTCTGGTTGCCCCCTTGTGGTTGCCCGACACGATATGGCATTGACCCGACTGCTGTTCATTGATAACTGATTTCTTTGCCCCAGTTTTTGCGCGCAAAAACTTTATTTCACGCTAAAGTTTCGCTTCGCGAAACTTTTGCCTGAAACTGATAACTGATAACTGATTTTCACGCAAAAGTTTTGCGCGCAAAACTTTTGCGTGAAACTGATAACTGATAACATGCACCGTTTGACTTTTAGGAAACCTGATGATTGGCACTTACATCTACGCGATGGTGCCCATACGGCTTCAATCGTTTCAGCCACGGCACGTTGTTTTGCCCGTGCTATCGTGATGCCTAATTTGAAACCACCTATTACCACTTGTGCTCAAGCACTGGCCTACCGTGAGCGAATTTGTGCCGTTCTTCCCTCAAAGAGCCGCTTTAATCCGCTGATGACACTTTATCTGACAGATAATACGCCAAAAACAGAAATAGCATCGGCCCATAGCTGTGAACACATTGTTGCGGTTAAATATTACCCAGTGGGGGCAACGACTAACTCCGATCTGGGCGTAACTGATTTACGTCGCGTGTGGCAAGTGCTTGAAGCCATGCAATCTTACGATATCCCTTTATTAATTCATGGAGAAGTCGCGGCAGCCAGTATTGATATATTTGATCGCGAACAAATTTTTATAGAACAAGTACTCGACCCCTTATTAGAACATTTTCCTAATTTGAGAATTGTGCTAGAACATATTACTACCCAAGATGCTGTGGAATATGTCATGAACAGTAGCCCTTATGTAGCGGCCACCATTACTGCCCACCATTTATTATTGAACCGTAATGATCTTCTGCATGGGGGTATTCGCCCCCATCATTATTGTTTACCTATATTGAAACGAGAAAGGCATCGCCAAGCGTTGTTACAAGCGGCAACCAGTGGCAACCCTAAATTTTTCTTAGGCACAGACAGCGCCCCTCACGCACAATCTGCTAAGGAAACGGCTTGTGGTTGTGCAGGAATATACACCGCACCGGCCGCATTAGCATTATATGCAAGGGCCTTTGAACAAGCCCAAGCATTAGACAAATTGGAAGGATTTGCGAGTTTTTATGGTGCGGATTTTTACAAAATGCCACGTAATACGGAAACGGTGACATTGGAAAAACGCACTTGGCGAATGCCTTTACATTTTGAATTTGGCGATAGCCACGTTATCCCCTTATACGCTGGCGCTGAAATTGACTGGCAACAGGTGCAAAACTGATGGGACATAAAAGAGTCACGAAAATGGCAAGACGTTTTAGGGGTTATTTGCCAGTAGTGGTAGATGTCGAAACGGCCGGCTTTAATCCTGAACGTGATGCCTTATTAGAAATTGCGGCTGTCACACTGCAAATAGATCATCAAGGTTTATGGCAACCTCATGAAACGCATTTTTGTCATCTGATTCCGTTTGAAGGGGCTAATCTTGATCAACAGGCATTAGATTTTCTTGGAGTCGATCCCTATCACCCCTTTCGTTTTGCAGTAAAAGAAGCTTCAGGCTTGGAAAGCATTTTCAAGCCCATACGCAAAGCCATAAAAGTCCAAGGGTGTAGTCGTGCCATTTTGGTCGGTCACAATCCCTCATTTGATTTAAGCTTTATCGCGGCCGCCTGTCATCGCACTGGGATCAAAAAAATGCCCTTTCATCGGTTTAGCACCTTTGATACGGCCACTTTAGGTGGACTCGCCTATCGACAAACGGTATTGGCAAAGGCCGTGCAGGCAGCCGGCTTTGAATGGAATAGTAGCGAAGCGCACTCAGCAATTTATGATGCAGAACGCACAGCAGATTTATTTTGTCGCATTGTGAACTTGTGGGACAAACCGCACTTGTTGGGTGGGTAATGAATCTTGCCCAGATGTCAAATGCAACGGGTGAGTTCGTGATTGAACAGCGATTTTCACAGGCGTTTAATTCTCATAATTATGAGTTACTTGATAAGTAATCATATATCCGACATTCCGCACCCATTAATTAAGGCAAAGCAAGGCAAAGCAAGGCAAAGCAAGCCAAATTCGCCTTTTCCTAGAGAATGGGATGATAATGTGATTTTTGGGGAGAATTAAATGATTTTGAACAGGATTATACGGATTAAAGGATTGACAGGATTATTTTTCCCATTGCTGTGACTTAATTTCACGGCGTGAAATCCTGTTTATCCTAAAATCTGTTTAATTCTATTTAGACAACAACCATTGATTAATCAACGTATTATCTATTGAAAAGGTATTGATAATGGAAACCTTAAAACAATTTGCAATTACTGCGATTTCACAATTGCCCGATATGGCTAATATTAATGACATCATCGTTGTTTTGTACCAGATTTGACAGGAAAAAGAAGCCGTTAATCAAACTGAAGACAAACCCATTTCATGCTATGACTTAATGAAAGATTACATTGGTTGTATAGAAGGGCCACCCGATCTGTTTACCAACAAAGCCTACATAGCGGGTTTTGGTTTATGAAAGAACCAGTCATACTTGATATCGGCCCTTTAGTCGCATTACTTAATCGTCGTGATGCTTATCACGATTGGGTGACGCATCAAATCAAAAGTATCAATTCCCCTATTGATAACCTGTGAAGCGGTTATGACTGAGGCTTGCTTTTTAGCACGTCGGGATATAGGGGGGGACAACTGGAGTCGGGTGCATTCCCAAAAAAAAAGGTCATTGTCAATCTCAATCACGCAGAAGCAAATTTGGAACGTAAAATGTCGCAGATTAAAAAACACAATCAACCTTATAGAGGTGCAAAATGACTTTACAACTCAGGGAAAAACCTAAGTTTTCCCATCCACCACTGATTGAAGGTTATGAAGAGAAAATATTGTGCTTAGAGGGCATTTCTTGGGAACGTTTCAAAAATTTGGATGCTTCCTTTGATGGCCTTTCCTCAGTCAGACTCAGTTATACCATGGGCGTATTGGAAATTATGACGATTAGTCCCAAACATGAGTATATTAAAGGTACTATCAGGGCTTTACTAGAGGCTTATATGAGAGAGAAAAACATCAGGTATTATATTCGCGGCAGCTTTACCCTGATGAAAGAAGGTGAGACTTCTGGAGAACCAGATGAGTCATACTGCATTGATGAAGACAAAGAGGTGCCAGATATTGTTCTCGAAGTCATCATCACAAGTGGTTCCATCAACAAACTGGAAGTCTATAGGCCGAAAGGTGTTCCTGAAGTGTGGTTTTGGAAATCGAATCAACTGCGCGTTTTCCATTTAAAAGGGGCTGATTATCAAGAAGTGACTCGTAGTGAATTTTTGCCGGAATTAGATTTGGATACGTTACTCCATTATACCCAATATCAAGATCAATACGATGCCGTACAGGCATTTGTAAACGCTATTCGAGAACAGAATCAATAGAGAATTAAGCATGAATAGGGTGGTACCCGTTTTCGTTATGATTAAGGAATGATCACGAAATAATTTCCCGTTTTATAGATTTTTAGGGGCGAACACGCAGGTTCGCCCCTACGAGGTATATGTAGGGGCGAACCTGCGTGTTCGCCCTTTTGGATATTATTTTTATGAACATCTATAAATGTCCAAATTATTTTGTGACGA
>QNEL01000087.1 GCA_003645185.1 Candidatus Parabeggiatoa sp. nov. 3
AATCGTTTAATTCAACCGCCGTAATCAGTTCGGCTAATAGTTGTGGTCTTGGATTGCCATAATCTTCATTTCTTTTAAACTCTTGAATAAAAAAATACGGTTTTTTGCTTTCGACTAACCCTTTGCTGACGACAAAATCGACGGTACCATTTAAAATAAATTTATCGGTTGCATAGCTCATGGGTAGCTCATAAAAGCCGCGTATTTCCTTATCTCTATTAAGAAAATTAATTTTGTTCAGCAAAGGAATTATGTAATAGACTTTCAAATCTTCTTCATAATAGCGTTCAACTAAAGATTCATTCTCGGCAATTAAATTGTTTAAAAACACTTCCACTGAGTTATCTATTTCTATTTGGTTGTTGAACCATTGTTCAAAAATATGCTTATCTAAATTCTGCTTAATCTCAAATAACTTTTTTAACTCAGTATCTCGGATTTTACGATATTGGTAAGTAGGAATCTGATTTTCATCTTTGCCTTCTAAGAGACGAACTTTTCTTTTTAATTCTTCTATCTCTTTTAATAGTTTTAATTCTATTTCACTGTTCATAGTACAACGAATATCGATCTAATACGAGTTATCAGTTCCACGCAAAAGTTTTGCGCGCAAAACTGTATTTCACGCTAAAGTTTCGCTCGCGAAACAAAGCGCGTGAAATGTGGAAATCAGTTATCAGTTAATGGCAACTGTGTTGACATGTCATCATAAATCATTGATTGATAATTATTAGAGCGTTAATTTCTATCACTCATTAACCAACGAGGTTTTTTGACAAAAATCAACAGGGCCTAATATTATTTCCTTTTAATGTACCCCGTGTCATCTCCTAGTAGTGGCATCTCTGTGCATAAGCAAAGATAAAGTTCTCCATAATGTTCGTATTTACGAAAACCAGTGTAACACCGATCACGTTGATAATCTATGTTATAGCCTATTCGCCATCCAGAAAAAAAGGTAGCGCAAACATAATACACACTCTCACTGCCACGCACCTCTGTCGCTTTGGGATTAATGCCACCTGGCACCGCGAATTTATAGCCCGTATTTTGACAAACGGTAGGACAGGAATGGCGTATTGTTTCAAACCATTTCATATATTTATAAAAACCTTCTGGTTTTTGGGGAAAATGAAAATCCAATTGTTGCCAAAGAATGCATGCAGTAACGCTACCAACAATAGGGCGTAGTTCCTTAATATAAGGTATACTTTTCTGAGCAAATTGATAAGAGTCTATTTTTCAATGTCTCTCCTTTTTTGGAAAGAGACACAACGTAATAGATTTTTATTTTATAAAGGCTTAACGAACGAATTGAATGTCACCATAAGTACTGAAGCACAAATAAACAGGTATTTTACAACCAAGGTTGCCCCCTTTCTGTTTTTTTAAATACCTGAAAATTTATGGTTCAGTACTTACCAGTTATCAAGTTTGTACACCAACATGCCAAAGACAGTGCGGGCTATCATGTTGCTTGCGGCCACACTGCGTATCTGCTCAAAGGTAGATATATAGCGTTTCCCGATTGAATAAAGTACACTGATTTCAATAAAATCTACCCGCAAAATCAATTTGGTTTGAAAATCAGGCCGCAAAATAAATTTGGAACGAAAATCTACCCGCATAAATTTTTCACGAAAATCAGGCCGCAAAATAAATTTGGAACGAAAAGAGGGCCGCAAAATAAATTTGGAACGAAAAGAGGGCCGCAAAATAAATTTGGAACGATAATGATTTGTACTTCATTCAATCGGGAAACGCTATATTTTCGTTCCAAATTTATTTTGCAGCCAAGACTGATAATGACCCTTTTTTTAGAAATCGGCCTAAGCTAACAGCAAAATAAATTTTGCACTCCAAGCTGAAAGCAAAATTTTGTACTCCAAGCTGAAAGCAAAATAAATTTTGCACTCCAAGCTGAAAGCAAAATAAATTTTGCACTCCAATTACGTTAAAGCAAAATAAATTTTGCACTCCAAGCTATACTGTCCACCATTTCACGCAAAAGTTTCGCGAAGCGAAACTTTTGCGTGAAATACAATTTGCGCTTTTACTGTTAGTCACCTTTAGGTGACTTGAGCTTTCAGACAACTGATGCCCGCTGTTGGCTGTGTCTGATAATAGCGACCTTATGACGATGCCAAGTATATTTTTGCTAACAAAAGAGATGCCATGACCACTTGGTGCAGTTCTCCAACATTGCAGAAGCAATTCTGAATAGAGCAAGTTGGTACTTTCTAATAATTGTTCTATTGCCACTTTTCCATCCTCAGTTCAGAGAATTGTACGCAGTTTATGAGAAATCTGCGTATAACTCAAATACAGGTAGTCGACAATGGTGGGTGTAGCGAAGCTCTACCCACTTTACAAGACAACAAAACATCACTTTTAATTAGCACCCTTTTTTGCACTGCAATTTGCATAAACAATCCTTGTCGTTTTATCCTTTATTATATCTAATCCTTGTAGTTATACACTATGGCAACCCCCTTTTTACGCACAACACGTTCACTCCAAGCGGATAATAATTACTCACTGGCCGGGCTATTGATTGCGATTATCCTGGCCCTGCTGTGGGTTCATTGGTTTCTCACGGCCAAGATAACGTCTTATGAAATCAGCCAAACGCTGTACGTGACTGACAAAGAAAATCTGAGCAGTCAATTTACTCAGGGGCTAGGAGCAAACAGAATACAAACCATGAGGAAGCGATTACTTGTCGCAGAATTTCCCCCAAAAGCGATAGCAAACATTCATCCAGGGCAAAGCGCATGGGTACAGCTTGATAAACAAACTACCCTGATTCCTGCCACCGTAATCAAGATCAGTACGGGGCCGACAAAAGGCACGGTTGAATTACGTGCCGAAATGGATGCCGCCGTACCCAATCCATTTGAAAAAGGTGAGGGCGGTTGCGTGAAAATCGAAGTAGACAATGTCACTCCAGCTACCTTGGTACTACGCGCCTCTGGCTTGTTGACAGAAACACCCTCACTCACTTCCAGTTCACAGACACAAAACGACTGATTTTCGATATTTTTGTAGTGATCAGATTGATGTTGAACAGGATTATACTGCACGCGGGCACAATTTAAACTTTTATGTTAGCTGAGCTTTTGTCTTTTTTTGCCCATCAGCCTCATTATGAAAAGTTAAGGGGCGCATTCCCAAAAAAAGGGTCATTATCTGCACAAAAGCAAAATAACAGGCATTCCCAGCGGCCGCAAAATAACAGGCATTCCCAGCGGGCCGCAAAATAACAGGCATTCCCAGCGGGCCGCAAAATAACAGGCATTCCAAGCGGGCCGCAAAATAACAGGCATTCCAAGCGGGCCGCAAAATAACAGGCATTCCCAGCGGGCCGCAAAATTTGCGAAATGATCCTTTTTTTGGGAATGCGCCCAAAGTAAAGTTTGTTCCCGCGCTGAGTATAATATTAATCAGCGTTCTATCATCCTTTGCGTCTTTGCGGCTTTGCGTGAGATAAAATCTCACGCTAAGCCGCTAAGGCAAAATGGTGGGATCGCTTAGCGGTGATATTTGGGTTTGTATTTGAGTTCATTGTCGACAGCGATCCCACCCAACGAACTCTTCCAGTCCACAACAACAGACACAAAACGAATGATTTTCGATATTTTCGATAATGCGCCCCCTGAACGTCGATTCCTAGTCCCAGAAGTCGTGCAAACTTCAGCGATGGATTGCGGCCCGGCCGCGCTAAAAGCGTTATTAGAAGGTTTTGGGATTAACGTCAGTTATGGCCGTCTCCGCGAAGCTTGCCAAACCGATGTCGATGGCACTTCCATTGATACGCTAGAACAAATCGCCAATCAATTAGGCTTGCAAGCGCAACAAATGATGGTGCCCTTGGATCACTTATTTTTGCCTGATTCCCAATTATTGCCCGCGCTGACAGTGATACGTTTGCCCAATGGTTTCACGCATTTTGTGATTATCTGGCGAGAGCATGGGCAGTTTGTCCAGATTATGGATCCGGGTACTGGCCGGCGTTGGATGACTAAAAAACGCTTGCTTGATGAGTTATATATTCATGTCGATGCCTTCTCGGCGGATGTTTGGTACAACTGGGCCAGTTCAGAAGGTTTTTGTGGGCTGTTGCTGCAACGCTTAGCGCAATTAGACATTGACAAGGCTAAGAGAGAGCAATTACTCCAAACCGCTTTGGAAACATCAAGTTGGCAACCGCTTGCCAGCTTAGATGCCGCAACGCGCATGGTAGAAACCTTGGTGCGTACTGAAGGATTGGCATATGGCAGCGAAGCTGCGCGTGTATTAGACCGTTTTTTTCAGCAAGCGGCCGAGAAAAGCGATACGATTCCAGAAGCCTTTTGGTCAACCAAAGCTTTGCCTGAAGACGAAGAACAAGTCTTGTTCCAAGCGACAGTCATTTTACAAATCAAGGGTATCAGAGAAGAGCCTGAAGTCAGTGAAACCCCTGAACCCTTATCACCCGAATTGGCCCTCGCACTGGCCGAAGCGGCGAGTAGTCCAGAGCGTGGCCTGTGGCAAACCTTAAAAAAAGACGGGTTTTTAAGCTTGCCCTTTCTGCTGATGGCACTGGTTCTAGCCACCCTGGGTATCACCCTTGAAGCTTTGTTGTTCAAGGGACTATTAGATATCGGTCAACACCTTGGATTCGTAGCGCAGCGCGTTGGCGCGATTGAAGCCTTGTTCGCCTTTTTTTTCATTATGCTGTTCTTGGAAGTGCCCATCATCTCTAGCGTGACACGCATGGGCCGACGATTGGAAAACCGCTTGCGTCTAGCCTTTTTGGAAAAAATACCGCGTCTAGGTGATCGCTATTTCCATAGTCGCCTGACTTCGGATATGACTGAACGGGCTTATGAACTGAGAATCATACGCACTTTACCCGAACTCGCTCTCACCTTTTTACGTCTCAATTTGACGCTGGTACTCACCACGATGGGCATTATCTGGTTAAGTCCAAATAGCCTGTTACTCGCCATTTTTGCAAGCGGAATGGTTATCAGTTTCTCGCTTATCAGCCAACCCTTATTAAGAGAACAAGATTTGCGCTTTCGCACGCATGATGCGGCCTTAAGCCGTTTTTATTTGGATGCGCTATTAGGATTGGTACCGATTCGCACGCATGGCGCAGCACGGGCATTTCGCAATGAATACGAGAGTTTGTTGGTGAATTGGATACACGCCGGTTTCGCCCTTGCACGGGTACGTGTGCTGATTATTGGGATGGGCACCTTGGTGAATACGGGTTTAACGGTGTGGATTTTATTTGATTATGTCGCGCAAAGTGGTGAAACCAGCGGCGTATTGGTTCTGCTTTACTGGATACTCAGATTGCCCTTACTGGGCAGCGAGATAGCCAATACCGCACAACAGTACCCGACGCTGCGTAACCGAGTCTTGCGCTTATTAGAACCGTTGAATGCGCCAGAAGAAACAGAAACGTGGTATGACGATCCAAAAGTGACACCGTTTTTGCCAGCCCGTGAGGCCGATCAAGGTGTGGCTATTGAATTAGACAATGTCAGTGTCCAAGCGGGCGGACACCTTATTTTGCATGAGATTTCGGCGACTATTGGTGCAGGAGAACAGATTGCGATTGTCGGCTCATCGGGTGCTGGTAAATCAAGCTTAGTTGGACTGTTGCTAGGATGGTATCACCCTGCCGAGGGCAGTGTTCTGGTTGATGGCGAATTATTGCAGGGACAAGGCCTTCATACTCTGCGTCAAGAAACCGCCTGGGTAGATCCCGCAGTACAACTCTGGAACCGTTCACTACAGGACAACCTTTATTATGGCACACAAGGGATACCCGCAGAATCGCTAGAAACGATAATAGAACAAGCGGATTTGTTAGAAGTGCTGAAAAAATTACCTGATGAGGAGAAAACCCCTTTAGGCGAAGGCGGCGGTTTAGTTTCAGGCGGAGAAGGACAACGAGTGCGCTTAGGTAGGGCCATGCTTCGCCCCAATGTGCGGCTGGTGATACTTGATGAACCGTTTCGCGGCTTGGATAGGGAAAAACGCCGAATACTGTTAGAACGAACCCGTCAGTACTGGCAGGAAGCCACGCTGTTATTTATATCGCACGATGTCGGTGATACCCAAACCTTTGAGCGCGTGTTGGTTGTGGAAGAAGGGTGTATTGTTGAAGATGATGCCCCCTCAAAGCTGATGCAACAAGATTCACGCTACCGCGCTTTGTTAGAAGCCGAGAAAGCAGTGCGTCAAGAACTATGGGAAAGTGCAGAATGGCGACAGTTGTGGTTAGAAAAAGGGAGGCTGCATGAAAAAGAGAATTGATAAGCAACCCCAAGTTGCACCCTCTTTACTCACGCTTCGCGCCAAGTTGCTAAGAATAAAACCAATCCATTTCAGACTTAAACCTTTGCGCCCCTTGCGCCCCTTGCGGGCGTTAAAAAATAAACGCGCTTTGGCGATAAAGACGCTAAAAATGAAGCGGGCGAAATAATCTGTTTTTTAGATCAAATTGGAAGGTATTGAAATTAAAAAGGCGTTCTCAATTCAGAGAACGCCTGTCAAGAGGGGATTACGGTTTGTCATAGATATGGTATAGGCATACCATTATCCTTCCCTAACCTAGACAACTGTTTCCTGTACAGGACACATATTCATCTTTTCTTTTAACCAATCAGGCATGCCCCCAGCACGAGTGCCAGTGGTTGCGCTCAGGCCTTTTTGAGCCTTTTTAAGCGTGTCCGCTGTGTTGAGAGTTGGTTTTTTGGTTTGGTGAGTGGTGTTGGTGTTAATTTTGGTCATTTTGATCTACGAAAAAGTTCAAGTTGAGTGATTGTCTAATCCCTAAAGAGCAAAGCGAGTCTAATATCAAATAACAAATCAAAAGCCTTCTAAACTCACTGTTTGTAGGGATTATTTTGTTTTTGAGGCTGATTTGATATTAGGGGCATTATGATACTTCACTTCAAATTTTTATTCAAGGCTGCCAAATATCAATGCCTCAAAGTTTTGTGTCACTTATTGCATTTAACCGATATGAGTAAAACCACTCCATTTCAGATTTAAACCTTTGCGCCCCTTTCGCCCCTTGCGGGCGTTAAAAAATAAACGCTAAAGTCGCTAAAGTCGCTAAGGGTAAACATCATTACTGATAACCGTTTTGGCGAGCAGTGTTGAAGTGAGCAACTACCCCTAACTAATCCGTTTATTGTGGGCATTTTGGAATGTTAAATCATTAATTTTTATACTGTTTTGAGCATCACAATACCATACAATTCATTAATAACATTAATTAAGAAGTGCATTTCACTTAAGACGTTTTTTAAGCAAATACTTCTTAAGTGAAATATAATCTTTACGTCACAGCGAAAAGCATGAGATTTTATCTCACGCTTCGCGCCAAGCCGCTAAGGGTAAAACCAATCAATTTCAGACTTAAACCTTTGCGCCCCTTGCGCCCCTTGCGGGCGTTAAAAAATAAACGCGCTTTTTTGCAACAGTCGCTAAAGATGAGGCTGACGAAATAATCTAAATCGCCCAATACCACAATCCAATTTCCATCATCCTCTATTTCTTCTAATACCAGCACGAGTGCCAGTGGTTGTGCTCAGGCCTTTTTGAGCCTCTTTAAGCGTGTCCGCTTTTGGTGTATTGAGAGTTGTTTTTTTTGTTTTGGTAGCGATGTTGGTGTTAATTTTGGTCATTTTTATCTACGAAAAAGTTCAAGTTGAGTGATTGTCTAATCCCTAAAGAGCAAAGCGAGTCTAATATCAAGTAACAAATCAAAAGTCATCTAAACTCACTGTTTGTAGGGATTATTTTGTTTTTGAGGCTGATTTGGTATCAGACTGCGCTATGATACTTCACTTCAAATTTTTATAGGGGGTATCAGTTTAATTTGAGATGGCCTACATCAGCGCAAAAATGAAGATAGATGTGATGTGGGGATGGTGGGTTCGCTCAGCGATAGGGCGGTATATTTGCGTAGCGAAGCGTCTCGTTGAAAATCATGCTGACAGCGATCCCACCTAACGATAGGCCATAAAAAAGGGACAACAGTCCCTTTATTAATATCTCAACTCAACTTGAGGAGACAGGCTTTGTCTGAAAGAAACGTTAGTTATTAACCGCTTTCATGCTTAAACGGATCCGCCCTTGTTTATCGACTTCAAGCACTTTAACTCGAACGGTTTCGCCTTCTTTCAATTTATCACTGACTTTTTCCACGCGCTCCTCGCAAATCTGCGAAATGTGTACTAAACCATCTTTACCCGGCAAAATCGTCACGAAGGCACCAAAATCCATTAATTTAACCACTTTACCTTCATAAATTTTACCGACTTCAATATCAGAAGTAATCTGTTCAATCCAACGACGCGCTTTTTCTCCTGCTATCAAATCAACAGAAGCTATTTTGATCACGCCGTCATCATTGATGTCCACCATGGCACCGGTTTCTTCAGTAATGGCGCGAATAGTCGCGCCCCCTTTACCAATGACTTCGCGGATTTTCTCAGGTTTAATTTGAAAAGTGACAATACGCGGCGCATATTCTGACATCTCGCTACGGGGTTTAGCCAACGCTTTACCCATCACACTTAAAATGTGTAACCGGCCTTCTTTAGCCTGCGCGAGTGCCGTTTCCATGATTTCACGGGTAATGCCATCAATCTTGATATCCATTTGTAAAGCCGTGACACCTTCCAAAGTGCCCGCGACTTTAAAATCCATATCACCCAAATGATCTTCATCGCCCATGATATCGGTCAGAACAACGAATTGTTCCGCTTCCTTAATCAGGCCCATCGCAATCCCAGCAACCGGCGCTTTAATCGGTACAGCGGCATCCATCAAGGCAAGACTGGAACCACATACACTGGCCATTGAGCTTGAACCATTGGACTCGGTGATTTCTGAGACTATACGCACAGAGTAAGGAAAGATTTCAGATGTTGGCATGACAGCCTGTACACCGCGCCGTGCTAAGCGTCCATGTCCCAGTTCGCGACGTTTCGGGGTTCCTATCCGTCCAATTTCACCCACACAGTAAGGTGGAAAATTGTAGTGCAGTAGAAAACCTTCTTTGTATTCACCTTCCAGCGCATCAATGATTTGAGCATCGCGTTCCGTACCCAGTGTCGTCACTACCAAAGCTTGTGTTTCACCGCGTGTGAATAAGGCAGAACCATGCGTGCGCGGTAATAAGCCAGTACGAATCGTAATAGGCCGAACCGTGCGCGTATCGCGCCCATCAATGCGTGGTTTGCCAGCGATGATATCAGATCGCACGATATTTTTTTCTAGCTTTTCTATCACCTTAACCACTTGATTTTCAGACAATTCTTCCGTTTCACTAGACAGTGAAGCGACGATTTCTTGACGAATCTGTTCTACACTGTCACGGCGAAGCAGTTTATCCTGGATTTTATAAGCTTCCTGTAAACGTTGTTCAGCCTGTTCAGCGACTTTAGCTGTCAGTGCCTCATCTACCGTTTTAGGTTGCCAATCCCAAGAAGGTTTAGCAACCTCATCGGCCAATTCTTGGACAGCATCAATCACAACTTGCATTTGTTGATGTCCAAACAACACCGCTTCCAGCATAATGCTTTCGCTCAATTCTTTCGCTTCCGATTCAACCATCAGCACGGCCGTTTTGGTACCAGCAACAACCAAATCTAAGGCAGAATTTTCCAATTGAGTTAGGGAAGGGTTGAGTATATACTTCCCGTCGATATAACCTACTCGTGCCGCGCCTAAATGCCCATTAAAGGGTAGACCAGAAACGGCAAGCGTGGCAGAAGCCCCTATCAAGGCAGGAATATCTGGATTAATCTCTGGTTCCAAAGACATAACAGTCGCAACGACTTGCACTTCATGGTTAAAACCGTCTGGAAAGAGTGGACGCAATGGACGATCAATAAGCCGTGATGTTAGCGTTTCTTTTTCCGTTGGGCGGCCTTCGCGTTTAAAATAGCTTCCTGGAATTCTGCCAGCAGCATAAGTACGTTCCTGATAATCTACTGTCAACGGGAAAAAATCTTTTTCCGGATTACCTTGTTTACTCCCTACGACGGTCACTAAAACGACCGTATCTCCCATGCTAACTATCACAGCACCGTCTGCTTGACGAGCAATTTCACCTGTTTCAAGGGTGATAGTATGCTGACCATATTGAAATGTCTTTTTATGAGGCATGTTCAGTTATCAAATTATCAGTTATCAGTGTTCGGTTTAGTGGCGAAGCCCTAATTTGGCAATCAAATTGTGATACCGACCCACGTCTTCTCTTTTCAGATAAGCCAGCAATTTTCGCCGTTGGTTAACCATAGTGATCAAGCCACGACGCGAATGAGTGTCTTTTTTGTGAACCTTGAAATGTCCGGTAAGGCTTTTGATATTGGCCGTCAACAAGGCGACTTGGATTTCAGTTGAACCTGTATCATTTTCAAAACGCTGATGTTCTTTAATGATTTGGGCTTTATTTTCAGTCATTAACATGTGAGACTCCTGACATCACGGAAAAGTTGATTAACTTTGCCATTAGAACAGAATAAAATGGAATGAATAATTAAGTTGTTGTTTAGTAATGGATTGCCCCTACAAGAACAATCGAGGTTGTAGGGGCAATCCTTTGTCCTAGCCCTTGGGGCAATGCCATTAATGATAAGGCAAACACGCAGGTATGCCCCTACAAAACCCCGCGAGTTAGGGACTGTAGGGGCTGCCCTTGCGTGTTCGCCCAAGCGAAGGCGAAGGTGGCATTGAGCCCTTGGGCTGCTTTTTGGAATTTTAAACTGAAAAACTAGAGATTAATTAGCCTTCTAGGAGCTATACGACCATCATCTAACACTTCACCAATTCCTATAAACAAGGCATTGTCAGTCAATAATTTAACCCATCCATTCGTAGGTGCGAATGGTATCTGCACAGCATGTCCTTGTCGCACATAATAAGCCAGTTCTGTCGTCAATATGACCTCAGGCCAGTGTGAGAGTACCGTATGCATGGGTATCAACAAATTGTCTAAGGCTTCCAACCCAAGCGAAGCATAGTGTTCTAGCATTTCAAAATCAAGCATGTCACGATACTTTCTCACCCCCACACGATGTAAGGCACTCACATAAGCACCACATCCCAACACCTCCCCAATGTCTTCAGCTAAAGTACGAATATAAGTCCCCTTAGAACAATGTACTTCTATTTTGAGACGATTGTCCTCAAAGCTTTCTACAGTGAGAGCATGAATGACAACAGTGCGGGGTTGACGCTCCACGACTTTACCCTGACGTGCTAATTTATAAAGCGCCTGTCCTTTGTGTTTAATAGCCGAATGCATCGGAGGAATTTGTTCAATAGGGCCAATAAAAGATTGAATAACCGCATCAATCTTATTTTGGTCAATACCCACCACCGGGCGAGTTTGCTTAACCGTACCTTCCTTATCCCCTGTGGTGGTTGTCATGCCAAGGGTACATTCTGCTTGATAATACTTATCGGCATCAAGTAAAAAACCGGATAGTTTAGTCGCCTCGCCTAAACATACAGGTAATAAACCCGTTGCTATTCTGTCTAAACTGCCCGTATGCCCTGCCTTGCGAGCCTGAAACAAACGTTTAACACGCTGCAAAGCAGCATTAGAACTGATACCAATGGGCTTATTAAATAATAAAATACCATGCACATTTCGGCCGGATCGTCGTCTAGCCATATCAATTATCAGTTATCAGTTATCAATGATGCCATTATCAATCAGTTATCAACACATTGATAACTATTAAGATATTTCCAAATAATAATATTCATATTCGAGGTTCAAAAACTTGAACCCTTGGGGCGTTAAACCCGTTTGGCACCCTTCAATTATCCCGAGAGTTTCGCGGCGAAAGTGATGAAGAATCAAAAAAATAATCCTTTTGCACAAACGAGTTGTTGCGAAAGCCGCGATTTTTGCACCGCCTCAAAAGCGATTTTATGCCCTGTTTTGATAGCAAACCTATTTACCGCGATATCTAATATGTCACAACCGTGCAGGTTAAACCGGTTTTGCACACAAACCGGTATTAAGTATAAATTATATATAAATGATTGATAAATAAAATAATATTATGTCTTCATTTTGAAGGCCCATTTACTGTATTTATGATCATTTTTTATTTTTCCTTAACCTGCACAGAGTCGATTAACGCCGTCAAACGGCTTGCGTATTCAATTGAAGTATCATGCATAAACTGTAAACTTGGTGTAGTGCGCGTGGTTAAGCGTTGGGATAAATGATGCCGTAATGACTTAGCCGCATTATTGAGACATAAAACGGATTGTTCAATATCCAAACGCCCGCCAAAGACAGTCACGTAAACACGCGCATATTTTAAATCAGGCGAAACCTTGACTTCTGAAATGGTAAGCATTCCCAAATCCGGGGTTCTGATTTCTTTGCGGATTATCGAGGCTAATTCGCGCTGTATTTGCACACCAATACGTTGAGTACGACTAAATTCTTTCATAATTAAAAAACTCAAGAAAAAAGGTTAGAGGATTATCATCAAGAAACCTTTTAGCTTTCATCTTTTTTCCTTAAAGTGTTCGTGCCACCATCGTCTTTTCATAAACTTCAATTTGATCGCCCGTTTTAACATCATTGTAGTTTTTCACCCCAATACCGCATTCCGTACCCGCTTTAACGTCCAAAACATCTTCTTTGAAGCGGCGTAGCGATTCTAATTCCCCTTCAAAAATGACAACATTGTCGCGCAACACACGGATGGAATTATTGCGTTTAACGATACCATCAACCACCAAACAACCCGCAATCGCACCCAATTTTGGAGAACGGAAGACTTCACGTACTTCTGCCAAACCAATGATTGATTCAACAATCTCCGGTGCCAACATGCCACTGAGCGCTTGTTTAACCTCGTCTATTGCCTCATAAATAACACTATAATAATGTAAATCCACATTTTCATCGTTAATCAGGCGTTTAGCACTCACATCCGCTCGCACATTAAAGCCTATCAAAATAGCACGAGAAGCCACCGCCAAATTAACATCAGATTCATTAATACCCCCTACCCCGCTGGCAACAATCTTAACCTTGACTTCCTCATTAGAAAGCTTAACCAAAGCATCATGTAACGCTTCGAGAGAACCATGAACATCAGCCTTCAGCACAATATTGAGCGTACTAACTTCACCTGCTTGCATCTGCAAAAACATATTTTCCAATTTAGCCGCATGGCTCTTGGCTAATTTGACTTCACGATATTTGCCTTGCCGGAATAAGGCCACTTCCCGTGCCTTACGTTCATCAGCTATCACAATGGCTTCATCGCCCGCGTTAGGTACATCTGACAAGCCTAACACTTCAACCGGAATAGAAGGGCCCGCCTTTTCTATTGGCTTACCATTTTCATCCAACATTGCCCGCACACGACCAAATTCTTTACCGGCTAACAGGACATCACCCTTCTGCAAGGTGCCACTTTGGATCAGTAAGCTCGCTACAGTACCACGTCCTTTATCTAAGCGTGATTCAATGATGACACCCGCTGCTCGGCCCTCTGCCACCGTCTTCAATTCTAACACTTCGGCTTGTAATAACAACGTTTCTAATAAGTCATCAATACCGTCCCCCGTTTTCGCTGAAACCTCTACAAACATCGTATCGCCCCCCCATTCTTCAGGAACGACTTCTTGGGCAACTAATTCCTGTTTGACCCGCTTTGAATCAGCGTCAGGTTTATCAATTTTATTGATTGCAACAACAAGAGGAACTGAAGCAGCCTTAGCATGTTGAATAGCCTCAATCGTTTGAGGCATCACACCATCATCTGCTGCCACAACAAGCACCACGATATCCGTCACTTTTGCGCCTCGCGCCCGCATCGCCGTAAATGCCGCATGTCCAGGTGTATCTAAAAAGCATACCGTACCACGAGAAATATCGACATGGTAGGCACCGATATGCTGAGTAATCCCCCCAGCTTCGCCTGCTGCAACCCGAGTTCGACGAATATAATCAAGCAAAGAAGTTTTACCATGATCAACATGACCCATAATGGTAACAACAGGTGCCCTAGAAACTTTTTCACCAATCAGTTGTTGCCCAGCTGCGAGGTTCAATTCTTCCTCAATCGCATTTTCTTTCAAGAGTTTAGAAATATGCCCCATTTCCTCCACAACAATAGCGGCAGTTTCCTGATCAATCACCTGATTGATAGTCACCATGGTGCCCATTTTCATCATGGTCTTAATGACTACAGCGGCTTTGACAGACATTTTTTGGGCCAGTTCAGCAATCGTGAGCGATTCTGGCAAAGTCACTTCACGCACTATAGGTGCGGTTGGTTTTTTAAAGCCATGCAGCGCTGCTTTCGCAGTCCGTTGCTTATTTTTTCGCCTGCCTTTTGTGCCCTCAGTTTCTAGCCGATCATGCTTGCTAGACTTCAAGTCGTAATCTTTATTCTGAGAATAAGATGATTTTCTGTCTTTAGCTGATTTTGTCGTATTTTCATTCGGGTGTTGTTTAGTCGTTGTTCTTTTACGTGCTTTATCTGTACTCGCGGAATCCCCCCGATTGTGAAACCCTACGTTTCTCGCACCTTCATTAGATTTCGCTGCAGTAGGCGATTGACGCTTCTTATCCGGTTGAGGCGATTGACGCTTCTTATCCGGTTGAGGCGATTGACGCTTCTTATCCGGTTGAGGAGGAGATTGACGCTTAACATCTGGGCTAGCAGACGACTTGTGTTTGTTGTTAGGTGTATCGATTTGTCGCTGGCTATCCGATTTAGCCGCATTCGCCCCTGTAGGTTGGTGCCGACTCGTCTCTGGTTTTTTGACCAAAGCCGGCCTCGTATTCTGACGCGGTTTTACCAAAGCCGGATTCGTATCCGGACGCTTTTTCGCCTTGATTTGTACCGTAGTTGCAGTGTCCGACTTGACTGCGCTTGTTTCCTTTTGCCGCCTTGTGATTTTGATTGTTGTCAGGTCTGATTTCTTAATCCCAGTTGTTTGATTTGCTTGGCGCTTGTTGGAATCAACGGGATGTGTCGTGCTAGATGTTGATCGAATCTCATGGTGCTTCTTTTCGATAACAGGTGTACGACTCTTATCTGACACAGCCTGTTGAGTGGGGTGATTTTGTGAATTTTGTGGAACAACCGCTTGATCCAATGAAGCGTGTTTTTCATTTTCTTGACGGTTGACAGTAACGAAGCTCGTTTTTTCATCTGGATCAGCCACGGCAATATCTGAAGCCAGCGCCTTTTTTTCAGGATCAAGTGGCGCGGCCACTTTCTCAGAATCTTGCTGATGACGGATATCTTCCTCAACTCCTCTTTGAGAGGCCTCAAGGTGTTCTATATCCTTATTTTCGCCGCGCTGGTTGGAAGCCGCACCCCGCTTAACATAGGTGCGTGTTTTTCTGACTTCAACCGGCACCGTCTTAGCGCGTCCCTGAGCATTGGGCACTCTAATTTCACTTTTCGTTTTACGTTTGATCGTAATTTTTTTGGGTGCTGGTGTTGTCGTTTTGTCAGTGTCTTTGCCATGAATATGGCGCAGATGTGTCAACAACTGTAATTTTTCCTTATCATTAATATTGTCATCAGCATTTTTAGCAGATAGCCCTGCTTCACCTAATTGCGCCAATAAACGTTCAATAGGAATCCCCACGACATCAGCAAATTGTCTTACGGTCACTTCAGCCATATTCAGTTATCAGTTATCCTCAGTTATCAGTTCCACGCAAAAGTTTTTGCTTAAAAAACTTTTGCGTGGAAATCAGTTATCAGTTATCAGTTCCACATTTCACGCTAAAGTTTCGCTCCGCGAAACAAAGCGCGTGAAATAAAGTTTTTGCTTAAAAAACTTTTGCGTGGAAATCAGTTATCAATTCTAGGTATAGGCTAAAATTTTGGGTGTGCCGTAAATTTTAGCGAAATCAGTTCTACGCAAAATTTGAGGCTCTGCTACAAACTTTTTGCGTAAAAATCAGTTGTCTGTCAGTGGTGAATTGTTTTCCTGATAGCTGTTCACGAATAACCATTTAATCTATAACTGATAACTGATAACTGATTTCCACATTTGGTGAAATACATTTTTTGCGCGCAAAAACTTGCAGAAAAAACTGATTTCCACGCAAAAGTTTTTGCGCGCAAAAACTTTTGCGTGGAACTGATAACTGTTTACGGTTGCTTATCAACAAACCAAGACGCTCGTGCTGTCATAATTAGTTTACCTGCCTGCACTTCATCCATACCTTCAAGAGTCATCAAATCATCTACCGATTGCTCAGCGAGATCATCGCGACTCAAAATGCCTCGACTCGCTAAGACTTGCGCCCACGGCTCAGTCATCCCGTCCAAGGTACGCAACTCTTCTGCCAAAGCCGCTGGTGCCGCCTCGTCTAATTCTGCTTCACTAGCAATCGCTCGTGTCAACAGTGCATCCTTGGCACGAGAACGTAATTCTTTAACCATCTCTTCAGCAAATTCTTCAATTTGAAGCATTTCATTGAGCGGCACATAAGCGATTTCTTCGAGACTTGAAAAACCTTCTTGTACTAAAATGCTGGCCAATTCTTCATCGACCTCTAAATCATCCATAAATGTTTTCAGTACGGAGAGTGCTTCTTGCTCATGCTTTTCAGCAGCTTGCGTTTCTGTCATCACATTCAAAGTCCAACCGGTCAAGTGACTTGCAAGACGCACATTTTGTCCATTGCGTCCTATAGCTTGAGACAGTTGATCTTCGCGTACCGCAACATCCATGCTATGCGTCTCTTCATCAACAATAATAGACACCACTTCCGCCGGTGCCATAGCATTCATTACAAACTGGGCTGCGTTATCATCCCACAAAATAATATCTACTCGTTCACCGGCCAATTCATTTGATATAGCCTGTACCCGTGAGCCACGCATCCCTACACAGGCACCGACCGGATCAATACGGGGATCTTTCGATTTGACAGCAATTTTAGCACGTAACCCCGGATCACGGGCTGCACCGACGATTTCTAAAAAACCTTCACCTATTTCAGGCACTTCCATCATAAATAACTGAATCAGTAATTCAGGTGCAGTACGTGAAAGGAATAATTGTGGCCCTCGTTGCTCGGAACGTATACTATGTAAATAGCCACGCAAACGATCATTTGGCCGAACCGCCTCGCGATGGATCATTTCATCACGCGTAATCAACGCTTCCGCATTATCCCCCAAATCAAGGATAACATTACCGCGTTCGACACGCTTGACAACCCCACTGACTAACTCACCTTGTCGATCCTTGTAAGCTTCGACAATTTGGGCACGTTCCGCCTCGCGGATCTTTTGCACTATGACTTGTCTAGCCGTTTGTGCGCCAATGCGATCAAAGCTCACCGATTCTATCGGTTCTTCAATAAATTTTCCGATTTCAATGTCGGGTTTTTGAGTTTGCGCTTCTTTAAGGCTAACTTGAAGTTCAGGTGATTCCACACCCTCGTCTTCGACCACTTCAAAGCGACGAAAAGCCTTATAATTACCGGTGTGTCGATCAATATGTACACGCACATCAATCTCGTTCGTGTAATGTTTTTTGGTGGCACTCGCCATAGCACATTCCAAGGCATTAAAAATCACTTCCTTGCTCACGCCTTTTTCAAAAGAGACAGCATCAACGACCAACAGAATTCCTTTATGAATTTCTTTATTCATGAAAACCACCTCTATCGAATCAATTATTGTATTTCATCAAACGAGTGGTCAAAAGGAAGGCACAAGATGTGCCTTGTCTATCTGATCGTAAGGCAGATTATATTCCGTTCCATCCGCCGAAACGATAACATTACTATCCTGTACTCGTTGCAACATACCGGTGAAATGACGTCGCCCCGAAATCGGTCGAGCTAGGCACACCTTTACTTGATGGCCTACAAACTGTATAAAGTGTTCTAAGGTAAACAAGGGCCGATCCAAACCAGGAGAAGACACTTCTAAAGTATACTCTTTGGCTATGGGATCATGCACATCTAATACCCCGCTTACCTGATAACTAACACGTTCACAATCTTCAATCTTAATCCCATCAGGACTATCAATATAGACACGCAAGAGCGTTTGATGTCCCCCTTGTGAGAGACGTACCACGCCCACTAGTTCGTAGCCCAATGCCGTGACAACTGGCGCGAGTAAATTTTGT
Source organism: Candidatus Parabeggiatoa sp. nov. 3 (assembly GCA_003645185.1). GTDB lineage: Bacteria > Pseudomonadota > Gammaproteobacteria > Beggiatoales > Beggiatoaceae > Parabeggiatoa. The sequence continues at coordinate 18,175 of QNEL01000087.1, forward strand.
AACTCGTTGTCTAACACAGTCATTTTATTTAAAAATGGGTTATTTATATATAGTTTGTTAGATAAATCAGTTGGCCTTAAAAATCACTAAATATCAAGAATATCAATGTTTTGAGAACGGATGTGATCATTGATCATTAATCAAGTTCAAGTATTCAGTATTTCATTGTTTTGTGTGTTCGCTATAACCGTTTTTGCAAAAATGGCTATAGTGAATTATGTTCTCTTTTGCCTATCAATTCTACACAAAAACTTTTTAAAACCTTTACTAATAAGAATACTTTTACCTCGAATTGTGAACACTAACACTTTCCACTTTTTTCTAACAATAAAAAAATGGGCACAAGGCCCACTTTTGAATTGTGAATTGTTAATTGTGAATTGTGTTCAATGCAAAAGCTTTTTAACAAACACTTTTGTTTTGGTTTGTGAGCGACAAACCTAAGCAATTAACATCCACGCTTTTTTGGATGATTTATTTAAATAAATTAAATCATTGACAATTGAAAAAGCCTTTCATTCTATCATCATTTTTTCATTTTGTGCTATTCCCATGATTAATTTATGTTAATTGTTTTTAATTAGTATTTGCGTTTCAAGTTTTTTTCAAAAAACTTTTGCATCGAATTGTGAATTGTGAATTAAAAACCTAAAATAAACATCCACACTTGTTTTATATTTAATTAAATTTTGGATTTAATTAACTATAAGCTTTAACAATTATAATAAAGTTTTGCATTTTATCATCATTTTTAGATTTTGAGTAGAGACGCACTGCCGTGCGTCTTTTATTATAGATTATTGTTCAATTTTTTCATCAATTTGATTTGATTCAAATGCTAAAGTCTTAATAGTTTAGAGTATCCTATACTTAGCACCGTCATAAGTCGCTATTATTGATTCTAAAAGCTCAAGTCAGGTGGTGGTGACTAACAGCAAAAGCGCAAATTATAACGGTGGGCAGTATAATATAAGATGTTCAGAAAAATAATTTGAGCCCTTTTGAAAAGAATTATCTAAATAACCATTAACCATTAACCATTAACCATTAACCATTTATGAATCCCTCACTTCACGCTCTCAAACCCTATCCCTTTGAAAAATTAGCTAAACTCAAACAAGACAGCATACCAAATCCACAAAAAAGTGCGATTAATCTTTCCATCGGTGAACCGCAACATCCCACACCAGATTTGATTATCAACGCCATGGATAATGCCCTTGCCCACGGGCTGACCAAATATCCCTTAACCCGAGGCACTGAAGCATTGGTTCGCAGTATAGCACAGTGGTTGACACAACGCTTTAAACTCCCCACGGATAGTCTGAATCCTAAAAAACACATTTTACCCGTCAATGGCACCCGTGAAGCGCTATTTGCCTTTGCCCAATGCGTGATTGATCGCACGGCCTCAAACCCCATAGTTTTAATGCCCAATCCCTTTTATCAAATTTACGAAGGCGCAGCTTTGCTCGCAGACGCAAAACCTTGGTTTATCAATTGTTTAGAAGAAACGGATTTTCAACCCGACTTTTCAGCCATCCCAAAAGAGATTTGGGCAGATTGCCAATTACTCTATATTTGCTCACCCCATAATCCCACAGGCACCATACTCAATCGTGCCACGTTACAACATTTGATTGAACTCGCAGACAAACATGATTTTATCATAGCCGCAGACGAGTGTTACTCTGAAATTTATGCTGATGAAACACAACCCCCCATAGGCTTATTGCAAGTCTGCGCGGCCATTGGCCGATTAGACTTTAAGCGATGTATTGTATTTCATAGTCTCTCTAAACGCTCAAATGCCCCAGGCTTACGCTCAGGATTTGTAGCCGGTGATGCCGACATCATGCGCCAATTTTTACATTACCGCACTTATCATGGCTGCGCCATGTCAGAAGTCGTACAAGCAGCCAGCATTGCCGCATGGCAAGACGAAACCCATGTCATAGCCAATCGCGCCTTATATCGACAAAAATATGACACCGTGATGAAAATACTTACGCCAATCATACCCATCACCCGCCCATCGGCCGGATTTTATCTCTGGCCCCAAACCCCCATAGCCGATGATCAATTTGCCCGTGAATTATTTATAGAGCAAAATATCACCGTTTTACCCGGTCGTTTTTTATCACGCACCATCAAAGGCATCAATCCAGGGCAAAATCGTATTCGCATGGCATTAGTCGCTCCCATAGAAGACTGTATAGAAGCTGCGCAACGCATTCGTACTTTTTTAGGGCATAGCGAAAAAGGGTTAATATAATAAATGTAATTTAAAATTAAACCGATTTGCTAAATTTTTAAAAAGGCGAACACATAGGTTCGCCCCTACTTGTCAACCAAACCTGACAGGTTTTCAAAACCTGTCAGGTTTAATATCGGGCAACCACGTTGCTCACCTACAACTGATAACGGTTCACTTTTTAAAAA
>QNEL01000088.1 GCA_003645185.1 Candidatus Parabeggiatoa sp. nov. 3
AATGGTGAAAGTTTTCAAACCTTATTTAACCGCTGTCAAGATTTTTGGAATGACATACTCACAAAACCCTATCAAACCATTATTATTGTCACACATTTAGGCGTCATTCGCGCCTTACTGGCGCATATCTTAGAAATACCACTGAAAAAATCATTGTGCATCCAAAACGATTATGGCGCAATTAACAAATTCAAATACCACACTCATGAGAATCAAACTTGGATAACAATAGATTATTTGAATCGTTAGATTAAGCTTAAGGTGGGCAACCAAAAAACGTTACCCACCCTACATTTATTATCCTTGTCATCAAAATGTCATATTCGTTTAATGAATTAAGCTTAAGGTGGGCAATCAAAAGACGTTACCCACCCTACATTTATTATCCTTGTCATCAAAATGTCATATTCGCTTAATGTCTTTGTCATTATTATTTTGGATAATGCAAGATTGTTAAAATATTCATTTGGAGAAATTATGAAAAAAATAGGCGGGTACATCATCTTAGCCTTACTAACGGCTCCCAGTTTAGTGCTGGCAAGTGGGCGCGATGTCATAAACATTGTAGGCTCATCTACCGTTTATCCCTTTGCAACAGTGGTAGCTGAACGATTTGGTAAAGCATCCAAATTTAAAACGCCCAAAATTGAGTCCACAGGTACGGGCGGTGGTATTAAGTTATTTTGTACCGGTGTCGATATTAACACACCAGACATCACTAATGCCTCGCGCCGTATGAAGAAATCGGAATTTAACCGATGTCAGAAAAATGGGGTAAAAGAAATTGTCGAAGTCTTAGTCGGTTATGATGGAATTGTGTTAGCGAACACCACTTCAAAACAGCAAATGCCGCTCTCTCTTAGGGATATTTTTCTCGCCTTGGCGAAATCCGTACCGGCACCCAATGGCAGCCAAACCTTGGTTGAGAATCCTTACAAAACTTGGCGAGATGTCAACCCAAAATTGCCCCCCAACGAAATTGAAGTACTAGGCCCACCACCCACATCAGGTACACGGGATGCCTTTGCCGAATTAGCGTTAGAAGGCGGATGCAAAACGTTTCCCTTCCTTAAAGCGTTAAGGAAAACTGACAAATCTCGCTATAAAGCGATATGTCACGCAGTGCGTGAAGACGGAGCCTATATTGAAGCCGGTGAAAACGACAATTTGATAGTCCAGAAATTAGTGGCTAATCCAAAAGCGGTGGGCGTGTTTGGATTTAGTTTTTTAGATCAAAACAGCGATATCATTCAAGGCTCCCTTATTAATGGGGCCGAGCCAGAGTTTGACAGTATTGCAGACGGGGATTATCCGATTTCTCGTCCACTCTATTTTTACGTAAAGAAAGCCCATGTAGGCGTTGTTCCGGGTATTGCTCAATACATTGCCGCTTTCACCAGTGAAAACGCTTATGGTGAAGACGGTTATTTAACTGACAAAGGTTTAATTCCTTTGGATGATGCGAAACGCATTGCTGTGCGTAAAAGTGCCAACAATTTACAGGTTCTCGCTTTATAATCAGTTATCAGTATTTTCAGGTTCCATAGCTTTCGCTATTGAACCAGAAGAGTTTGGATTTCGGAGTCCAAGATTTATCTTGGGCTTGTGCCAAACTCAAGTTTGGACTCCAATAACTGACATCCTAAAATTCTTCTCTATTTTTGAGACTAGCATTGGCTTCATTGAATAACCAATTCAACATATTAAATACTTCTTGTAATTCTCTTGTAGCTGATACCTGATCTGGATCTTGAGTAAATAATTGATCCTCTAATTTACCAAATTCCCAAATTTTTCCGGTAGTAACAACACCATAACATATTCTGGCACCTTGAATAGAAGCGGCAACCATTTCAGCCAAAGCCTGTGCCCACCCTTCATCAAATTTTTCTTTCTTGGCTTCCATGACGCAAAGTGGTGGTATAGACATACCACCGTACTTTGTTTTAGGTGCGATTAAATAATCAGGTTCACCTACGAGATCATTTTCTTTATCTACATTGAATGGAATACGCGACCAAACCCGAAGCAACTCGTACTTTTCCACGATCAAATCTAATATAGGGGCAATAATATGTTCACAAATAGCATACTCATTTATAAAATATGTACTATCTGCTAACTTAAGTTGAAGACGTGAAAAATGGGATTCTGATATTTGAATTTCTATTTGATCTATGAAAGGCTTATTTTTTACCTCAATATCAAATTTCTCAGCCACCTTTTCAACTGATTCAAACTGACTGTATGGCATCATTATTCTCCTTTCAATAAAATACGATTTAACCCTATCAGATTATTAGCTCAATTACCAAGCACTTATCAAGTATCCTTACCACCTATCAGTTTTATCTAACTCATTGTATGTAGAGACGCGATGCTTCGCGTCTCTAGTTTATTGCTATGCTTCGCGTCTTTGTTGTAGAGACGCGATGCTTCGCGTCTCTAGTTTATTGCTATGCTTCGCGTCTCTGTTGTAGAGACGCGATGCTTCGCGTCTCTAGTTTATTGCTATTGCTTACGTATCTATATTGTATAAAAATATTTTTTATATATCTAATTTGTTTTAACGCGAAGCAGATTTGCGAAGCAGAGACGCGAAGCAGAGAGCATAGACGCGAAGATGAGACGCGAAGATGAGACGCGAAGATGAGACGCGAAGATGAGACGCGAAGATGAGACGCGAAGCATCGCGTCTCTACAGGCATGATAGAAAACTGATAGGTGGTAAGTCAAGTATCTAAATTTTTGGAATAAGCTATACTCATTTTGTAAAATAGCCAATTCAAAATATCAAACACCTTTTGTAGATCATCTGCAGCTGATATTTGAATAGGATGTTTAGTGAAAGTGCCCTCTTTTAAGTTACCAAATTCCCATGCTTTTCCTGTAGTAACAATACTATAACAAACGTCAGCACCTTGCAAAGATGAGGCAACCATTTCAGCTAATGCTTGCGCCCAACCCTCATCAAATTTTTCTTGTTTAGCTTCTATAATACAGATAGCGGGTCTTTCCATATCACCGTACTTTGTCCTTGGTGCTATTAAATAGTCAGGTTCACCTAATAAACCCTTTTCAACATCCACATTATAGGAAACATGTGACCAAATATCTAAATTATCATAACCTGCGGCGACTATATCTAGGATAGGTCTAATAATTGTTTCACAAATAGTAAATTCATTTATAAAATTTAGGCTTGTACCTAACCTCTTTTCAAGATCGGAAAAATAGATTTCTGACACTTTTATCTCTTTCTGCTCTATGAAAGCATTATCGACTACCTCAATATTAAATTTCCTAGCGACTTCTGATACTGATTTAAAATTACCGTATGACATTGAATCTCCTTAAAAAAATAACTCAGTTCCTCTAAAAATGAAGCTTTTGGGTATGACTCGTCTTTTGAGGCATTTCAACAAGTCGTTATGCTCTAAATCAATAGGAAAGAGTGACTTATATCTGTTATCGAACTCAATAATTTACCCTCTAAGATATTTGAGAACATATTAAATTTGAGGAGTACAGTTGGGCGAACACGATCGGGCTGCCCCTACGGGCATAATGTAGGGGCGAACCGACGTGTTCGCCCTCCCCAAAATCCGTTATAACGAGCTTTTCCCTAAGGACTACCAAATTCTTTTGCTATGTAACCGATGTTTCCAATAATCTCTGTTACGTTGCTTATATGACAATTACCGCTGTGGATAAGCAGTTGGTCGCCTTCCAATAAAAGAAATTCCCACACTTCACCGTCTGTAATGATACCGTATACTTTATCCTGTTCAAACTTTTTCCCGGTGGCATACATTTCAGCAATACATTGTCCAAGTCCGTCAGAAAGTTTGTTTGGTTTGACCTCTACCACTGATATGATCGGAGGAGAAAAATCTAAAACGTCAAGAGTTAATGCGCCGTCCCAAGCACCATTCAATTGATGTGGCAAATCAGGTGTGTCTTCTTTGGCTAAGTCTACTGGTTGTTCAAAAAATAACCCTAGATTATATGCAACACTAGCCTCTACCAATATTGGTGATACCAAAAGACCCTGCCTTGTTGCTTCGTTGGTATTAGCTATTCTGGTTCGTGTCGCCAAGCTATCAATCCTATCTTGAAACTCTGGATACGTGTCCTCATTCCCTTTCCTAATGTTAAAGAGGTTACTTAATTTAATCGTTATGTTGAAAATCTTTGCCAGTTGAGTTTTACCATAATCTTTGTATTCGCTGTATGACATGATAATCTGCTCCTAAAAAGTGAGACAAAGTGGGAAATTTTAGGTCATTCGCTCTCTGTTGATAATACTGAAGATATGAATAATTGCCATTAAATCTTCTATCAGTTCTTGTTGAAGACTTAATGTGAAGACGTGAAAAATGGGATTCTGATATTTGAATTTCTATTTGATCTATGAAAGGCTTATTTTTCACCTCAATATCAAATTTCTCAGCAACCTTTTCAACTGATTCAAACTGACTGTATGGCATCATTATTCTCCTTTCATATAAAATGCTATTTAACCCTATCAGATTATTAGCTCAATTACCAAGCACTTATCAAGTATCTAAATTTTTGAGTTTCCCTATTTTTTGATGACATCTTTAATACGGATGCTGAAGAAAACGATACAGGCTATCTCGTTGGTTTCAAAGTGAACAAAGCGAAAAAACCGGGTTCTTGGAATTTTCGTTATAATTATCGAGAGATTGAAGCGGATGCCGTTTTAGGAACATTTTCTGATTCTGATTTTATCGGTGGAGGAACAGATGGGAAAGGCCACGAATTAAACTTCGGTTATCAGATTGGCAAAGGTTCGAAATTAGCAGCCAGCTATTTTTATAAATGAAGTGGGTTTAAATGATGGAAAAGATTATGATCGCGTCCAAGTTGATCTCAAGTTTAAATTCTAAGTCAGTCAATTAACCATTAACCATTAACCATTGCTATATCAAGCACGAGTCGGTTTTCGTTCGTTTGCGAAACTTACGAGGAGAAGCTATGCGAGATAACGAATTATGCGTTTCCATTAGCCCTTATGTCATATAACTCGTCGTATTCTTCTTGGCATTGCTTGAGTTCATCCCTGAGCCTTACAGTTTCATCTGGTGAAAAACATCTGACTTTTGCAAAGTCCTCATGCCTTCTTACACCATACTTCTTTATCGGGTATAAGTTATGTGCCGGATCGAACCAAACAACATGAAACGTATTGTTCCATATGAAACCATGGATCCTTCCATAAGCTTTTGCCACCCTAACTTCAAAAGCCCTTTTTGACGTAAGATAAATTGCTTCAGAATCTGAAGATTCCCTATCTCTGCTTTGAACGAATAGATTGTCGCTTATTTTCTTGATAACACTATCTGGAAAACCATTTTTCGTACCACCCTCATTAAAAATTGATTTTGGTATTAAGCTTGGGTGAGTCTGCTCTACTATGTCTTTTTCTTTACAACGCTTTATCTCAGAAAGACAATCGAAAAATTTCTGATAATATTCAACCTTCAACCCATGAAAGAAAAATTCCTCGCTATCCCAGTCGAGATATTCAAATGAAACGCGCAAGCACTCATTAGCTACTGCTCTCGCATCTTCTGAAGCTATTTTCTCAAATCTATTTTTAGCCATGAGTTCTTAATTTAGATGAAAAAAATTCTTTAAGAGAACCTTTTGTTATTAGTGCGTTACTGCCAGCTGACTCATCAAGATCACCCCTAGCTTCAATCCAAGGTTTATCCCTATGAGTCATAGTGCTTAGGGCAGCCCCATCATAACGCCCATAGGCACTAACGATATCTCTCAAAAACTCATAATTTGCGTTATCTGGCTCATCAACATCCGCGTCAATTTGCCGCCATTGGTAATCTTGGTATTTTGTGTATAGATCATAAACAACTGGACCATGCTGCCATGCCTGAAAATCATCTGGAAATAATTCATTGCCTTCCGCCAGAGCATAGCCTTGAGCATAATAGCAGAGTTTTTGTAACTTCATTGAGGAAGGACTTTCATCAAACAAATCTCTATGGATGGAGATTATTGATCGTTGAATTTTATCTAACTTTGGTGAGAGCATTTTAGTAACCTCTTGATATAACAAAGAAACTGACATGACTTTCTGCATTAAAATTCGACTCATGTTACGTCATTTTCTATTGAGGAATATTTCGATAAAACCACGCCTGAGCATCCAACGAATTACATAGTCAGTCTCATTTTTTTATGATTCTTGGTTCGTAGGGTTGCTTTGAGTTGATCAAGATATCGTTGCTCTTGGTTCAATTCACGAAGAGCTTTCACTTGTTCTTCATCACGACCCATAGCACGAAAAATGGATTCTAACTTTATAGGGAATGAACTCCCATTTGGATCAGTCCATTCTTGGCAATAATCATGAGTAAACTCTTTAATTTGGAATCTACCCATTGTGCCATACTCGGCATAAACTTCATCAAGTATCCGCATTTCGGCTTTGCTCAACTCATCAAAGTCCTCGACATCTCTTGATAGGGACACTTCATAATTATCTTCATCTCTAATAAAATCGTGCCAAGGGCTAACTTCATTTGGAGAAGGCTGGGACTTTATTAGCTCGTAAGTTTGAGAAAGCACGGGGCCGTGGGGCATGGAAACAAAATGATCGCCACTAATAGGCTCACCCCACTTTGAAACCGCTTTTCGCTCTGCTAAATAAAGCAGTTTAATGAGTTTGATAAAAGCCATGCGACGACAGCCCCTTTTCTTTAAAAGGTATGCCGCCATTTGGGTGACAACTGGCTCTGAGAACATTATAGCCTCCGCTTAACACATTCCTGTTATATATAATTATAGCCTATACTTCAGTATATTGACCTTAATTGCTAGACACACTTATTTCCGCCTTTTTCCTCACCTTTTTTATTGTAGCATAACGCTGCAAATCAGCAGCCGACGATAGAATTATCAGATCGTTTTTTGCCGTTTGCGCTAAAGATTGTAACAAAGTTATACTAACGCAAAATAAATTTTGCACTCCAATCATACCGATGCAAAATAAATTTGTAACAAAAAATGAAATTTGTACTTCATTCAATCGGGAAACGCTATAGTTAGGCTTTGATTTGACTTAAAATTTAAAAAAAAGAGCGATCCCTCTCAACATCCGGGTAGCACCGAAAAATGGTGCTTACGTCCAATGCTAACACACCCTACCTAGCTTTTCCTACAGAAAGAAATTAAGTCTCCCACAGTTTCAAAACAGGGTGGGTATATGAAATTAAATTATTTTTTTCAACGATTAATTTAAAAACAATTTTCTCTAGTGATTGTAATAAAAACTCTTCTAAAATAAGAAGAACCATTGGTGGCATATTGGAATGAGTAAAATGAAACTCTGTTTCTTTATTGTGAACAATTGAACACCTAAATTGATAAATAAGTTTACTATAAAACCCCACAAATTCTTGTGAAGAGATGTTATTACAGGTTTGAATCATTCCTAACTGAGTAAACAAGGTATTGATATCAGCATGGTTAGTTGTATGATGATTTATAAAGCTATTCCATTCTGAAACGATTTTGTTTTTAAATTTATTCGTGGTATCGTAATTGACTTCATCAAAAACTTTCCTGATAAAACGTTTAAGAGAATCTAATTCATCTTTATTCACCTTAGAATACAGATTCCTAAAATCCCTTATAGAAAACATTTTTCCACCGGTTTTTTGCTCTAATTCGCAAATAGGGTATTTATACATAAAGTTTTCAATGATGTGATACATTCTGAGGAATTTATCCAATATGTCTTTCTGTTGATCATTATACTCACTTAAAATATCAATGACTTCGTTAAATTGCTGATATTCTTTATCCACATTCCAATTAAGGTTGGGAGGCAACTCAGGAAGATTAGTATATGGATGGGGAACATGAATTTTCTCCCCTAACGAAACCTTTTTTAGTTTTATAAACGATCTGACCTTATTCAGTTCGGTACTATTTTCAGGTTTAATCAAAATATATTGATTATGTTCAAAATCACTATCTGGCTTTATTTTAGCTAACAAATGATAAAGTAAATCAATACTCTCGGCTGAAAATTCAGTGGTGATCATATCCATAAAGATATTAAAGTCACTTGTAGAAATAAGTAATATAGAATCTTGAATATGACTCCCAATATCTAAAAAAAAGTGGGTATGGGGAATTTCTTTGTCATTGAATACAAGTTGAAAATCATCAGGTTCAATATTTTCCTCAACGTCATTATCAATACCAGTTAGTTCAAGGATTTTATTGACAATGACAGCAATACTTTTAATTTGTTTAACAGGTAATACGGGATAATCAGAAAACTGGCTTGCAAAATGGTCAATTTCTTCAACAAATTGACTTTCTATACTTGGCCTCTTGTTCTCATCTTTCAAATACCTATTCATTTCTAGCACATCATTTATTTTGCTAATCAAACGTTCAAATTGTGCTTTATCAGTTTCATTGCCAATGTTTGCAAGATAAGATTCCACAATCCTATCCTTTAGCATACGTTCTAAAAAACCGATTAAATTGTCGTATAATACATCTAATTTACGCATGACTTATCCTTCTTTCATTTGCAATTTTAAAAGTGTTTATGCCAATTAATAGAAGTATAATCATCACTATCGATATTCATCAAAAAATCTTTGAACCCCAAAAAAACAGCCTTTCGATACACGCTTCCAATGTTCCTCTTGCTTGCATCAAGAGACTTCATTTCTTGGTTATACTCTTGCAAATTCAACACATTTTGGGTTGTTCTAAGCTTATCAATCACTTTTGCAAATAACACATTTATCGATATCTGTTTTTGCTTTCTATAAAAGCCTAAAGCGCCAAAAATGCCGATCAAGGTAGATTCTTTGCCCAACCAAATGTCGTTATTCTCTTTAGCAACTTCTTCATCTAAATCAAGGAGAAAAGTGATAAGAACTTCAAAAAAATTGTAGTCAAAAAATTCCACTAACTTTTCAGTGTCATATTGAGCTTCCTGTAATTGTTCTACTAACTGAATGTTTGTAGCAACCGGCTTGGCTTCTATGAAAGACAGTATTGCTGAAATGACATGAGAAAAATGAAATTGACCCGATTTTCTCTCCTTACTATATACTAAGGGAGTTTTCTCTTTCTCTCGAAAGATAATTAGCTGCTTTTTCGATGCCTGCACAGATTTCTGCAAATGGGGGATTAAGTTTAAAAATAACAATTCTAATTGATGAGCGGGTTTGACTTGTTTATGTCCGGCGTTAAGGGTAAGCATTTTATTAACCTGTTCTTTGACAGACAAATTTGTCCAGACTTCAAACCATTGCTCATTTTTTTCAAATATATCAAACTGTCCATGCTCCTTATGAAAACTAACAATAGTATATAACAAATTTGATGAAGAATTTATCTGGTAGAGATATTTAGAGTATTTTTTTGATAAAGACAGTCTGCTTTCATTATAAAGCTCTTCTCCTTTTTTTAGGTATTCTTGAAATAATGCGACAGTATCCCATATCATTTTCAAACGATAGGTTCTTTGTAGACCATCAAGAATCTTAAATTCCGGTATTTGCAGACAATGGTTGCTATTATTTTGTATTTGTTCAACCACTAATACAATAGGTGGAATATGCCCTCTGCTTAAAACCGTGTCAATTAAACGGTCTAGATAACGATTTTTTTCTATGCTTCTTTGCATTTCATATTCATCGTAATCTTCCGGCAAATGTGAAAGATACTCTTCAAGCGTTGTCTTGCATAAATAGCATGTACTACTCTTTTCCTGTTTTTCAGATAGTATGTGTAAATCCATTTCTTTTTTCCTATGTATGATAATATTTCATATACACTACGAATTTCTTTTGATACTCCATAATATACTCAATTGTGAATTTTCATAAGGATAATAAGCAAACGTCACTTTTTAAATTTAACAGCCAACAGCCAACAACCAACAACCAACAGCCAACAGCCAACAGCTAAAGCCAACAGCTAAAGCCAACAGGCAACAGCCAACAACAGCCAACAACAGCCAACAGCTAAAGCAGTTGTCGCAACGCGAAAGTCAGGTGGTGGTGACTAACCAAATAGTTCTCTAGCATTTTATCCTCGTTCTTAAAATAGAGCTAAAGAGCGATACCAAATAATTTCCAATAAGTCAAATATTTTTCACTTTTTATAATTGGCCTAATTAATCCACATCACTTTAGGTGTTTAACAAGTGATAAAATCTATTAACCAATTGTTTTATAAAGATTAATATAAATTTTTACCCCCAATCAGTTTGTTATAAGACTCTAAATAAAGATTGCATCTTAAACTTAATGCTACTTGATGAGCAAGTTTTTTATAAGAAAAGGGCGCATTTCTAAAAAAAGGATCATTATCAATCACTAGGCATTGTTTCTCAAGATAAATCTTGAAGGCCCGATTTTAGTGAAAAATTTATTTGACGTAGGCAATTGGAGTGCAAAATTTATTTTGCATGTTATTTTGCAACAAAATTTGATTTAAATCCTGTCATCAAACTGTCATATTGGCTTAATCTATTTGTCATTATTATCTGAGATAATGATGATTTTTAATGTCAGGTGATATACTCCCCTTTGCTAATAACTGATAACTCTTCACTCATAAATGAATGTCGAAACACTTTTAGTCACGCTCGTTGCACTTGCCTTATTCAGTTATGTTTTTGGTAAACAACGTGCCTTATCAATTGCAAAACATAATCGTCATAGTCTGCAACTGGCAACCCAAGATTTAATTGATAGTGTTTTTGTTGCCCACCATTTAAAATTAAAATGTATTTAGCTTCGCTGACCTTCGGTTCACGCAAAAGTTTTTGCGCGCAAAAACTGTATTTAGCGAAGCTAAATGTGAAATGGTGGATAACGTGGTTGCCCACCATTTAAAAATATTATTAAAATCAAATAATTAAAGACTTGTGTATAACGTCTGTGGCACTCTGTGGTACTCTGTGTTCGCCGTAAAGAAAAAAAAGCATCGGGCCAAACTGATAGGTGGTAAGCCTTGAAACCGCAAATTATTTTCTACCTGCTCAATTTCTTGACGTACCACATTACCATGAGCCTTATAACGGACACTCCAAACTATTTCACCTTGAGTGTCCGTCATTTCTTGTGGCGTGCCTAAATGATCTAAATGGTAATAATAAACTTCACCATCTTGAACAAGAGCTAATGGTTTAAATGAATCTGGTTCATAAATGTCTGTTTTATGGATATTGTTGCGGGTTTCTACGAGCAAAACGTCGCCATTCCACAAAAACGTAGTTTCTCCAAACGCATCTTGTTTGCTAATGCGACGGCCTAAAGCATCATATTTATAAGTGATAACTTGGCCTTGATTGATGACTTGGATTAGTTGGTTTTCGGTGTTGTAGTTTGTCCATTGAGTTGAATCCGATTGTAAAGTACCGTGTCATGGCGCTAGGAAAGGATTTGTTTATCTGGTAATATTGTGCGAATACGATTTCCTAAGACATCGTATTCATGTTGTATAATAGCGTCGTTTTGAGGTTCTCGAATTAAATTGCCAAGGGCATCGTATTCAAACTTGAGCGTGCGATCTTCATTGCTGGCTTCTGTAAGATGGCTAAGAGTGCGTGGATAAATAACCGGTGTTTCATAAATTCAACACCGGCTACCAGCTAACATTACAAACCAAAATGAAGATTAAATTTTGCTATAACAGCAGAAACCCACTCATCTAGATCAATATCATCATCATCCACTTCAACAGGTAAAAGTTGAGTAAACATTTGTACGCTTGAAATGACTAACCATATTGCGAACATACCAGCATCGTAGTCCATTGAACTCAGTTCAGGATATTCCTTCATTACACTTTCTTTTAACGTTTCATTTTCAATGATTGTTTCAAAAATATCAGATACAAAGATATTTCCATTTTTCAACGCTATACCCTGACGCCAGACTTTTCCTGTATCATCATCATGTGAGCTAGACCAAACTAATTTACTGACTAATTCAAACGTCTCTTCAGAAGTAGAACCATGAAGCAAAAGACCAGCCCGCAACTTTTGAGTTGCCAAGCTTAGTTTCTTGTTATTGATTAACTTTGTTGAGAGATCATCAAGTATTTTATTAAGTACTTGTTTTCCGCTACCTTTTCTCTTTTTGCACATATCTTTTTAAACTTTTTTGTTAAATTTTTCGGTAGTCATGCAATGTGGATGATATGATAGAACGCTGATAACGCATGATTATACTTAGCATTGTCATAAGGTCGCGATTACTAATAGCCAACTAAAGCCAACAGCCAAAGCAGCCAACAGCTAAAGCAGTTGTCTAAAAGCTCAAGTCACCTAAAGGTGACTAAATACCAAAAAGCATTTTATTTTTATGGAAACTTTGGGATTTTTCGAGTGGGCAAAAGCGCAAATTATAACGGTGAACAGTATATCATGATCGGCGCTGTTTTTTCTTTTTAATCAGTATTAATCATGATCATCAGTTCAATCAGCGTTCTATCTAATCTATAATGACATCACCCACTTGAACCTGGAATGTTGAAAAAAAAGTGTCAGCCCAAACTGATAGGTGCTAAGATTCTCGCTTATCAGCTTTTAGGCTAACGAGTGTTTTCATCACATCGGCTACGACAACTTCAAACTGTTGAAATGGTTCGGATATATCATCTCCAACCTTCAGAGCCTTTTCAAAATCCATTGTAACTTGGTACAACGAACTGATACCCAAGTTGCCACTGAGCCCTTTTAAGTTATGAAGCAAATATTTAGCCTTTTCGATATCGCCCTTTTCTAAAAGACTTTTCATCCTTTCAACTATGTCTTGATAATCAGTGTAAAATTTTTGTAATAATCTGTACAATGGGCGTTCGCCAAGCATTTTTATGTTTTCGGCTAAGTCAAAACCCGGCAATTTGTCTGGAAGCACTCTTTCAGTTAACGGTGAGTCTGTTTCAAAGGTAGGTGAGATAACCGCGCATTCCTGAATAACCGTATTTGGTGTTGTCCATTTTTCTAAGAGTTCAAATAATTGCGCCTTCTTGAAGGGTTTAGTTATATAGTCATTCATGCCCGCTGCAAGGCATTTTTCCCGAACATCACTCATTGCATGGGCTGTCATGGCTATCACCGGTAATTCATGATATTGGGGATTTTTCCTAATGAATTGGGTGGCTTCATAACCATCCATTTCTGGCATTTGTATATCCATGAGTACGGCATCAAAATCAGTCTCAGCAACCATTGCCACTGCTTTTTTGCCATTATCCGCAATCTCGACGACTAAACCTTGCCCTTCCATTATTTTTTGTGCCACGAGTTGATTCATGGGATTATCCTCAACCAGTAAAATCCGCTTTCCCTTGAGACTCTTTGCCGTCGTTTTGTTTTCAGTCTGTAGCACACTGTTTGACGCTTCAAGTTGTTGTTCAAATACGACGGTAAAATTAAAGGTACTGCCTTTGCCCAGTTGGGAGTCTACCCAAATCTCGCCTCCCATCATCTTTGTCAATTGTTTGCAAATAGTCAGCCCTAAACCGGTGCCACCAAATTGGCGGGTAGTAGATGCATCGGCTTGGGTAAACGGTTCAAACAAATGGGAGATTGTCTCTTGGGCAATGCCAATACCCCTATCTTTCACGGAAAAATGCAGTTTGACACCTTCCTTTTCCATGGAGACTGATTTGACATTAATGTCGATAGCACCCTTTTCCGTAAATTTAATCGCATTAGTTGTCAAATTAAGCAAAATTTGCTTTAACCGTAAAGCATCGCCTCGAAGATCACGGGGAACCTTTCCATCTACATTGATGCGTAATGCGAGTCCTTTTTCTTCACTCTTTATTCGGAGCAGATATGATAAATCTTGTAGTATGTCATCTAAACAAAAAGGGATCGATTCCAGATTGAACTTACCCGCTTCAATTTTGGCAAGATCAAGCAGATCATTGATAATTTCTAATAAAGATTCAGATGACGAGTCTAGCTGGGTTAAATAATCTCGTTGCTCATGGGTTAGTGCCGTATTTAAAGTGATTTGCGTCAACCCCATGATGGCATTTATCGGGGTGCGGATTTCGTGGCTTATGTTGGCAAGAAATTCACTTTTTGCTTGGTTAGCGCGTTCTGCAATTTCTTTAGCCGCGTTGGCTTGATTTTTAGCTTTTTTAAGATCTGCCATCATGTTGAACATGTTCTGTTGTGCTTGAGCCAATTCGTCAACACGTTTTTGCAATACCTGTTCTATCTTTTCGCGTTCTTTAATTTCCTGCATTAGCCATTCATTTTGTTCCTGAAAACGCTTTTGTAAGTTCCGCAAGCTCAAATGTGTTTCAACACGGGCGATCACTTCTTCTATCTGAAAAGGCTTGGTAATGTAGTCCACGCCACCGATAGAAAAGGCTTTGACTTTATTGAGCACTTCATTCAGAGCCGTGATAAAAATAACCGGAATGTCACATGTTTGTTCATCCGCTTTTAATTGTTGGCAGACTTCATAGCCATTCATTTCCGGCATGATAATGTCAAGCAAAATCAAATCAGGGGGCGCTGTTCGTGCAACTAATAGTGCCTGAGAACCACTACGTGTCGGTCGAACTTTATACCCCTGATCGTTTAACATCCTCACTAAAACGTGTAAATTTTCCGGCAAGTCATCCACAACCAGAATATTGCCTTTGTCTTTTTTTATTGGACTTTCAGTCATTTTTTTATCCCAATACTGATATAGCGTTTTCCGATTGTACACTTATGCACTTATGCAAAATAAATTTTGCACTCCAATCGCAAAATAAATTTTGCACTCCAATCGCAAAATAAATTTTGCACTCCAATCGCAAAATAAATTTTGTACTCCAATCGCAAAATAAATTTTGTACTCCAATCGCAAAATAAATTTTGTACTCCAATCGCAAAATAAATTTTGCATCAAAGCAATCCAGCGCAAGCCCTTAAATTATTTTTCTGAAACGAGTAAGGCTGAAATTTCATCATATTTGAAATCATTCGCCAAAGTTTCTAGTGCATCAGCTAAATCCGCATTGTGACTGTGAATTTGTTCAATAATAAAGTTAATCATTTCCATATCGCATAAAGTGGTTGCTTTTTCCAATTCACTGAGCAATTCGCTGGGCAGAGCAGCTAAGGCGCTTGGTGTCAAAACGGCTTGATTTGTTTTTTTCGTTTCCGGTAAATTGTCCGTCTTTTCATACACATAACGCACTCCAAGGTGTTTTTTCATTAAATCAAAAATCGAAGCTTCGCGGAAGGGTTTGCGTAAAAAATCATCACATCCCGCAGATAAGGCTTTTTCGTTTTCGTTTTCAAACGTACTGGCACTCAATGCAATAATCACAACTTTTTGAGATTGAGCGTTTTTGGCTTTAATGTGTTGAGTGGCTTGATACCCATCCATGATGGGCATCTGGATATCCATCCAAATTAAATGCGGTTGCCAGTTTTCAAAAATATTTATCGCTTCTTCGCCATTGTCAGCTTCGCGTAATTCAAAACCTAAAGGATTCAGCAATTGAATTAATAATTGACGATTATCCACTTTATCATCCACTATTAAAATACGATAACGTGGTTGATTCGATTCTAGGGCAATGACTTGATGCGTTTGCGTATTGGCATTCTTCAGCGTTTTAACGATAGAGGCGTGAATGGTAAATTGAAATACGGTGCCTTTGCCAATTTGACTTTCGACACTAATCTCCCCACCCATCAGTTGAATAAATTGACGACTTATTGGCAAGCCAAGCCCTGTGCCTTCTTGTGCGACGCGCCCACTTGCTGTTTGGCTAAAAGGTTCAAACAGTTTATTCAGTTCTTCTTCGGCAACGCCGGCACCCGTATCTTCTATCTTAAAATCTAAAGTTGTCTTTTCGTCAGCGTCTGTTTCCTCCTTTGGGGGGGAAATGGCTTCAACATATAAATAAACGCTTCCAGTTTGAGTGAATTTGAGAGCGTTACTCAGCAGATTAATTAAAATTTGCCGCAATTTTTTGCTATCAGTACGAATATAATGGGGTACATTCTCATCCCGTTTCACCAACCATTGAAGATGCTTATCCTGCGCTTTTAGATAAAATAAATGATGCACTTCATCCAAGAGGTGATGCAAGTCGAATTCTTGTTCATCTAAGGTGATTTTACCTGCCTCGATCTTAGACATATCTAATACATCATTAATTAATGAGAGCAAGTATTCACCACTGCGATGGATAATATTCAGATGTTTTTGATCTTGTGGTGGTAAGGATTGCCCACGCTGCATAATTTGAGTAAAGCCTAAAATGGCATTCAGTGGTGTACGCAGTTCATGGCTCATATTAGCCAAAAAGGTGCTTTTGGCACGGTTTGCTGCATTCGCAGCATCTTTTGCCTGACGTAATTGGGTTTCATTTTCACGTAATGCTTGAGTTTTTTCCGCAACTTCGCGTTTTAAGGTTTGATTATATTCTTTTTGTAAACGTTCAGCCTTTTTACGCTCAGTAATATCAAGAAAGGCTGAGATGGCATAAATAATCTTGCCTTCTTTATCAAAAATAGGGGTTCCCCAAGTTTCTACGGGAATTATGCAATCATGATGATGGATTTCTATATCGTCAGTGGTTAATTTTTTGCCTTGTAATGCTTGCACAATAGGTAATTCTTCTGACGGGTACAATTCATTTGTGTCAGCATGGTAAAGTTGATAAACGGCCGGTATTTGTTCCGGCGTTATGTTAGGAACTATGCTTTTGCCCAGTAGTTGTTTAGCCCTTTTATTGATATAAGAGGGTTCGCCCTTACAATTAAGCATTGCCACACCTATCGGTATCCCTTCCAAAATTTGTTTTAATTTATTCCTATTTTCTATGGCAACCTGCAAAGCTTTTGCTTGAAGTTGTAGAATGTGAACATGCGTTTTGATACGCGCAATCAATTCCTCTTTGTAAACGGGCTTCGTGAGGTAATCATTGGCACCGCTTTCTAATCCAAGCACTAAATCAGCTATTTGATCTTTGGCAGTCAATAGGATGATGGGTAATTTGTCTGCTTTCCAAGTTTCACGAATTTTGCGCGTGACATCATAGCCGTTCATTTGGGGCATCATTATATCTAATAAGATCAAATCAGGTTTGTTCTTCTTTTCAAAATAGGCGAGCGTTTCCATGCCTGATGCTGCTTCATGAATGGTATAGTTATGCAATGAGAGATGGTTGACGAGTACTTGTCGATTGATCTGATCATCATCAACCACCAAAATGGTAAATTGACGGTTTTCTTCAGTTGGTTGTAACCCAGTATTTTCTTCAGTGATTTGTAAGTGACTCTCTTGTGATGTCGTTGCTAATAAGGGTTTGGTGTCCAAGGGAAGCGTGTACTGAGAGGCTTGAGAGATTTGCACTGGTTCTGATAACTGTTTACTGATAACTGATAACTGAGAAGGCAAAATAAATGTAAACTCTGAGCCTACGCCGGGTTGCGATTGAACGCTCATTTTACCGCCATGTAATTGGACTAATTTTTGAGTCACTGCTAAACCCAAGCCGGTACCGCCATAAATGCGTGCTGTTCCGCCATCGGCTTGTTCAAAGGCTTCAAAAATGCGATCTAATTTTTCGGGTAAAACACCAATGCCCGTATCAGAGACGGTAATCGCTAACCCTTTTTCTAATGCTAATGCTGAAACGTCATCTCCCTTAGTTTCATTGTGAACGGATTCTAAATTGGTTTTTGCCATTGTCACGGTTTCAGCGGAGATTTTTACCTCTCCACGATCCGTAAATTTAATCGCATTACCCACCAGATTGTATAAAATTTGTTGTACCCGATTTTCATCTGCGTTAATGGGCGGTAGATCAGAGGGAATCGTGTTAGAGAGTTCGATTTTTTTTGAGCCAATTAAGGGCTGGGTTAGGGCTAACACCACATCAGCAATGCTTCGGATATCAACAGCCTTGATTTGTAAATTAATTTCTTTTTGTTTTAAATGCGAAAAATCTAGAATATCGTTAACGAGGCTGAATAAACGCCGCCCACTGCCAACAATCATATCTAGGTTAGAACGCAGTTGTTGATTGATCGGGCCGGCTGCCCCGTCAACTAGGGATTCGGCGATGCCGATGATACCATTCAGGGGAGTGCGTAATTCGTGAGAGGTATTAGCTAAAAATTCATCTTTTAGCCTATCGGCTTCTCTTAATTGGGCCGATATTTTTTGTTCACGTTCCAATTCTTGCTGTTCATGTTCTAATTCTTGCTGTTTTGCCAAGAGTTTGCGTTGTTGTGCCCGGATATAACTCACAATAATCGCTAAAATTGTGAGGACATAAAGCGTATAAGCCCACCACGTTTTCCAAGGCGGGGGCGGGATAATGATTTTGATCGTTGCGCCTTGCTCATTCCAAACATTATCGTTATTACTGCCCTTGACGCGAAAGGTATACTCGCCGTGAGGCACATTAGTGTAATGGGCATGGCGCAAAGTGCCCACTTGATTCCAGTCGTGATCAAATCCCTCTAATTGATAAGCATATTGATTTTTCTCAGGTTGTACAAAATTGAGCGCGGCAAACTCAAAAACAAAAAACGACTGTTTATAAGATAGCGTGATCTCTTTAGTCAGATTGATGTGTTGTTGCAAGGGCGAATGGGCATCTATGGGTACCGATTGATTAAAAATTTTAAAATCCGTCATCACCAGTGGGGGCCGATAAGGGTTATCCTTAACTTGTTCAGGGTAAAACGCATTAAAGCCGTTAATACCGCCAAAAAATAATTCGCCACGCCGACTTTTGTGGTGAGCAGTATTAAATTCATTGCTTTGCAGCCCATCGGCTACATCATAATGTCTAAATTGTTCAGTTTTCAGATTAAATTTAGATAATCCCTTGTTCGTACTCAGCCAAAGGTTGCCCTGATTATCCTCTAAAATGCCATAAACCGTATCATTGGCTAATCCCTGTTTTTTGCGGTAATGGGTAAAGGTTTCAGTAGCCCGATCAAATTTATTCAGCCCACCGCCAAACGTGCCAATCCACAACCCCCCATTTTTATCCTCGTGAATAGCCGAAATGTCGTTATGACTCAGACTGCTCAGATTTTGAGGCGCGTGTTGATAATGTACAAATTGGTTTGATTCGCGATCAAATTTATTGACTCCCTCCCCTTCGGTGCCAATCCATAGCATACCGCTGCTGTCTTCATAAATGGCAGAAATCGCATTATCACTTAAACTATTGGCCTCATTTGGATTGTGGGTATAATGCACAAATTGGTTTGAATCGCGATCAAATTGATCCAAACCTTCGCGAGTGCCAATCCAAAGTATGCCGGTTTTGTCTTCGTAAATTGACATGACATAATCATTACCCAAACTATGACTATCATTAGGGTCATTTTGATAAGACACAAACTGATTTTGCTCACGGTTAAAGCGATTCAAGCCCCCACCATAAGTGCCAATCCACAAAACCCGCTTTTTATCCTCATAAATGGACTGTACCTCGTCATGACTTAAGCTATTGGGATTTTCAGGATCAGGCAAATAATGGGTGACGGTTTGCCGCTTTTGATCAAACTGATTCAAGCCACCGCCCTCAGTACCCACCCATAGAATGCCCTCTCTATCTTCGTAGATTGATAAAATATCGTTATAATTCAAGCTATTAGGATTTTTAGGTTCGTGATAATAATGCTCAAATTTTTTCAGCCTTGGGTTAAACTGATTGAGTCCACCGCCTCCAGTACCCACCCAGATGGTACCCGCACGATCAGGATAAAGTGAAAAAATGACATCATTATTTAAACTGGTGGCATTTTGTGGATCATGCTGATAATGCACAAAGGTTTCGCTTTCGCGATCAAACTGATTCAGGCCACCGCCATCGGTACCCACCCACAATCTACCCAGACTATCTTCACAAATTGCCCAAACAGCGCGATAACTCAAACTATTCGGATTTTGGGGATCAGGAAAATAAGACACAAAACTGCCCACAAACCGATCAAACTTGTGAAGGCCATTAATCGTACCAATCCACAATATGCCAGTCTTATCTTCATAAATTGAGGTAATATAATTACTGAAATCATCAGGCACTTGTGCATTGGGCAAATAATGTGTAAACACTTGTTGCTGTGGATCAAAGCGATTGAGGCCGCCACCATCCGTGCCTATCCACAAAATGCCCGTTTTGTCTTGGTAAATAGGCCAAACGGCATCGTCGCTTAAGCTCTGCGGATTTTTGGGATCATGTTGATAATGCACAAAAGTCTCTTGCTGAGGATCAAACTGATTCAGGCCACCCCCATTGGTGCCAATCCATAACAGGCCGCTATTATCCTCATGAATTGACCACACCGTGTTATTACTCAAATGATTGGGTTTTCCCATATCACTTTGATAACGTATAAACTG
>QNEL01000089.1 GCA_003645185.1 Candidatus Parabeggiatoa sp. nov. 3
AAACCAGAATGCGTGTTCCTTCGCGTTCAATATTTATAGCGGCATTTAAATCACGATCAATTTCAAAACCACAATGATGACAGTGATAAGTGCGTTCAGAAAGCGTCAAATCCTCTTTTTTGTTATCGCAATTTGAACATTTTTTTGAAGATGGAAACCATTTTGAAACGATCGAAATCCAATTTCCAAATAAAGCCGCTTTATACTCAACCTGCCGTTTAAACTCATAAAAACCCATATCACTTATTGCCTTTGCCAGTTTGTGGTTTTTCAACATTCCTTTGACATTCAAATCTTCCAGACAAATTACTCTGACGCTTTGACAAAGGCGATGGGTTAATTTATGCAAACCATCCTGACGAATACAACTGATACGATAATGAAGTCGTGCGATCTTCATTTTTTGCCGAATATATCGCTTTGACCCTTTGCTACACCTAGCCAAATGTCGTTGTAGTTGTACCAATCGACGGCTCAATTTTTTTAAAGGCTTGGCACATTCCACCGTTTCACCATTAGACAAAGTCGCTAATTTTTTAACGCCCAAATCAATACCAACAACTAAAGCTTGGTTCTCGCTCTTTTTGAATGGTGTTGTTTCCATTTGAACGCAAATACTAACAAACCATTTATCTGCAATACGGGAAACCGTTGCGCTCAGAATCTTTCCAGAAAATCTGAGCGACTCAGTCAACTTAACCCAACCTAACTTAGGAATTCTTACTTGATTTTCTGACAGTTTAAATTGGTCGTTTGAAAGGTAAAATGAGTCGTGCGTACCTTTCTTTTTAAAATGTGGGTATCCACCAATATGCCTAAAAAAACGCTTAAAAGCGGTACCTAAATCACTAAATGCTTGTTCAGCGGCACATTTGGTCACGTTAAATACCCAAGGAAAATCAACAGGTTTAACCGCGTTAAAAACCGTTCTAACAGTTCTTGCCGTCGGCTTTTTACCAGCACCATATTGTTTTTTCCATTCAACTAAACCCCAGTTGTAAGCAAAGCGAGATGTTCCACAAGCTTGCCTAAAATACTGTTCTTGTTTAACGGTTGGATTTTTTATCTGTATCTTGTGGCTTAACACTATTATCGACAACCTGCCTTATAATTTTCTTATATTGACGTAATCGGCCTATAATCTACATGAAAAAGTGTGAATAATAGAAATTAAATCTTGTGTCATTTCGGGTGAAGGAGATAAAGTTTCCTGATTCATGACGACTATTTGAGTTCCATGCTTTTCATAGAAATATTGAAACCATTCAAAACCAAATCTAACTAACCGATCTTTATGGGCAATGATTAATGTCGAAATTTCACCACTTTCTACGTTCATTCATTAGTTTCGTAAAATTTTTACGTTTATAATTCAAACCACTACCAATATCGTAAAGCCATTCGTCTACAGCTAACCCCCTAGCGGCGCAAAAGGTTTCAAGGGCTTGCTTTTGAGATTTCATATCATCTTTTTGGCTGGCACTCGAAACACGGTAATATACAATCACTTTTTTTTGCTTAGCGCATCGTTTTGAGCGAGGCCCATATATTCCAAATATTGATCGTGCGTATAATATCGCCGATTTGTCGCAGTTCGGTATGCTTTTAATTTACCGAACCGGTCCCATTTTTGAAGTGTCTTGACTGACCGATTAATCAGTTTGGCAAATTCATTTAACCGATATGTGATCTTCATGCATACATTGTATCACATAAGCTCACATTTTCATGTACTAATAATTAGCTCTTTTTAGAAACGACACCTTCTGAAAGATATTTATCAGCAAGTTGTTTGGCTTCAATTGATAACTCAATATATTCCATATTTTCAATTGGAACCTGTTTCAGTACATTTTGCACGTCTTGTGGAGCTTTTTCTAATTCAAGTAATGTAAGACTAGAAATCATTAGAATAGCAGAATTAGACTTAAACCGTTCAAAAAGAGCTTGCGAACCCTCTTTAAACTCAATATCCAAACAACCGCCTATTACTGATGTATCTGTATAAATTTTTGGTTTCATCAAATTTTTTTGTGTTTTCAATTTTGGATGAACTGCCTAATGCCCAATGTTGATCGGCATTTAACCTGGACGTGAATTGGTAGCGAGAACGCTTGGTTATCCATCGTTCCACCCACCCGTAGTGGACGAAGCGCAGAAGGGCTCCGCGTTTCATCAGGATAACACCTTCTTTTTGTGCAATAATTTGGCGGTCATATTAAAGCCCCGTTCATTACAAAATGGGCATTCATGAGGTTTGTAAACTCGCCGTTCGCGTAATTCTCTACCACTTTTCGTAGAAACGATACTGAATGTTGGAACGCGCATTTTATAATCATTTTGGGCACGAGATCAAGTACTTCTTGACGCGCTTGATTTAAAGGCAACTTAGCCAATGCCGTCATGACGATTTTGTTTTGGTTTTAAACCTATTGGCTAATTCAAATTATCAACATCTAAATCGACTGACTGACTTTGGCATCGTTTTTGCAATTTACACACTGATAGTAGGTATTAGTTTGTCTGTCGTTTGTAGAAGTCTTTGTGGAAGTCTCGGAAGTCATTAAGGAATGTGCCTGAAATTAAAAATTAGCGATTCCCTTGTCATTTAAACCTGACAGGTTTGGAAAACCTGTCAGGTTTGGTTGACACGACATGATATTGCTTTTTCAAAGAGTTTAGTATTAACAATTAACAATTAACAATTTAACAATTAATATCCGCCCACATACTGCAATAAACTGCTATACCGTTTCTCACCTATGTGGGCATAGACAATGATTTGCCCTTGCCCGATCTTGACATCGCCTTCAAATACATCCCCTTGTTTTTTTAGGGGAAATTTTTATCGCTTCTCACGACGACAAGTCTTTGTGCATTAGGCACTTTTAATTTAAAGTGTTGTGTTGTATAGGCCGCTAAATGACGCGCCTTATGCGTGTAAAGATATCCGCCATTTTCTTTGAAGGGGGCGTAGGTGCTTGGAAAACCAATCTTGCCGGCTATCCCTTGACTGAATTTCAACTAGTTATAATTGAGTTTTAACCGAGTCTTGGGTTAGGGTTATGCAAATAAAGGCTTTGATTAAGCGGCCGGTTAAATTGGTGATGAGTGGCACCCGGTAATTTAATCGTAACAAAGTGTGATTTGAAAAAACTCACAAGTTGATTAGAGCAATTCGAGGTTAAGAAATCGGCTACAAATTCAATAGGGTATGATAATCTGCGCGAAAGCAGCTGGTTGTTGGTTTTCCATTGATTAATCAAGGTCAACTGTTTTTTGCAAAGGCCTAACTCAAGTATTCAATCCCCTCAAATTTGAGGACGTCTCACCGGCCGCTTTTCCTAAGATTGATTTGAGATTGATAGATTTTCGGAAAATTCATTTCAATCTGTGATGTCTTTTTAATTTCACGCTTTTCGCGGCGCTTTCGCTGCCAAGTGCTTAGCTCGAAGCTCGAAGCTTGCGAAAATAATTCTCTGAATATAAATAGACAAACACAAATTGAAAATCACAGATTGAATGCTCATAAAAAAAGCCCTCGCATCATCACAATGCAAGGGCTTTTTTATGCCTAAATTAATTTGTTCCCAGAAAAAAGAGTTAGTTTAACTCTCACCCATTGGGTAATAATAATCTATTTCACGAAACCAAGTTTTGCGCGCAAAACTTGGTTTCGTGAAAGCGTGAAATTCATAATTTTATCAATTAATTCCAAGATTTAGGATTTAGCTTGACACGAAGGTTGCAAGGATTAGTTAGAATTAATTGTTACTCTGACCCCAATTATTTATTATGCTTGCTTATGGTTATAAGTCTTCAACCAACGTAAAACTTTTTTAACTCCAAATATTGCTTGTACTTCACCGAGAGTAGAATAAGAACGCTTTTCAACAACTTTTGGAGCTGTTTTAGGGCCAATACCGATTTTTAATGAACATAACTCACTAATTGTTTTGGTATTAAGAAGAATTAGGAAATCATCAATATTTTCTGGTTCTATGGTAATTTCATTTAATTTCGACAATGTACGTACTTGTTCAAATACCTTTTTTGATTCGGTAGGTTTAGAAGGGGAAATTAAAAATACCCAGAGTTCTTTTAAACCGGCTAGTTTTGCTGCCTCAAAAATATCTCCCCCACTTAACAGGTGATATTTATCATCTTGTTCAGTAACATACGCAACCGGTAAAACAAAATTGATTTGAGTATCTTTGAGATTTTCAGATATTTTACCAATTACCTTGTCATTGGAAGCATTAGAATTTTCCTCTCCAACCTCTATTTGACCCATAGATAAGAGATAAGGTTGGGTTTTGATACTGTCTCGAATTTTACCCATTTTTAGCCTCAAATTCCTCAATCATTTTAATTAACTCATCAGTTAAAAGTTCTATTGATTCTGCTACTTCCGCAGAAGTCTTAGGCGAATCTTTGTCCCATCCGGCAAATTTAGACATGGGAACATTTTCATTTGAAGCTTTAGCAACACCAGTAGCACGCTTTATTGCTGGCAAAATTAGAATATCAGGATGGGATTTCCTTACATACTTTTCAACTGTTGTGTTGAGCTTTTTTCCATCGATCATCATAGGTACTATTCCTAAGATGTTACTACGTTGATTATTACTATCTCCGTATACTGCTGTAGCAGTTTTAATAACTTCTTTTATGCCATATACAGACAAATACTCCATTTGTGAAGGAATAATAAGATATTGAGCCGCGTATAACCCACACCATGTTAATCTATTTTTTCCAGGAGCGGTGTCAAAAATGACATATTGGTAGTCATCTACCAATTTTTGTAAACCGGTATCAAGATATTTTAATACAACCGGATTACTAGGTAGCTTATCATCTGTGGTTTTATGACTAGCAGGTAACACATCGACTCCAAATGGATTAGGTATAGAAGTAATACAACTTTTATAGCATTCAATTTTTCCTTCTTCTTTATTTACAAAATCTATAAAATCTATCACTTCTAAACGTTTGTCTAAGAAATTATATATTTCCTGCAGTTCTTCTGCGCTTGAGGCATTATTCATTTCCTCAGTCTTATTAACACCAATTGTTAAACTAGCATTTGCTTGGTCATCTAAATCAACTACCAAGACTTTATTACCTCTTTTGCTTAACTCGTAAGCAATATTAATGGCCAATGTTGTTTTACCAACTCCGCCCTTAGAATTATGTACTGCAATAGTACGCACTTTTACTCCTAGAGATGTTTTTATAAATTCAGCAATGGATTCTATATCAGTAATATTCTTTATGTCAAACTGATTTTTTAGCTTAGTTTGTCCATTTTTAAATTGATAAATTTCTACTAAAAATGGATCAATTAAAATCCCAATTTTAACTCCAGAATATCGCAGATATTTATCAAGTTGCCCGCGAGCTGTAGCATTATTTATACGTGTTTTTGCGGTTTTTACTTCAACTAAAAATTTAATGTTTTTGGAACAATCTTCTATAAAATAATCTACTGCATCCGGGATGGTATTTGTTTTATATAGAACTTTAATTTTAAATTGTGGAATCCATTTAGAAGAAGGATTATCCAACGGTATTACAAGATTTAATACTCTTTCAACTAAATGTAATTCTACATAACGTTCATTATCCCAGTTTTCGTCTAGTCCTTCAATATCTTTCATTATTAAGCTACATTTACAATTAACTCATCCGGTTCTAAAGTGTCAACTATATTAAAGTTTTTTGTTACAAAATTGGTATTATGAGGTTTGTAAACTTGCTGTTCGCGTAATTGTCAAAACGACACTGAATTTTGGAACGCGCATTAATATAATCATTTTGGGCACGATATCAAGTACTTCTTGACGCGCTTGATTTAAAGGCAACTTAACCAAGGCCATCATGACGATTTTGTTTTGGTTTTAAGCCTATTGGCCAATTCAAATTATCAATATCTAAATCAACTGACGACTGACTGACTTTGGCATCGTTTTTAGTATTACTCTATAACTACAAGGATTGTTTGCTTATGAAAGGATAAGATCGTGACTTAACTGCTCTCCTTACAACGATCAGAAATCAAAATAATGCCAAACATCAAAAGGCTCATTTGAAAGCGAAAAAAAAGCTCAAACAGAATCACATTTAGAACTCATAAAGGCTATGATCTAATCCTTTCATAAGCAAACAATCCTTGTAGTTATATCTTGTAGTTATAAACCTTTGAAAGGAAAAAACTTGATCATTGAGTATTAATAATTAACAATTAACAATTAACAATTAATCGCCGCCCACATATTGCAACAAACTGCTATACCGTCTCTCACCTACAAATTGGGCATAGACAGTGATTTGCCCTTGCCCAATCTTGACATCGCCTTCAAATACATCCCCTTGTTTTTTAAGGGGAAACTTTTTATCGCCTATCACGACAACAAGGTTTTTTGCATTAGGCACTTTTAATTTAAAATGTTGTGTTGTACTGGGCGTTAAATGACGCGCCTTATGCGCGTAAAGATATCCGCCATTTTCTTTGAAGGGGGCGTAGGTGCTTGGAAAGCCAATCTTGCTACCCATCCCTTGACTGACTTTCACGTCATAATCTAAGGCTTGTTCATATTCGCCACCGCTGGATAGCCGTTTAGCAAATAATCTCATCAAATAATCGCCACGGCTTGGGAAGACGGCATGAATTTCGTATCGCCCGGCCCGTTTTTGAACCAGTGTCAGATATTTATCTAACCGTTTGTTATCTTTGTATAATTATTTAATTACCAATTCTCAATTGCTCTAAAATGGCATCAAGCTTCAGAGTTGTCTCTCTATGATGAGTTTTATGGATAACAGCCTGGCTACAAGTCATATATTCGATGTTCACGATCTAACCAAACAAGAAAGAAAGCCTCTTTGACTCTGAAACCATGAACACGAGCTTTTTGTGTGACTCGCAATTCAAAAAAAGTAATATCTTGACTGATATTATCAAGCTCTGGATGTTTTGGTAGTTTGCTTCTATCTTTATGTTTGCTGTATCCCAAACCGGTTTTATCGCCTTGTGCGCCACCGGTTTTATATATATCCGTCCACTTACTCTTTTTCAGCTTTAAGAGAAATTGACTAAAAGCAGTCAGTTCACTGTTATTCCACGATGAAAAACATTCAAAATCAGGCTGATAATATTTCAGTACCACATACGGGGATTCAAGAATATTTTCTATCCCTAAAGTATGCTTTTCGATTTCGCTTAAATAGACATTTTTTTCTCTTTGTCTATTTGCTATCTTTTTGAGCTTTTTTTGACGATTACTCATCGTCTTGCTCCTCATAGCGTTTTCGATAATAGGCTTGCATCATTTTTTGACTGATAATATTATGAGAAGCCATTTCTATGGGCAGGTTGCCTCGTGCTTCACGCCAAGGGGTTTCTGAATGGGTGAGTTCTTCTAAATGTTTGGCCGATAGATCGCCATAGCTATTGAGTATGTCAGAGAGTAAGTTTTCATCTTCTGTCAAGATTTCAGGTGTTGAGTTGATGGCCGTTAGAGGAATTGAATCTTGATCAAATGCTTTAAACCTTTCCCAAAGGCTAGGCAATACTGGGCCATGTGTCCATGCCTCAAAGTCTTCTTCAAATAAACCAGAACTATTTAGAGCAAGAGACCATGCCTGTGCATAATACATTAGTTTTTGTAGCTTTAAATGAGAAATGGTATCACCTGCCTCTCTATCTATAGAGGCTAAAAACCAATCGGCTATTTGATTCACTTGATATCTACTCATGCTTAAATTCAGTTATCAGTTATCAGTTGTCAGTTATCAGTACGAGGCTGTCGAAATAAGCCCTTTATCCAAGCTATATATTATTCCCCGTTTTTGGATTTCGGCACTGGGGTAGTTGAATGGGAATACTTCACAGATACTTATGGACAATCCCTTGTGATTGCCCCTTATATAGCGTTTCCCAATTGAATGAAGTCAAAAGTCAAAATTTTTTTGTTACAAATTTATGAAGGCTTTCAGCTTTGTTATTTTGCGAAGGCTTTTTTCCTTCCAAATTGATTTTGCGAAGGCGAAGTGTACGTCATGAGATCGGAAAACGCTATATTTGAATCAATCCCATTCAATGAACCAAGTCGCAAAGTCGCAAAGTCAATTTGGAACGTAAAAAGGCGCAAAATAAATTTGGAACGTAAAAAGATTAAGAAGCTGCTAAGCTATTTGCCCACATATTGCAATAAACTGCTATACCGTCTCTCGCCGACAAATTGAGCATAGACAGTGATTTGCCCTTGCCCAATCTTGATATCGCCTTCAAATACATCCCCTTGTTTTTTAAGGGGAAACTTGTTATCGCCTATCACGACGACAAGTCTTTGTGCATTAGGCACGGCTAATTTAAAATGTTGTGTTGTACCAGGCGTTAAATGACGCGCCATAGGCGCGTAAAGATATCCGCCATTTTCTTTGAAGGGGGCGTAGGTGCTTGGAAAGCCAATCTTGCCACCCATCCCTTGACTGACTTTCACGTCATAATCTAAAGCTTGTTCATATTCGCTGCCACTTCCTAGCCGTTTAGCAAATAATCTCATCAGATAATCGCCACGGCTTGGGAAGACGGCATGAATTTCGTATCGCCCGGCCCGTTTTTGAACCAGTGTCAGATATTTATCTAACCGTTTGTTATCTTTGTATAATTTGGCACTCATCAAGGCATCGGCCGGTGCGAGTATTGTCACTTTAAGCTGTTTTTGCGTTTCAATTAGACGCTGAGGATGGCTATCGACTTTTAAGCCGGTATCAAAAAAAGCGTGATCTGGCGAAACGGGTACCAAATCGGCAGACATGCCTTGTTTAGCGATAATCCGATAATCTAAAGCCCAACGGTAAGCCCCCGAATCTGTTTGCTGTTTCACAAATACCCTCAAAATATATTCACCAGGCTGGGGAAATGTCGCAGAAATCGCGTACTGTTCGGTTTTCCGCTGTATCGATAAATGTGATTGATCAACTGGGGTATTGTTGTGTAGTAATTTGGCGCGGATTCTCGCATTCGCGGATGCACGTAAGGTAATCGTTTCTTGATTATCACTGTGAATCATGCCCGCTGGATGGCTTTCAATGGCTAAGCCATTTTGAAAAAAGGCGGGCCGCAGATAAACCCATTGATCATACTGTGATTTTGAAACGGGTAAACGCAGCAATTGCCATTTTGACTCTCTGGGAAAATGATCATAAATAAACTGATCAGCTGGGGTTAAAAAATAATGTTCTTGAAACTGACGAACAAAACGCTTTTTCTTGTCATCCAAATAACCTGCACCCCAAGTGGCATCAAGCAATTGCCATTGCCCATCAATTTTCACGGCATTCCAAGCATGATTAATGGTATCCGTTTGTGCTACGGTATAACTATAACCTTTTGAATAACCACTGATATCGGCTACTTCAAGCCCAACTGCTTGCCCTAGACGCTTAAACAAGCCGGCATAACCATCACAAACAGCGCGGCGCGTTTTGAAAGCATCTTCTTTATTCATTAACTTGAAGTTACCGCTAAAATAACTTTTATCATCATAAGCGATGTTATGGGTAATCCAACGATAAATGGCTCGCGCGCTTTCGCGATCATTTTTCGCTGGTGCTGTGAGATAAGTCGCAAGACTTTGTATTGATTGTTCAACTTTCTTAGGCGCATTCAGCGCATGGTTGTCAATCAATTTATAATCGAATGGCTCGCCATAATCGCTTATTCCACTGTTAGGGGGGGTGATGACATGAGTATCGCCTTGTTTAAGACAAGCCGATAGGATGATTAAACCGAAAATCAAATACGTTAAGCCTTTTATGAGTTGATTGTTTATCATTTAATATAACTCTCCCAAAAATGGATGTTCCGTTAGTCAAGGCTTAGTACAGCGAAACAAAGTTCAGCGAAGCTAATTACGGGGATAAACGAATTTATTCAGAGATTGATTTATAAATAACACAATATTCAATGGCATTACTCTTTTCAAAAATTCGTTTATCCCCGTAATTCGCTGTACTATCGTAATTCGCTGTACTATCGTAATTCGCTGTACTAATTAAGTCTTTTATTAATTTACGTTAGTTTAGACTTCAGATAAAATAAACACAATAGTTTTTATAATGGTGAAATTGATGTTGAACTGATTTTAAAAAATCAGCGTAAATCATGATAATCAGTATGTCACGCAAAAGTTTTTGCGCGCAAAAACTTTTGCGTGACATATCAGCGTTCTATCAAGTTTTTAGATACATTGATAATTGATAATTGATAATTAATAATTGATAATTGGAGTAGTCATCATGTTTTCAACAAAATCAAACCCTGATCACCTTAATGCCGATTTACACCAAATAACGCTTTGCAATCTCAAAACAAGACGTTGGCAAACATCCAAAAAATGGGTTATGCGTCTGAGCTTATTGCTCATGATCATTTTGGGTGCGTTATTTTATGGATATTATTCATTATACTTTGAGCAAGAAACGAAACGAAATGATGAGATAGCGATTTGGCTAGAACAATGTGAGGCATTTCACAGTCGTGATGCCATTAAGCCTGCGATAGCGTGTTATAAAGAAGTGTTAAAACGTGATCGTCATCATCCTCTCGCCTTTCAAAATTTAAAAGTCCTTGAAAATCAATATTTTCAAGAGCAAAATCGCATGATTGCTGAAATGCAACTCAGTGACAATTTAGATAACGACAGCACACTGGCCGCTCAATTTGATGAAACTGAACTAGCACTTGATAACCTAGAAGATACAGCTGTTGTTGCAGAATGGGAAATCGCCACCACAACACCCCCTTCTTTTGATAACGCGATCCCTGAAACTATTCAACGTGTGCAAGATCAGGATAACGAGCCGCTTACCCCTGTTCAAGTTGAAAAAACTGAACACGCACCTGATAACCTAGAAGAGAGGCCGGTTGTTCCTGAATTGGTTGTCGCGACAGGAAGGGATGAAAATCAAACTGATGAAACGAAGCCGGCCACTACGGCGATCAAAACGGATGACAAACCAATCCCTGAAACCATTGAGGGCCAGGATAACGAGCCGACTACTCCATTGACTGTTCAAGTCGAAAAAACTGAACAGGCACTTGATAAGCTAGATGAGAGGCCAGTTGTTGCAGAATCGGTTGTCGCGACAGGAAGGGATGAAAATCAAACTGATGAAACCGAGCCTAGCACCACGGCGAACAAAACGGATGATAAGCCAATTTCTGAAACCATTGAATCTGTGCTACCCGATCAGGATAACGAGCCGCACACCGAAGCGATTGCCTTAGCCGAATCAGACGTGGCTGATAGCCAAGAAGGCGTGATCATGATTTTGTCACCCATTTCCACGATAACCTTCCAAGGGCCTGAAGATCAGGCCACTGAACAAACTGTGCAACCAGACAATTTGCCTCGCGGAATGCCGGTTAGTACACAACTCATTGAAAAAACAGCACTTGGGCCTGATAATGTGGAAAATCAAGCTCAAGCTGTCAACAAGGGTGATAACCTCTTATCCCAAAAAGACGATAATCATCAAGACATTCCTTTAGATCAGATATCCGATCAGATATCGTTAGAAAAACAAGCGTTATCACTTCCGGCTTCTGGCAATCAAGAAAAAGTACCTGATAATGCTGTTGTTTCAGAGAACTCTGAACCGTCACAATCTGCGCCTTTGATCTCAAAGGAATCAGAGCCTAATCAAGAAAATCAAGCTGAAAAAAACTCGGCATTAGATATGCTCTTGAATATTGCGGCAAGCATCCATAATGAATCAAGAAAAGCGGATCAAGTGGCAAAACCATTAGATGATCAATTACTAGCGTATTCAGAAAAGCCGCGAGACTCTAAACCCGTTGTCTCTGTCAAATCCGAGTCAAAACCGCCGAGAAAAGAGGCAACGCCGAAGACAACGCGCATCACGACATTATTGCAAAAATGCGAAACGCATTTTGATGAGAATCGTTTAACGACAGGTGAACCGGGTACGGCTTTTCAGTGTTACCGCCAAGTCTTAGCCCTTGATGCCCATAACGCGCAAGCGATACAAGGCTTGATGAAAATTGAAGGCCGTTATCAATCTTGGGCAAAACAAGCTTTGAAAAAGGGCAAACGGAACAGCGCAGAGCAATATATCCAGCGTTTGCAAAAAGTAAATGCCCTTTCACCTGCTTTACCCAAACTACAGCAATCTTTAAGCCGTTTAGAACTACAAGCGGTGACTCAGCAGCCCTCGAAACCGCGCATCAAAACGTCAATGCCGCCCTCGAAACCGCCTCTCAAAACGTCACAGCAATCAGCGAAACCGCGTCAATCGCAACCGCCAGCGAAACCGCGCATCAAAACATCAATTCAGCCGCCGCCTGTCAAAGAGGGGCGACACAAGGCGACTTATCAAGCGGCTCAACCCCCTTCGCCCTTCAAATTGCAATGTGGTGATATACTGGCTCAAGAATCATTGGGTATTCGGCCGTTAACACAAGATCAAAAAGCGTTTAAGCGACAATATTGTTATTAAAACAAAATAGAGAATAGATTTTCAAAAGGGCGATAACAAAGGTTCGCCCCTACAGACACAATTGAGGGGGAATGGTGGGCAACAAAAACACGTTACCCACCCTACAAGAAAGTTTAAAAATCCGTTTATTCCGTAAATCCGTTGTACTCTGATCCTAAGGAAGAAATGATGTACTTTAGAAATAGCTTGAACCGATTTATTGTTTTCTGCTTAATAAGTTTTCTGGTTTCATGTCAACCTGTTCCAACCAAACCTAAACAAGCTTATTTTCCTTATGAAGCAGGTATTCGTCTGCTTGCCAAAGGTTTAATGACTAAATTGCAAAAAAGACAAAGTATTTTTTCCAGAAAAACAAGTACAATCGTCTTGAATCCCTTTTTAGAAGTGGATAGTGGGCAAGTTTTACAAGCGAGTTTAGAAATTGAATCCTTGTTAATTGAAGAAACGCGCCAGCATTTTAACCAATTCAAGCTGCATCGTTTAACACCAGAAAAACTGGTTGAAGCGCAATATATCTTGAATGGCATCATCAAATATGAAGCCCACAAAAGCAGCCCAAATGAAAAATATTACCACGTTTCAGCTTCAATCGTCGATTTGGAAACCAAAATTGTTATCACAAAAGGAACAGTGTGGATTGTCAGTGCGGGCTTGGATTATCAACCGACACCCAGTTACGAAGACAATCCACTGTACATCAAGGGTAAACTGTTGACGCATACGCTCAAAACCGTTGATAGCCCGGTAGGCACGCAAGTCAGTGATGACTACTACACTTTCATTAAAACCAAAGCGTTATTGATAGCGGCCCAAACCGCTTATGACAAGCAAAATTACGGATTAGCACGCAACTTATTTAAAGAAGTGACTCAACGGCAAAATGGGCAAATCATAGAAGCGTATGGTGGTTTATACACGGCCAATTTTAAACTCAAAGACTTAGTTGAAGCCGAAGAAAGCTTCGGAGAAATGGTAGCACTTGCCGTTGAAAAAGGCGTTCTGCCTATCAAATTGTTATTTCAAAGCAACTTAATTGAATTTTTAGAAGTGCCCAATTTGAGAGAACAATACACATTATGGCTACGGCAAATTAGCCTGTATTTTAAAAAGGAAACGGGCAAGTGTGTTACTATTATTGGACACAGTAGTCAATCTGGCGACTACAAATATAATAAAAAACTTTCTCAAAAGCGCGCTGATAAAATTCAAATCCTTCTTCAAGAAGAATTCTCAGAAATCAAACAACGCGCCAATACAATAGGCATGGGATCCGATGAAACCATAGTCGGTACGGTACCCGATAGCGCAGAAAACGCCATTGATCGCCGAGTCGAATTTCAAATAACGGATTGTTGAATCAATCAATATAGTGTAGGCGCTAGAAATAACTTCAGAAAAACAGCTAAAAATAGAAACGCAAGATTGTGTCATAGCTGAACGGGCCTTAAATGAATCTTTAGACGGGGGTTGTCAAGTGCCTATTGCGGGTTATGCAGAAATCCAGTCTGAAAACTTGACAATGCGAGGATTAGTCGGCGAGATCGACGGCCAACACATTTTGCACCATCGTCTTCAAGGGGCGCGTCACTTGGCTGCCGAATTAGGAAAATCATTGGCGCAGGAATTGTTGAGACAAGGGGCGGATCGAATACTTGAAAAACTGAAATGATTAAATGTGGGTGAGAGAGGTTTGAAAGTTTGAAGTGATAGAACGCTGATTAGACTGATTTCCACATTTAGCGTAGCTTCCCTTCGGTTCACGCTAAAGTTTCGCTTCGCTAAATTTTAGCGTGACAATAAAGTTTTTGCGCGCCAAAACTTGTTAAGTGAAAAACTGATTAACGCTGATTTTTTAATCAGCGTTAATCACAACGAAAACGGGTAGCACCCTATTCATAAATACTGGGGTTTTCATCTTATTTAACCCTATTGATTCTATACTGAGTAATATTAATCTTTCCGCTTCGGAATATTGTTGTCTTACACGCCCTGCAATTCTTTTGGGATCCCTATTATATGATGGTTGCGGATCTTCATAAGAATTGTAACAGCAAATGCCAACCGGATAAATGTGAGCATTCTCGAATTGAGGAAAGTCAAAATGAGCTGAAATAAATACAGATAACGTTGATAATGTGTTTTCAAATTTTTTAACGACATCGTCTTGCATTTTTCTGGGACTTATTGTTCGTTTCATTTCAATCATGAAAAGATACAATCGGTTTGAGTCATAATATATAATTGTTTTCTCAACCTTTTTCCCGGCACTTGTAAATGCACCTTTTTGATCGTTAATCAATTTGTCAATGAGTGTTTGTTGTCCAAATTCATTTTCAAATATCCATACATTTTCAAAAGGAATTTTGGTGATTTTAACTTCATCCAATAATTCTCTATCTTTAATAGAAGCTGCCTGTAGAGACGCGATGCTTCGCGTCTCTCTGCGTAGCAAATCTGCATCGCAACAAACAAGAGACGCTTCGCGGCGCAAAAACAATAAACTAGAGACGTGAAGCAGAGCAAATATACTAAAAACCGGAGACGCGAAGCATCGCGTCTCTACAAAAACCGGAGACGCGAAGCTGAGCCGACAAAAAACCGGAGACGCGAAGCTGAGCAAATATACTAAAAACCGGAGTCGCGAAGCATCGCGTCTCTACAAAAAACATCAAAAGGGCAATAACTTTGTGAAGGCTCTACAATAGCGGGTGTAGGGCGAACCGACATGAAAAAATCACCTTAGTCTTGGTTTTCAACTCTTGAAGTCAACCATTTCTTGCGTTTTATCATAAAGATAATAGCACCCAAGGGTATTGCAACTGAAATCAGGACTGGGCCAGAGATACCCACTTTCCAAAACCCCGCACCAAGTAAGAGGAAACTAAGCGGCTGAATATTGATTCCTCCAGTCGTCCAGTTTACCGTTATTTTAACAAAACTGGACAGAATAAATATGATCCAAAGCCATTTTCTTTTTGGCATCGGCGTTTTGATACAAAGCACTAATGCCAAAAGAATAAATAAAGGAATAATAATGGCTAATGCCAAAATGAGGTAATTTGCAATGGGTTTATTCTGAAAAGTAAACGGGTTGATATTTTCAAGCGAATCTGAAAGTGGCCGCACATTAATAGCGTTGACTAACAACTCATCACCCTTCTTATGAAGAACAATGTTGACTAATAACCACTTATTTGGAAACTCGTACTGAAAAGTCAGATTGAACTGCCGAAATTGATGCGTTGTGAAGGTGTGTGAGCCAACAATTTTGATGTCTTTCGGTTTTTCTTTTGGAAAAAAGGCGGCCATCTGCTCAAGTTTAGTCCTTAACAGCTCATTTTTGAGAGCCGGATTGATTTTGTTTTCAATGCCTTCAAAGTCATCTGACTGAAAAAGTGTGAGGTAGTGTTTTGAAAATTCAACCTCTTCTTGTGGGACAAATGGGCCTAACAATGTTTGTTGATTGCAGCCAATTAATAAAAAAATAACACACAGCGAGAACAATATATTTTTTACCATTCAATATTTCACCTTTGGTTAGATTGAGAGTTTATCAGTATTGACTATTTTGTCATTTTAAAACCTATTTAAACCAATTTAGGAATATGCATCAATTAAATTCGACAACTTGCTAATCAAAAGAAATAACTGCAAAATAAATTTGGAACGAAAGCCGATGCAAAATAAATTTTGCACTCCAATGCAAAATAAATTTGGAACAAAAGTCGGGCCTTCAAGATTTATCTTGATAAACAATGTTGTGGATGAGTTGCAAACCCACAATCAAGATTATCTAAATAGGCCATGATCTGTTCTGATAATAATTCAGTGGGTAGATTGAAATTGGCCAAAATATGTTTCTGATTGGCTGAACGTGGAATAATTTTGAGATGATTTTGCAGGGCCCATTTCAATAATAAAGCGGCACTCGTTAGTTGCCCATTATGCTCTGTCATGATTGCCAATAATTCTGGGTTATTGAGTTGTAGGCCTTTAGTCAGTGAGGAATGTGCAACCACATCAATACCTTGGTTTTGACAATACGCTCTCAGTTTTTTTCGCGGTAAAAAGGGAGTGACTTCAATTTGATTGATATAAGGCTTGATCTGAGCCCCTTCTAATTGTTTTAAATGTTTTTCCTGATAATTACTGACTCCAATATAGTGTATTAATCTGCTTTGGTATGACTCACAATAAAGCTGGCTCAGGGCCTCCCAAGTTTGACTTACCTTGGCATCAGGACAATGCAATAATATTAAGTCGATATAACCGATATCCAATTGATGCAGACTATTTTCAATCGCGGGTTTGATCTGGTGTTGTCGAATGGCTTTCTGTGGAATTTTAGTGGTGACAAAAATTTGCTGCCGCGCAATCCCTGAATCTCGGATGGCTTGCCCAACTTGTTTTTCATTTCTATATAAGGCGGCTGTATCAATATGACGATAACCTATCGAAAGTGCCCAACGAACACTGCGATAGGTTTGTTCAGGGGCCAGTTGATAAGTGCCTAAACCAATATCTGGCAATTCCATATCACTCATGGTTTAACTGACAACTGCAACTGTTTCGATTACGATTGTTCGTTAATACTGTAATCTTTTAAGTTTATTACTATACAATAGTTGGTGACGTTCGCTAGCTTCTGCCCAAGATTGAGGCATTTTATATTTATTTAATATGGTATCATTCATTGCCGCTCTAACTTGATGAGCGCAGGTATTATAACCAATTTTTCCAACACCTGTTCCTAAACCTGGTATAGCTATTTTTTTGACATAATTCGATATTGGTTTATCCTTATACTTTCCTGTCATAAATTTGCCTTTCATCACTAAAAGAAAAACTGCTCTTGCCGCAAGATAAGCATTAACAGAATCATGTAGTACCATAGGAACTCTCATCGTTGGTGCAATAATCAAAAATGGGATTTTATTATGATTTGTTTGAACTATATCAGCATTACCTATAATGAGTTCACCTGAGTGTTGTTCATATATTTGTTGCCGAACGATCATTTGAATTTCTTTTCCAAAAAAATCCAAATAAAGAGCGTCAATTCCTCCATCCATAAAACCAAAGCTATTAGCAGGACTAACAACAGCTTCGCACTTGATGTCTAAGATAGAGCCACGATGTATTTTGACATTTTTAACATCTCCACAGAATTTTTCCCAAGCTTTTGCAAGGGATTCTTCCACAGTGCATAAAATTATTTCCATTGCTCAGATTGTTTTGAAATATAACTTTTCCACCAGCAAATTTGCGTTGATAATTTATACCCATAATCCTATCAAGATTCAGGCACAGACGAAAAAATCATTATTGTCAAGAATGGGGGGGAAAACCGGACTGACTTCACCCATGCGTCTTTTGGCATCGGCTGAAAGTATTTGTTTAGTACTCCGTCAATCTTGTTTTGATGGGTAGGATAAACCTGACAGGTTTTGAAAACCTGTCAGGTTTTTTTGTCTCACACGTCATTATAAGTTTGACAGTGTACTAGAACGAATGTCTCAATCATACCATGAGGCAACTTTGCGATCCCAGTCACCGCGCCTATAGGTACCGTTTTTTATCTGTTGCTGAAGTTCTCCAACCTCCTCATGGGAAGCACCATCCATGTAGGCTTGGCCAGTCATTTCAACAACCAAATCATCCACATATTGATTCTGCTTGGTATTCCTTATCGCAGAATCGGGGTTCACCAAAGGATTTTTATTTGCCATATTTATCTCCTATTCGTGTTTTTCAGTTATCAGTTATCAGTTATCAAAGCATTGATATCCACTATTGGAAAGGCCAACATATTTATGTGACAAACTATATTTTGCATTCCAATCGCACACAAGCAAAATAACATGCATTCCAATCGCACACAAGCAAAATAACATGCATTCCAAGCTTCGCAAAATAAATTGAGTTTGAAAATCAGGCCATCAAGATTTATCAAATATGACCTTTTTTTAGAAATGCGCCCGTTAGTCATGCTTTAACTGACAGCTACAATTATCTCGATTGCGATAGATGCTGTCAATATGACGCACGGCATCAGTATGTTTCAGATAACGGAAATACTCTTGCCGAAAGGTGTGCATATCGACTCCAAAAGTATTGCGAATGTTTTCACGCAGTTTATCGTTAATCCGCTCAATCAGCGTTTTCGGTTTTTTCACGCCAAGTTGTTCATAATCAAAGAACAGTAAACGATCGTTGGTTTGAACGGCCTCTGCCAGTTGCTCTATACCTGCTAAACTGATATTGGCATCCTTGATACTCATTATTTGAACGCTCTTATTCGATTGTATAAAGTGAGCCAATAATGGGACGGATTCATCACCAAAATTGTTTGGTAATTCGTGCAGATCACTGGTCGATTTATATAATCCCACATCCAAATGAATTAATTTGGGATGATTGATCAGTTGCGCTAATAAGATTTTCAACCCTTCATAACCTAAACGGTTGGCTCCGAATGAGAGACGTTTGAGATGATGATATTCATGCAGACTTTCTGCAATCAGGGCGATTCCGTCATCACCTAAGCGATTAATCCCACAGAATAAGGAAGAAATTCCCGGTTCATTTAGCTTGGCTAAATGAGAAAAATAATCGGCAATCGGCTGGGCTCCACGATTTGAAATACCATTCGCATCAATATATAACAAGTCTAGGGAACGGTTCTGTTTTAAGCCGTCAAACAAATAAGCGATACCGTCATCAAGAAGCCCTGTATTATGCAAATCGAGTATTTCTAAACTCTGATTCTGTGCCAATAATTGACCCAGATACTTAGCCCCTTTGGCTTTGAGTGGGTTGCGTTTTAACCATAAGGCTTTGCAGTGTTGGTCGGTTTGCAGGGCTTTGGAGATCAGTTCAATTCCCTGTGCATCAATACGATTGCCGGCTAAATACCAGGTTTCAATTTGGCTATGATGGGGATGACTGATAAAATTAGCAATGGCTTTGGCCCCTGCAATATCAACAATATTATTGCCGAGTAAAAAATGTTTGATATGCTGATTATTGACTAATGAGTCCATTAAGTCGCTAATCCAGGCTGAACCAACCACTTGTTTACACAAATCCATACGGCCATCATTAAAGAAGGTGCCGCGCATAAAACTCAGTGATTCATTTTCACGATCAACAATGGGTTGATTGCTTCGCAGAAACTCGAAAAAGGGCAACAATTCCTGTAATGGCGCAACATCCACTGGCATGGGCACGGGATTGACAATGGCATCGGGTATGTCGCTAATCTGTTGTAATTGGTAATACATTGCCCGATCACCTGTTAAGCGTGCTTGCTGATAAGCTGTGAACACCTTAGGGGGTGGTTTGATCAGCTGACGATAGGCCCGACGTAAAGTGACTAGCAGTCGCCGATATAATATATAGCGGACTGTTTTGTGATGAACGGTTTCAATCACTGATGATGATAGCAAATCATCTTGCCCTTCGATTGGATATAATAGCATCGCAATCTGGTGTGCCAATTGCGTTTGTTTGTCGATCACGGTATATAAGTGGGGAGCCGAATTAGCACAATCTGTTATGATTTGCTTATTCTCATAAGCATTGTGATCTAAGTGTAATTGTTGGGCAAATTGTTCCGCGACTAATTGGCTCTGTTGAGAATGGGCATTGACATTTGCAATTAATGTCTGCCATTCTGAGCTATCAAGTTGTGTTTCAATCTTATGCTGCTGAAGCATATTAAGTACTGAACCATAAATTTTCAGGTATTTTAAAAGAAACAACCAAGAAGAGGGGCAACCACAAGGGATTGCCCCTACGGGCGGTTCGTAGGGGCAATCCCTTGTGGTTGCCCTTTGCGGTAAAATACCTGTTTATTTGTGCTTCAGTACTT
>QNEL01000090.1 GCA_003645185.1 Candidatus Parabeggiatoa sp. nov. 3
TAAAATCTATAGCTGGTTTTATAGATTTCCACTTTTTTTGTACTAGTTCAGGAACGTTATAATTTTCAATATTAAGTACTGAAGCACAAATAAACAGGTATTTTACCGCAACCTCTTCTTGGTTGTTTCTTTTAATTAAAATACCTGAAAATTTATGGTTCAGTACTTATTATATTCTAGTCAATATAATGCTTATTATTCTAGGTTGTATGGATATAGGAGCGTTCCTGCACTTGTGTATTTTTTCTTGGGTTTATGTTTGGTGGATAGCCTGTCATTAAACATTATCTCTTGCGTCTCATGCTTTATTGTGACATACCTTGGAATTTAGTCCGTTTCATATGCAACGGATCATGTTTTTTTACAACGCGGCGGGAGTTATGCCTTTATTCACAAATTATTACAAGAACATTTTGCGGCTATGGGAAAAGATAAGGCTGAAAAATAGCCAAAGTCAAACCACAGAAAATTCTGGGGTTGACGAGCCTCTTTTTCGTAATCGTATGCAGCAACCCGATATTGTTTCCGAATTATTTTTGCCAATGGGGCACGCCACTTGGGAAAATGGGCATTTTTCCTTGAAGAAGGAAAAGGAAGTCATGGCTCAAGCTGAGACGAAAATCAGCGGTGTCCGATTTCAGGCAGCAGATCCGAGTGGCGAAAATCAAGAAGCTGAACGTCAGTGTCAGCAAGATGTGCTTAATCTGATTCAATCATTGATTCAATTACGGAAAACATCAGCGTTTTCTAACATCGTATTGTCTGAAGATATTTTAAAAAATTCACAATCTGTCAGTCAATTGGGCACTCGGGTTAAATTCGGTTTGTACGTTGAACCCAAATTTGCTCATGAAACCCATGCGGCAGCTGAATGCCATCGCAATATTGTGCAAGCTGTGCGAAAGTCTGGCTTTGTCGTTGACTCTCCTAAAACTTTTGAACCTAAAACGGGGATGGCGGGGCTGTCACAATGGGCCAATGAATTACAATTGCATCGTCGCAAAATGCCGCTTTGGCTATTATTATTACCCCTATTTTTACTCTTACTCTTTTTATTGAGGGATTGTAGCCCCCCTAGTCTTTTTGTACCTATTGAAACTCAAAGTTTTATTATTCTTATGGATAAAAGCTCTAGCATGGAAGCTCATTTTCCAATGGTTCAAGAGGAGGCTAGGAAAA
The DNA here is from genome assembly GCA_003645185.1 of Candidatus Parabeggiatoa sp. nov. 3. Taxonomy (GTDB): domain Bacteria; phylum Pseudomonadota; class Gammaproteobacteria; order Beggiatoales; family Beggiatoaceae; genus Parabeggiatoa. The sequence continues at coordinate 1,180 of QNEL01000090.1, forward strand.
CCTTAGAAAGCATGAAGAGTTCATTTTTTTCTACACACTATGCTAATGTTATCGCTTACCACGCCTCTGCAACCACAGCCTTGGGTGAAATCAAAGAGATAAACAACGAAACAGCGCAACAATTGATTCAATTTTTGGATAATCTCAAAGCTGGGGGAGGAACTCATTTACGTTCTGGCATTCAATTAGCAGCCAAAGAAGTTGCTGCACATCAGAAACCGACGACTTTGATTATTCTGACTGATGGGCAAGATGCAAGTCTTGATCAAATCCTTCAAGAGAGAAACGCCATATTAAAGCAATTTAAAGGCGTTGATATCATTGTTCATACGCTAACGCCTCGTGTATTTGATGTCGAAAACCCTAAACCTATCAATAATATAGAAAGCAAACTGAATGAACTGGCTAAAGCCTTTAACGGTCAATTTGGTGAGGTAAAGTAATCACTATGATTCCAGACAAGATTCTGAAAAACATTAACGGTATTCGAGCTATCTTGCTTGATGCCCTTAAAACTCTGCCACAAGTACAGAGTTTTCGCTTTTTACTTGACTCCTCAACTTCTGTCAAAACGGGGTTTGAGCAAATTAAGGAAGTGACACAAACTTTACATTTACAAAAGCCTTGTGAGGGCAAGATAACCTGTGCCATCATGGGTTCTAGTGGGCATGGCAAAACAACCCTCATGGATGAAATGTTTCCAAATCTCTCTGAAAGAGGTTGGTTAGTCACAGATATCACGGATACAACAGCGCAATCATTGCGAATTAGCTATGCGCCCCCTCATTCTGCCGCATTAGAAGAGGTTGTTGTCAATTCTTGGAATGTTGAACAGATCAAATCATTAATGAGGTATCCAGAAGTTGAGAAACAGAATAAACAAGATAATATTCTGATCAGTTACAAAAAAGAGAGGGTTGATGTAGATGGCTCTAAAGCGACTTTTCCAGCGACGGATATAGTACAATTTGATAAAAAATTAGCATTGCATCCCTTCCAGAGTGCCTATCAAGTGCCACCAGAAAAATGCCGGAATCGTGAATTCATTCGTGCTATCACTGTGAAAGAACAAGCAAAGCTGATCAATACCCGTCCTCTGATGACGCATAATGAACGCCCTTACAATGCCTTACAACTTCGCGCTATTGTTAAAGATGTGAGTTTACGCGATTCTTATGAAAGAATCCAAAAGTGGACTGGATTGCCAAACAATCAACTTGCTTCTCTAATCTTTGTGGATACCCCCGGCTTGGCGGTCAATGGGAGCGTGAAAGATGAAGTGCTACGTCATTATTTAGAACAGAAAAGCAATCATATTGCCTTGCAACTGTGGAAGAATGATGAATTAGATATTGTGGTGCATCTTGTCCTATGTGGACGACAATCTGATTTTGCAGTGTTGTGGAAAACCATTGAAAGAGAATGTGGTCCCGCTGAGATGGAAAGCTTATCGGAGCGTCTTATCTTGGCAGTGAACGGGATGAGTCTTTATTTTACTAATCGCGATATCAAGAAAAAGTACGAACAAGCTGAGACGGCTCAGCATGAAGGCGATCACTTTGCGAGCACTTTAGAAGATAATATTTTCCAAAAGATGAGTCCACGCGGACGAGTGCAACCGGCTAAAATTTGTTTTCTGGATGCGAAATCTTATGTGGAAAACAGTACGACGGGGCCTTATGAAGAGGCTTACAAAAAATACCGCCCCATTATGGAAAAATGGGTGAAACCGGGTAACGTGGGTTATAAAACGCTCTCTGAACTCAATTTGCTAGAGACTTTCAAAGAAAATATGGTAGCCCTTGCTAATCCTGAAGATCGGGGACAAGGTTTTTTGGTGCGGCAAATTCTCAATTTGGTGCGAGAAAAAGGCCCCGCTCTGCTTTTGCGTAAATATCTAGTACGTACTGGATTACTGGCAGCAGTCAAAACGTTTTCTGAACTGCTGAGCCTACACTACGAGCAAGACGGGACGATGAATCAGGGTACTCTGCAAGAAGCAGTACGAGAGGCTATACTGAGTTGTCTGTCAGAGCCAGAAGACTTACGTAGTATTGAAACATTTGCCACTCAATTTCTGGATAGCGGTATCCAAGAGATTGTTAATAAGCACAGTAAGGAACGTAAAGTCCCCAAGGATTGGGTCACGAAAGATTTTCATCATCTATGCGTTTTCGTCAAAGAAACCATTAGGACTCACAGCAACATGTCTGGGGAAGTCTTAGCACAATTTGAACAATACTTTGATGCTCAAGAACAACTCTGGGCTGAACATTGGGGCTATACATCGGCTCAATTGCAACCCCCTAACCGAGGTTTTGCTAACAGCAGAGATTTATTGGCACACTGTTTGAAACTTCATGCTCGGGAAATCCTCTATCAATTATTAATGGCAGATCACATTGGCGCAGAAGAAAACCGCTTTAAGCAAACAACTAAAGATAAACAACAAATCGTTAAAATTATCAAACGATTAAAGCAAGCACAGGAAGTAGGCACGGCCACTTGTCAAAAATACGGAGTCAAAACCTGATGAAATCAACTGAATTGCTTAACCCTAATGTGCCTCAACTGATCGTTCTTCCTAATACTGGTATTCAAATTTGTCGTGGTTTTTTTGTCAATTTGATGTCTGTCGATACCCATTGGAAAACGCTTAGCAAGTTGGCAGAGAAAATATCAAAACAGCAAGTAGAACATGAAGTGATGCAATTGATTAAGGATCATATTGCTTGCGATCAAGGGTTGGCAGAAAATGATCGGACTGACTGGATGGCCTGTGATCTGAATGAATTTTTGTTTTTCCGTTTAACGCGTGCCGGCGATGAGATTCACCTTGATTTGGTTGTTGATACTCAAAATGGAGCTGGTGCCCAAATCAACAATAAGGTGCCAGTGCTTTTGGAAACGGGTTCTTTCATATTTCACAAGCGTCACCACCTGGCTAATATTTATGTGGAAGAACACCAGAAGGCCCGTAATGAAATTGGCAGCTTAATTATGGACTTTGGCAATAGTGGCAGTACTTTTATCTTTTCCAAAAGTGGTACAGGCCCTTTGCAGGCTCGTATAGTACAAGCAACCAATCCTTTTGATCCTCGTTATAAGGAAAGGCCCGAAAATCAACGCAATATCTTGCGTTCTAATATGATAGTCTTGCGCGTGGATCGTAATGAAAGCGATGCGCCTTGGATCGTCATGGGAGATCGGGCTAAAGAACTGATCAATGATGCGCCAATGGCCACTTATCTTTATGCCCCTAAAAAATATGTTCGCTATTGGCCAGAACGACTGAAAGCGGCTGAACCGAGTACCAAGTTCAGAGGATTTATCGGGCAACGCGACGGGCTTCATTCAATGCTTGATTTTGTCCAACATACCCTTGATCATATCTTCCAACAAGTGCTGTCATCACTCACCAATCCGCAAGGCACGTCAGATGCGCCTGAATTTTATCCTCAAATAGCGCGTCTCATGCTCACTTATCCTTTGACTTGGCGCAAAGCTGATCGAGAACTCTTCAAATTGATGGTAGAAAAAGCGGCCAGTCACATCCTCGTCCAAGAAAAATCTATCAAAAAGCGATTTGAAGTCGAATTGACTTGCAGTGAGCCAGTCGCAGTCACCGCTTATGTGCTTTGGGAAACGTTATTCCATTTTGGTACCCCTAATTTAGGCTTAATGGCCAGTTCTTTGGGTAATATGCAAGGCACACCAGAACTACGGATGTTGGTAGTAGACATCGGTGGAGGTTCCACTGACATCGCCTGTGTAGACATTCATTGGACAGTCAGAGAGGATGACAAATCGGTAGATGTTACCTTCCAAATGATTGAGTCGATGCGTTTCAATCGGGCAGGTGATCGAGTTTCTCATATCATTGCCACGGCCATTTATCAATACATTTGTCAGAAGTATGATATCAAAGAATCCTTAGATTTCCAGAAAGAATCTTATCACTCTGCTTTTACGCTCTCTTATAAACGGAAAGCGATTTCTAAAATATCAGCATTAGCAGAAGAGGTTAAGATAACGTTTTCTGAAAAGGCGCAATGGGTATTGAGCCCCAAAGATGAACGAGATTTAATTCATTATTTTCAACCACTTGGAGTTGAAGAGGCTAAAGTAGAACAAGAACCACGCTTAAACATTAAACGAAGCACGCTACAAGACTGGATAGAAGCAGATCGGCAGTCTTTGGAAACCAACGGTGAACCAGGGTTTATGGATATTTTCCTCTATTTAGAAGAACTCTGCGAAACCTTAGCAGCCAAAAATCGTATTCCACATATTGTCGTCCTAAGTGGGCGTTCTACCAGACTACTATTTATCAAAGCCATGTTAGTTGAATATACTCAATTGCCATTGCATCGTATTCGCACACTTGAGCAAATTTTACCGGATTCTATGAGGGTATTGGGTTTCAAGAATATGGATAAATTAGCGGTTGTGTGTGGCGCGCAGCGCTTCCGTTTTGGCGATCACGTTCGCTTTGCGACTTTAGAAGACGAGCCGATATTTAATCGCTATATTGGTACGGTGTTTGAAACGCCAATGGGGCTTAAACTTAAAAAGATTCATATTCTACCGGGTGATGGCAAGCCGCAAACCATTACGGTAACAGTGAATGCGGGGGTAGATGTGCGTATTGGTCATGCTTTTCGTGAGGAGGGGATTGCTCAAGTGATTGCTAATCTCTCCAATAACTCGCCCACGGAGGAATACGAGGTTGAATTAAATATCCTTGATGATTACTCAGTGGAAATGTCTCCCCATAAACACGTTTTTCTCTCAGAATGGGTACCAGGGGGCAATGATTTTATTGTTGATAATTTCAATGACACGGGAAAAATTGATGCAGAGCCAGAGGGTTTTTTAAAACGTATTGTTGAAATAAAGGCATGAATAGGGCCTTTTGTGGTTTTGAATAACAATATATTTATCAAAACAGGTTCAAACGAAATGAGCCTGAATCTATAACTTATTGTTTTTAGTTAGTTTAATGAGCCCGTAAAATCCAGATATCTTAATTAATTGATAACCGTTGGTTCGCCGGTAACGATTAAGCTCAATGGCAAAAACAAACCCGTAGGCAAAACGGCTGTCATGGCTGAGATGGCAAAAGCGGCTGCTTTTGGTATGATGTATGACGCGCAAAAAAACGCTACAAATCTTATTAAAATCAAATAATATATTTAAGGTGGGCAAAAAAACACTTGCCCACCCTACAAAATCTTATTTAAATCAAATACTTAAAAACTTATAACGATGATGGCGGAGCCGTGCCCTGAGCTAGTACAGCATCCGTAAAATCACTCAATTGCTAATAAACTCAGTATCTGCTTTGGCGTATAGTGATTAAATTGTTTAAATAATTTTTTCAGTTTCAGGAAGACTTCAAGTGCGGAAAAAGCATCATCACTTGCATATTGAATCTGTCGCTGATTGAGTGACTTTACCGCCCAGTTAGAAAGTGAGATTGTTTGTTTTTTCTCTAAGTTTTTATTCAGCACTCGGGCAACCAGCTGCTTTGAACCAATTGTCTTTTTATTACCCATCTCCTGAAAGACTTCATTCAGATCAACCACGTTGGAGACTTGACAACCAAAATTTTTGGAAATTGCCGTATTATCATATCTAATTCCAACGCCAATTTTCCTGATATCATCACACCTTAACAACTCAAGAAGTGGACTGATATTCTTTAACTTACCCATTTGAAAAAGGAAACACTTTTCACAAGTCGCAATTTGGATGAGTGCTATAGGATTCGGTGGATATCCTTTTTTAAAGACTGGCTTAGATTCTGTATCATAGCCAACAAACTTTTGTCTTTTGATCACTTTACAAGCACTTTCCATTCTAGTCTCACTAACAATAACAACCTCTTTATTTGAAGTGTCGTATTTAGGAAGCTTGGTCAATTCAGTCTCAGAAACCTGATGATTCAGATCACATATCAGTTTGAGATATTTTAATGATTCAGGTTGATTTGATTGAAGATATTCGATAATCTGAACGTCCAACACCGATTTTAGATTATCTAAATGGTTTATCCCAAGAACACTAGCTAGAATATTAGATTTTGGAGTGTCAAACAGACAATCAAAAATTTCCATTCATTAATCTCCATCTGTTGCTCATCGTTATACCTAAATTAAAATGTAGGGGGGGCCGGTAACGTTGTTGCCCACCATCTAAGCTTAAGGGCACACCCTACAAATCTTATTTAAATCAAATAATTAAAGACTGATGTATAACGATGATGGTTTCACCTAGGGCTATTCACATTTTCAGGTAAATGTTTCGCTCCAAAATGGGCAGCAAAATAAATTTTGCACTCCAATTGAAGGCTTTTTAGTGAAAAATTGATTTTGCGGATCGATGGAGTGCAAAATTGATTTTGCTTTCAGCTTTCGTTCCAAATTGATTTTGCGGATCGATGGAGTGCAAAATTGATTTTGCTTTCAGCTTTCGTTCCAAATTGATTTTGCGGATCGATGGAGTGCAAAATTGATTTTGCTTTCGACACCACCACCTGACTTGATAACTGATTTTCACGCAAAAGTTGCGCGCAACTTTTGCGTGGAACTGATAACTGATAGCTACAAACTGGTTTGACTGCATTCAACCCATCCCTGCGTGTGTTGTATCACGATTTCCAATAAAGCTTGTATGTGTTCAAGTTGCTCATTCAATGCGGGAATGTAGTGAAAGGCTTCCCCTCCCGCTTGTAAAAAAATTTGGCGGTTTTGTTGGTCAATTTCCTCTAGGGTTTCTAAACAATCGGCTGCAAAACCGGGACAAATGATATCAACTCGTTTCACTCCCGTTTGGGCTAAGCCCTTTAATGTTTCATCGGTATACGGTTTTAGCCATTCTTCTCTGCCAAATCGTGATTGAAAGACGACTTGCCATTTTTCTTTTGGTAACTTGATTTGTTCGGTTACCAAGCGAGCGGTTTTATGACATTCGCAATGATAGGGATCGCCAGCGATAAAAAAACGTTTGGGAATGCCATGAAATGAAAACAATAACTGATCTGGGGTACCGTGTTCGGCCCAATAGTTTTCGATCAGCGCTGCTAAAGCACGGATATAGGCTGAGTGATCGGGGTAATGTGAGACAAAGCGCAGATCGGGTATCCAACGCCAGCGTTTCAATACGTCTGCAACGGCATCAAAAGTCGAGCCCGTTGTGGAAGAGGAATATTGCGGATAGAGGGGTAAGATTAAAATACTTCGAGCATTCGCTTGGCGCAATTGTTCTAAAGCGGAAGCGATGGAAGGATTGCCATAACGCATCCCTAAAGCAACAGTCATGGAGCCTGTAAAATGCGCTTTCAGCACTTGCTCAAGGGCTTGGACTTGGGCTTGACTAATCGTTAATAAAGGCGAGCCGCTTTCCGTCCAAATCTTTTGATAATTGCGGGCCGCACGGCGCGGGCGAACGCGCAAAATGATCCCGTGCAAAATCAAGCGCCATAACCAACGCGGCATTTCTGTGATTCTGGGATCGGCTAAAAATTCGCCTAAGTAGCGACGCACTGCGGCCGGTGTCGGGGCATCCGGTGTGCCCAAGTTGACTAATAATATACCTGTTGTGGGTAAACTATCGTGAGCATAAGAAGAAGTATTATAAAAAGACATGATGAGATAGGTAAGCAACGCTAGATATGTTCCTTCGTGAATTGAAATATTAATTAACAAACATTTTGTAGAAGTTTGGTGGGCAGCAAAAACACGCTACCCACCCTACAGTTAAAAGATTTATGCGTACCGACTCTCTTTGGGCACAAATTTAAAAAGACATGATGAGATAGGTAAGCAACGCTAGATAGGTTCCTTCGTGAATTGAAATATTAATTAACATTTTGTAGAAGTTTGGTGGGCAGCAAAAACACGCTACCCACCCTACAGTTAAAAGATTTATGCGTACCTACTCTCTTTGGGCACAAATTTAAAAAGACATGATGAGATAGGTAAGCAACGCTAGGTTCCTTCGTGAATTGAAATATTAATTAACAAACATTTTGTAGAAGTTTGGTGGGCAGCAAAAACACGCTACCCACCCTACAGTTAAAAGATTTATGCGTACCTACTTAACTCTCTTTGGGCACAAATTCTCCATTGGGCCAGGATGGTGCGGCAATGATTTCGCCGAGATTAGCTTCAAGTAATTTATCTCTGGCTTCTATTAATCTATTCACTAAACCGGGTTCTGCGGCAGCGTAAGCTGCCTCATTTTCTTCTCGTTTGACGACAATCCCTAATAGTTCGGTAATCGCATTGCCTACGGAGTTTTGAGAAATCGTGACAATTAAGCGGCCTTTATCGTCGCGATAAAACAGTTGTTTATAGGCAGGCCGCCAGCGGATTTCATTGGCAAATTGGGGATCTTGAATCACTTGTTCTCTCAGATCACGAGCGACTCGTAGGAAGCGTCCGCTGTCTAATAAGACATCACTGATTTGATGGGGAAAATGCGCTTCGGCGGGGACTTTGGGATCGCCTGTCGAAACTAAAGAGAAGAAGGTGCGATAGAAGTCTAGGAACCCCAATAACACTTGTTCATATTCATACCAAAAGTATTGATCCTTGAGTTTTTCCGCGCCGCCTTTGACTTCCCAACTGGGTAAACCTTGGGGATAACCGGTTAATTTGATAGCGGATTCTTCCGTGGAAATGGGAGACAAGATTTGTAAGTCGAGTATTTCCAAAAAGTCGTGATAAACGCCGCTTAAATGCCGTAAAAATAAACTATGATGTCCACTGTCGGTCAAATTTGGATCATTGGAGTTGGCCAGTTGAGCGGCTTCCAAATCGGCGTTCGGGAACACGATAAAATGGTTGTGAATCATGCGAATACTGGGCACGCCGGGCTTGTTGAGAGGCCAAGTGGCATCTAAACTCGCTTCACCACACAAAATGAGATGTTCTGCTGGATCGGGGTACCTTTTCAGCATGTATTCAAACATAATCTGGGTCATCTGATTCCACACTTTCTTTTGGGTACGTGACATCTGATTACGTCTGACAGGCCGTCCGAGTGGATCCAATATCCGTTTTGAGGTATCCAAGATGATTGAAGTATCAAATTCGGTACTGTGACCAATTAACTTGCGATACATTAACAAGTTTTCAGGTGTGCGAAATAACCCATTTTCTTCCGCTAAATTTTTTAAATTAGCAGGGCTGTTAAAAAATTCCACGGGTGCCATACCGGGTGGAATCGTTAAAGGCAATTTTGGACGATGTGTGATAATTTCCCTTGCGGCTGATTTCATATCTGTTATATTAATTATTGTTAATGAAGTGTAAATGAAGGCGGTATATTACTCGTTTTACATCGCAACGACAAGGATTGCTATAATAAAGCGCAAAAAGGTGAACTGTTCAGGTTTCATTCTTTTTTAGATATACGCCTTGTCGTTAGCGATAAAGGGCAACCGCGATAAAAGGCAACCACGATAAAGGGCAACCACAAGGGATTGCCCCTACAAAGACATCTCAATTAAAGGAAAAAATGATGTTAAATATTGTGGGCATGCGATAAAGGGCAACCACAAAGGATTGCCCCTACAAAGACATATCAATTAAAGGAAAAAATGATGTTAAATATTGTGGGCATGCGATAAAGGGCAACCACAAAGGATTGCCCCTACAAAAACATATCAATCAAAGGAAAAAATGATGTTAAAAAACCTGAAAATTGGCACAAAACTCTTTATCGCTTTTTTAGCGATAATCTTGATTTTCATTATTGTGGGCCTGTTTTTTTTATTTAAAAGCCAACAAGCCCTTTCACAAGCCGCTTTTAATCAACTGGAAAGTGTGCGATCGGATAAAAAGGCCCAAGTCGAAGCGTTTTTTGTGGAACGTCAAAGCGATATGCCTGTTCTTTTGGATACCGTTGCACTTTTTAGGCAAAATGCCTTTCAACAACTTCAGTCGGTGAAAGAAAGCCGAAAACGCGAGTTAGAACACTATTTTCAGGAACGTTTACACGATGTCACTGTCGCCTCGAAAACGTTTTCTATTGCACAAGCACTGCATCAATTTGATGAGGCGCTTCACTTAGAAGAAGACATCTCAAGGGCCAACACTCGGCGTTCTATTGAGCAGCAATTCCACACCGAACTCAATAGATTCACGGAAAAAGAGGGCTATCATCATTTTTTTCTGATTGCGAAAGATGGTGATGTCGTCTATTCAACGGCTAAAGCGGTTCAGTTAGGCATCAATTTACTCAACAATCAGGCATTGAATAACACGCCCTTGAATCGCGCTTTTAAACAGGGGCTCAAAGGTGTCACGATTCAAGATTTTGCGCCCAGTCTCTTATCAGAACAAGAAGAACAGCCTGTTGCCTTTTTTGCCGCGCCCGTCTTTAAAACCGGTGAATTGATGGGGGTTTTGTTACTGTGCATCAACCATGAACCCATCAATGTTATTATGCAACAGCGTCAAGGGTTGGGGCAAACTTTCGACGCTTACCTCGTAGGTAAACGGGGTAGTCAAACCACTTATCGTAGTAAGAGAGTGGCTAAAAATGGAGGGGCCATTGAAAAAGTGGATGAGGAGAGCAGTCAAGCACTGGCCGGGCAATCTGACACCAGAATCAAGATGGACAATACCGGCCATTTCAAAATCACCAGTTATGCTCCCCTGAACATACCGAACTTGAATTGGGGGATTGTTGTCACTATCGGGTTAGAAGAATCGCTCACGCTCACACGTAAAGGCGAAAAAAAGGACTTTTTTGCTCAATATATTGCTGAGTATGGTTATTACGATGCTTTTTTGATTCATCCCAAAGGCCCTATTTTTTACACGGTTCTACATGAATCTGAGCACAACACGAATATCATTACCGGCGAGTATGCCAATTCAGGGCTAGGGCAATTGATTCAAGAAGTGCTAAAAACACAAACATTCGGTATCAGCGATTTTGCGCCTTATGCCCCTAGTCATGGTGAACCGACAGCCTTTATTGCTCAACCTCTTATCATTGAGGGTAGGATTGAAATGATCGTCGCTTTACAAATCAGTGATGTCAAATTAAGCCAAATCATGCAGCAACGCGCCGGAATGGGTAAAACGGGTGAAGCTTATCTTGTAGGTAGCGATAAACTGATGCGTTCTAATTCTTTTCTTGATCCGGTGAATCATTCGATCAAAGCCTCTTTTGCCAATCCAGCTAAAGGGCGTATCGATACTGAAAGCACTCGCGCAGCATTAGCTGGAAAAACGGGTAGCCAAATCATTTTGGATTACCGTGATAAGCCCGTTCTATCTGCCTATACCCCGATTAAAATCGGTAACACAACTTGGGCAGTTCTCGCTGAAATGGATAAAGCGGAAGCTTTCGCAGCCGTGACAGAACTGAAAATGTGGTTAGGTATCATGATACTTATAGGTACTGTCATTATTATAGGTATTGCCTCTTTGATTAGCCAAAGTCTTAAACGGCCTTTGACGCATTTAGTCACGGTTTCTCAAACGATTGCAGCGGGCAATTTGGATAATGAGATCATTGTTAGGGGCAAAGACGAAATCGCTCAATTGCTACAGGCCTTTGCTGACATGCAAGCGAAGTTATATAGCGTTGTCACGTCGATTCAAGAAGCGGCCAAGATTGTCGATCACTCCGCAGAAGAAATCGCGCAAAGCAATCTCAGCCTCAGTCAACGCACCGAGCAACAAGCGGCTTCGTTGGAAGAAACGGCAGCCAGCATGGAAGAGATGACCAGCACGGTGCAACAAAATGCTGATAATGCGAGAATGGCCAATCAATTAGCGAGTAGCGCGAAAGAGCAAGCAAGCAAAGGGGGCGAGGTGGTCGATAGCGCGATCAAGGCGATGAATGAAATCAGTGAGAGCAGTCAACAAGTCACTGAAATCATTAGCGTTATTAATGACATTGCTTTCCAAACGAATCTGTTAGCATTGAATGCCGCCGTGGAAGCGGCTCGTGCTGGTGAACAAGGCAGGGGATTTGCCGTCGTCGCTTCAGAAGTGCGTAATTTAGCTCAACGCAGTGCAGCGGCTGCTAAAGAAATTAAAGGCCTCATCCAAAACAGTGTGAAGAAAGTCGATGAAGGCACACAATTGGTCAATGATTCGGGTAAAACACTAGGCGAAATCGTTAATTCCGTCAAAAAGGTGAGTGATATCGTATCCGAAATTTCAGCTGCCAGTCAGGAACAAGCTTCAGGTATCAACCAAGTCAATAAAGTGGTCATGCAAATGGATGAAATGGTGCAACAAAATGCGGCTGCTGTAGAAGAAACCGCAGCGGCCAGCGAATCCCTAAAAGAAAGGGCCCGGAATCTAAAAGAACAGGTAGCGTTTTTTAACATGGATGAAGAAGCCTTACCCTCCAACAGTGATAACAAGCCAAAACGCCCTCACAAAAATGTGAAACAGGCCGCTCATTCCATCCCTCATCCTAATCACAACGATGGGTGGGAAGATTTTTGATTGAAAACAATCTGTTATGATCCATGTAGGGTGGGTAACGGGTTTTTGTTGCCCACCATTCTAAGTACTGAACCATAAATTTTCAGGTATTTTAATTAAAAAAAAGAAACAACCAAGAAGAGGGGCAACCACAAGGGATTGCCCCTACGGGCGGTTCGTAGGGGCAATCCCTTGTGGTTGCCCCTTGCTTGCGGTAAAATACCTGTTTATTTGTGCTTCAGTACTTACTACCTTAATGGCTATCTTGCTATAATGCTACAACTAATCCAGGGTTAAAGTTTAAGTCCTTTTCATCAGGATAACCTCTTGGATTACAGATCACACGAGTCTTACCAAGCTTATAATCAAAATGTTCATGATTATGACCATGAATCCAAAGACTTGCGCCTGAATGGATAACGAATTCATCCAGCGCAGAAGCGTAGGCAGCGCCCAATAAATCCGAACGCAACTGGGTCAACACGGAAAGCAGACTGGGCGCATGATGTGTCACCACCACCCTTTTTTGATATCCAGGCGCGTTGAATTGATTCTGTAACCATATCACAGATTCAGCATGAAAGCGGGCCGTATCAACAGCACGTAGTTTCCTAAATTTGGGACTCACTCTGATTTTTTTATAATCGCTTATCATCTCTTGTGCGGTATACCCAGCAATCGGTGCGTTATTGAATAATTTAAAATCCGTCCAAAGGGTGCAACCTAGAAATTCAACTCCCTTTATTTCAAAGCGTTCATTCTCTAAAATGTGTACCTGACTCCCAAAAGCTTCTTCACGTAATTTATTTGTCAATCTAGGGATCGCCTTACCATAATATTCATGATTACCTAATACATAAATAACCGTTTTATCGGGAAAAGCTTGTTTTGCCCATTGTAATCCTTTTTTACCCATGTGAATATCACCCGCCAATACGACAACATCGGTATCGGTTTCAGGAGGTTGGAAGGGTGCAAATTCGATATGTAAATCGCTGTAAATTTGAATTTTCATAATCGTTATATATATTGATTTCGAGGTGCGCTCGTAGGGTGGGTAAGCGGGCTGCTCGAATTTCGTTCATTGCTCATAGTCTCTCGCTGGGGTGTTAAATTTCAGGTACGGGATGACTTTTTTTTCACACCTGATTTGTAGGGTGGGTAAACGGGCCGCAATGAACTCAATATAAACCCAGATTGAAGCCGCCCGTTTGCCCACCATTCATCCTTCATGGAATAAAAATAGGGTGAAAAATAAACCCAGAAATGTGTTTATATTTAACACCCCAGTCTCTCGCCCGCTTGCCCACCATTCTTCTCCTGATAATTTTAATGAGACAGAGGAGACAGCATCAGCTTCAATTTTTCAACTTCATCTACCTGTTCTGGATTCTTTTTGCAATACCACTCCATTGCTTCCAGCAAGTAATCGTTGAGTTCTGTTTCACTACAGTAAGCTTCAAATTCTTTATCATCCCCAAATCCAAATCCATGTTCGCCAGGACCAACATATGCCATGAAGCCCTCATAAGGTTCAACTTCATAGTCTTCTCCAACAGATTCATCCCATTTATGAATTGACCAATCTAATTCACCTGAAGCCTCCCCTTCTTTTATCAAGTGCTCAACGTGAGCTAGAAAGTAACGGGAAGTACGGATCCTATAAATGCAGTGCTTAATTACCCATTCTGGATTCTTTGGTTCGCCGAGTTCATTAAATTCATCTCTCATTTTGATATCACCTACTTAAGTTCTTTTTCTTCAAATCTATAGTTCAATAAATGTTGGAGCGAACAGGCCGCCCTATTAAAAAGGTTCATCCAATCTGTAAAAATAGTTGATATCATAACAATTGTCTTGACGATTCTCCCGCCAAACAATGGATTTTGGGCGACAGCCTGTTTTCAGAAACTCCATTGGAAAACCAGGGCAACCACAAGGGATTGCCCCTACAATCTGCCCGTAGGGGCAATCCCTTGTGGTTGCCCCTTTTGATGCTTGCTAAGTGGTCTCAAGATTGGAGCGATCCTGCACTAGTGTTCACGACGGAAGAATTTATCCGAGTAAACTTCCCTTAACAACTTGTAAGTCAATGCCATGGAAATAGAATTCTAAATGACGTAGGCCTTCGAGGGCTGTATAGATATAATCCATTTGCTCAGTTCCAGTACTGAGGTTATATTCTTCAATAATCTCTTCTTCTTTAACACCGATTATTCTGAGCAAAGCAGCGATGACGACTCCAGTACGATCTCTTCCTGAAAGACAGTGGACATAAAGAGGATATTCAATGCCTGATTCAATAGTTCCTACAATGCGCCTTAACCATTTCCTGACTTCTGGCGTTTCCGTTTCGTATTTCTCATAATCATTCAAAATGGGGAAATGGACATTTCTAATTCCTCTCATGACGGGATCATGCCCCTTTTGTAGGCAGAAGATTGTCTTAGGATTCTCTATAACACTGATATCTGAGAAGTATTTGATCGTACCCCCTCGATAGAGTCTCTTTATGGGCATGATCGGTATCCCTGAAATCAGCTTGATGAAATCGCCTACATCACGAAAGTTCACAACTTGTTTAGGATTGGTGTAGTCTAAACTTTGTTTCATATTAGATCGAACGATAAAACTGCAATTGGAGTGCATGTTATTTTGCAGCTATTTCTTTTCATTTGCTAACCAAATTGTTTGCCTTCTGTGCAGTTTTTCACCACAATGAATGCAGCGTTTGACTTCGAGTTTTAGACTTTCTTCTAGAAATTTTTCAGCTTTACCATAAATTGTTGTATCAATCAGTGCTGAATCACCATTTCTTTGGTTACAATGCTCACAAATAACATTTTCAAAATGAGCTCGAAAAAATTCTCCTTTTATTATGAGCAATGGAATGAGCCACATCTTGTCTCGAATAATTTGGCAGCCCAAGAAACACTCTTCATAATGCCCATATCTATTTTGCGTTGTGCCCGATTTTCGTTCCAAATTTATTTTGCGTTGTGCCCTCTTGGAGTGCAAAATTTATTTTGCGTTGTGCCCTCTTGGAGTGCAAAATTTATTTTGCGTTGTGCCCGATTTTCGTTCCAAATTTATTTTGCTTCGGTAGGGTGAAGTGTACTTTATTCAATCTGGAAACGCTATATTATATATTCGTCTCACAGGCGTAGCACAAAACCGCAAAATAACATGCATTCCGAGAGGGCCGCAAAATAACATGCATTCCGAGAGGGCCGCAAAATAAATTTGGAACGTAAAAAACCGCAAAATAAATTTTGCACTCCAATTCAAACTAAAGTTTGAACTCCAACAAGTTATAAACAATGAACAATGAACAGAGAACTTAAAAAGGTACATCCTCCTCCACCACTCCTTCAAAATAGTTGATATCATAACAATTGTCTGGACGATTCTCCCACCAAACAATGGATTTTGGGCGACAGCCTGTTTTCAGAAACTCAACCAAAGCGGCTATCCCTTCTTGCCTGCTTATAACGTGTGAAGTAGGTACTTTAATAGGGGGCCAGTGTTCACTACAAAATTCTGACACGGTGTTAGCTGCGCCTTGATAGGCGAAATTGAAGGATGGCGTTGCCTCGCAAGAAGAACAACGATGAAGGAGTGTCGCTTGCTTCTCATTAATGAGCATAAAAAGTTCATGGCCTTCCCAACAATTGGCTTCAATATGGGCATTTTTAAAGGGTTCAATGGCCTTCGCGATCTCAGAAGGCACTATCACGTCGGGAAAAGTGTAGTGCTGATTTTCTATGAGAACTCGCGCACCATGATAACCGCCTAGCGCGTCAAAAATGGAGGTTGGTAATGGCTGCTTCAAGGAAAAGATGATATCACCAAAATTCTGTTCAGCAATATAGTGAGATGAAATAGCCTGAGCTTGGCCTAGATAAATATAAGATTGTCTTTCCTTTTTGACAAACAGTTCAATCACGGGTGCTGGTGTCTCTTTCGTGCCCACTAAGGGCACTTGAAGAAGCGGGCAATCGGGAAAACGTTGAACAAAAGGGTGAGAAATACCTTTTCTGCCAACTAAGGGGAGAAGGAAAAGAATACCGTCTTCGGCAAGTGAATAGGAAGAGGGGTATAGGTATTGGGTTGCCCAATAAACTTCTGATGGACTGGCAAAGCCTGTTCCAAAACCGGGGTGAGTCGGCTGTACACATAAAAAAACCAGCACGGTATTCGCTACGATCACAAATTGATTATCATAAAATTCACTTATTGGTTGACCAAAATAGCGCATAAACTCTTCTCTAGTGCCTCGCGTGTAAAGCCGGGGGCTATCTTCAGTAACAACGCGCTCTTTGAGGCTTGGCATGAGGTTGAAATCAGGTGAAATGCTTCTTGTTTTTTCCTTGAGTTCATTCAGCACGGCGCTGACATCGGCAGCTTTAGCACTCTGATGATCGATAACCGTTAATGCTGCTGAAAGTCCATTACAATGCCAGACTTGATCCGCCAATTCAAAAAGTGATGAGGGGGAGTTTGCTGACAATTCCCAGTGTGTGTTTTTATCTTCTAAGCCGACGATAATTTGTTGATCAGCTTGGCTAAATCGGTACACCACCTTTGTTGAATAGGTAGGCGTTATTCTATTCTCTTGTTTAAAATGTTGCTCAAGAAAAGCAAAATCATGTTGGTTCAGTCTTTGATCAGTATGGGCCCTGAATTGGAATGTCTTTTTTGTCAATGCCATGTTCCAATACCAAAAACAATGGTAGATAAATTCTGAAAAACTGTTGGCATAGTATTGCCAAATGATTTGTGGTGCAGAATCCCTATCAAGAAAAACGGGCGGTTCATCTGAACCATCCAGCTTGACAGCATAACGCGAACCGATCTCATATTCGTGCATAATCACCAAAAAATCTTGGCCCCAATCCTGATCTGAGTCGTCCAAATCTATTGCAACGTCATCCCCTTCTTTATCGTGCCATTTTTCCCCTATTACCTCTATATCTTCAAAAGGGGATCGCTTAAGAAAGCTAGAGTCATCATTTTGAAAATATTGAAGAAACTTCATTGCATCTTTGATTGAACACCATTCTCGAACCGAGGCTGGGAATGTCAAGCCACATCTTTTTTCAGCCGCTGCCAATTGTTCTAAAGCCTCTTCAGAAATAACCGGCTCTTTTTTAAGGTAATGAGATGTTTTTTGATGGTATTTTAATTTCATCAGGTTGTTTGAGATCATGTTTAAGCTTAAGGTGGGCAACAAAAACCCGTTACCCACCCATTTCACGCTAAAGTTTCGCTTCGCTAAACTTTAGCGTGAAATATTGATTTTAAAACGTACCCAATTGTTATCAAATTGATTTCAAGGCGCACGATAAACGCCTAAATGATTCGCAATAAGACGTTCATAACCCTGAATCCGCGCATGAATCGGTGAATTTAACAGAATCGGTTGTCTTGCCGAATCGGCCATCACTAAAGTTGAAGAACCGCCACCGTCCATATTCAGTGCGCTGTCAGCACCATAGCTGATAACAATTTCGGATAATTCAGCTAAAGTCACGCCTTCGCTATAGTTTTTTTGCTTACCATCAATAACGATAATCATCAATGTTTTGGCAGGCTGATCTAAAGCTAAAGCGGTTCGAGGATAAGGCTTCTCATCGAAAGGGCCAATAAAAGGCGTTTGCACTTGGCCTTGTTTTAGAAACAATTGTCCACCTGAAATGGCATTGTAAATTGCCCCAATAGGCTTTTGAAATTGTGCTTGATTATCAGCGGAAATATAAAAGGTTTCAAAATTTTGAGCGGGTTGTGAATAAACTTGTCCACGCGAACTGGCAAACCCTACCACATAAACGGGATCGCCGCTATAACGTGGATAAGCATTCCAAAATTTCTCGCGAAATGGATAAAAAAAACTACCATTCACAGCAATCTGAAGATTAAATTCGGTTAAAAATTGGCTCGTTGTTCGGGCACCTATTTCTCCCTCTTTAACCGCTTTTCCGGGTGTCACCAAAAAACGAATCTTAGGATGAGTCAGATCAATGCTGACAATATGAATGATAATAGGGCGAGGTGTTTGGCGAACATTGCGAACATAAGTGATGCCCTCAAACAGCTTTTTTTGAATATTGTTGGGTATCTGTTTCGGTAAATTGAACCAGTAAGCGCCCAATGCTAATAAAATGATAACGACTAAAAACAAAATTTTGCGAGACGGTAATTTAAACATTGAGTTTCAAAATCTTCTAGTCTCAATTATTGGCAAGCTTTTTTCGACATAACGCACAACCGTATAAAATGGGTGGAGAAGACGGGATTCGAACCCGCGTTATGGGTAAACCGTAAAAGCCTATCTTTAGCCGTTTCCTTATTTTTACGGTTTTTAGCATAAGAGTAGGGCTTATTGAGGAGCCTTAACTCCCTTCAGCCAGCTACTCCTTACAAAAGCGTCTAGTACAGCGGATTAACGGAATAAACTGATTTTTTCAAAGTGATTGATTCTCTTGACGTTGGCGCGTCGAAAATGGCTTCCCACGCCTGCACATGGAAACCTGAACAAATTCGGGGATGAAGTTAATCCGCTGTACTAAGTACTGAAGCACAAATAAACAGATATTTTAGCGCAAAGGGCAACCACAAGGGATTGCCCCTACATGGCATTGCGTAGGGGCAATCCCTTGTGGTTGCCCCATTTCAAAATACACGAA
>QNEL01000091.1 GCA_003645185.1 Candidatus Parabeggiatoa sp. nov. 3
AATAGTCGATAAAGAAAATAGTCAAAAACAAGCATCGGGTACTCAAATCGTAGTTGAAAATCTTCAAACCGCTATGACGCGCACGGATATCAAGCGATTAGCACGATCCATTTTGCTGTTAGCGGATCCGTTTGCTGATAACCCAACCGGCTTTAAACCGGTTCTTAAAGTACCCGAATTTAAAGAGTTTGAAAAATGGATTGAAAATCGGTATTTTAATGATGCTGAATTTCATCTTATCGCCAAAGTCGATGAACAGGGATTTTCACGGGCATCGGTAGTTGATTGGCGTGGCAATGAATTATTCAAAGCGGAACATGCTGATCTTCGCCCAAAAAAAACGAATATGCCATACCTTTGTCACGACATTCAATTTGAACTTTGGGTATTCATTTTGGACAGTCCCACATTTTCAACACGTACTACCACAATAAAAGAAGTTAAAAACTGGCTGAAAGCCTTTGGTGGTGTTCATTTTTATTATAATGGATTGAGAGTCTCCCCTTACGGTGATGAAGGCGATGATTGGTTAGGGATGAATTTGATGCGGGCCCAAGTTCATTATGTTCGTCCAAGCACAACAACATCCATCGGTCGTGTGATAGTCACAGATACAGCCAATGCCCTGATGCAAACCACTGATCGTTCAGGATTTATTCAGAATGAAGCCTTTTTAGAAATCCGTCAGTTTGCCAGAGAAGCCTTACAATGGATGGCAAGACGTAGGCAAGACGAGGCAGAAAAAAAACGGGCCAAAATGCTGGCCGAAGCCTCCAGCCAAAGTGGGCTGGATCGTCAAACTGTAAAAAATGCTATTGCAAGCCTTCCAGAAGCCGAACGTTCAAAACTTGAACACACTTTTGAGGCCTATGATAAAACCCGTAACAACGAAGTTGAACGACTCAAAAGAGAAATTCAGCTTTACCGCACACTCAGTACAACCGGTATTACCTCAGCCGTTTTTGCCCATGAATCAGTCAATAATCCGATTAAAGTGATTGCACAAGTGATCAAAAGTATCCGTACCCGAACTCAGAAATATCTGAGCGAAGAACTCTACACTGAAAAACTACAAGGCCCTATCGATCTCATTATTCGTTCAATTGATTCACTGAAGGTACTCGGGAATGTCACACTGAGTCTGGTAGATCACGAAAAGCGTCGCAACAGTCAAGTTGATATTCATCAAGTGATTCAAACCGTTATCGAACTATTTCAACCTTTTTTGGAAATCCGTCAGACTCAAATTATAACTGAATTGGGTACTGGACAACCTTATCTTCGCGGCAGTATTGCGGCAATGGAATCAGTCATCACCAATTTATTCAACAACAGTTTGTTTGCTTTTGAACGTAACCCGCCCGGTGAAAGGCGTATTATTATTCGTACATTCATTTATACTGATTTACTTGAAATACATGTTCTTGATAATGGCCCCGGTATTGAAGGCATCAGTACACAAGATATTTGGCTACCTGGTCAAACGACGACAAAAAATGGCACTGGACTTGGGTTGACGATTGTCAGAGATGCCATAACCGATTTAGGGGGAAAAGTGGATGCCGTTGCCAAATGCGAACTAGGCGGGGCAGAAATCATGATTACTTTACCTATTCTTGGAGCATAGTTTATGTCATTAATGATCAATAATAAATCTATCCAGCGAGTCATGGTGGTTGATGATCAACCGGCTTCTCGTGATGCGATGGCCTATAGTCTTGAAGATGCTGGATTGGAGCCGATTTTTCATAAGGCACCTTTCACTTCAATAACAGAATGTCTTTCAACTGTGACAACAACCGATGCTGCCATTTTTGATTATCATCTCAAGCCTGGCAATTATGCTAATTTCGACGGGGCAGAAGCCGTTTCCCAGTTGTATAGACAACAATTCCCATCATTACTGATAACGCGGTTTGCGGAAACGGATGTCGATAACATTCGTCCCCTTCGCAGAGATATACCCGTTATCATACCAAGTGATGAAACGAGTTCTGAAACC
Organism: Candidatus Parabeggiatoa sp. nov. 3; assembly: GCA_003645185.1. Taxonomy (GTDB): domain Bacteria; phylum Pseudomonadota; class Gammaproteobacteria; order Beggiatoales; family Beggiatoaceae; genus Parabeggiatoa. The sequence continues at coordinate 2,003 of QNEL01000091.1, forward strand.
ATTACTGGCGGAATTAAGCAATGTCTTGAGGAATTTGAAAATCATTATTCAACAGAACGAAGGCCTTGGCGCACCCTACTGGAAATCGAAGAAGTTAACCGAGAATCCAATGTGGTTTACGCCATTATTCCCGGTTGGCACCCTGACAAATTGGTACGCTTTCCCCTCGTCATGTTTCCAGAAAATTTCTGGCCCCTTGTGGTTGCAGATGCCTACTTTTTTGCCAAAGTCAATGTTGGCGCAACACATCAAAATCAATTGTATTTTCAAGACTTTGAAGTAGCAGAAGCACCGGGAGAAGAGTATGCCAAATTTGTACATTCTTGATGTTGGGAAGGGTAATAGTGCCGTATTGCTTGATACAAAAGGGGTTATTGTGATTGATGCGGGTTCACAGGCCAATTTATTGACGTTTTTGCTTGCTCATAATATCAATACTGTTGATGTCTTATTACTTTCTCATGCTGATCAAGATCATATTGGTGGTGCGATTAACTTGTTATCCTCAAAAGAAGTCCTTGTTAAAAGTGTTTATCTCAATTCAGATGGTAAGCAAAAGAGTAAAACTTGGAAGCGGTTGTTGCGTATTCTTTGGGATGGCTTTAAGAGAAATCGTCTCTATTTTGAGCCGAGTCTCACGCCTCATCTCAATGGCAAACTTGATCAAGGCGAAGTCACCATTGAAATTTTAGCCCCAAATCAGTATTTGGCGGCATTATCACCGGGTAATAAAGATAGCCAAAATCGTACACTAACCACTAACTCAATCAGTGCCGTCATTCGTCTCTCCCATAACGGAAAACACGTCGCATTATTACCAGGCGATATTGATGAAATTGGGCTTGATAACCTGTTAGAAGAGACAGATAATATTCAAGCCAAGCTAATGGTTTTTCCCCATCATGGCGGTAAACCGGGCACCGGAAATGTGAAAGCCTTTACCAATCGCTTATGCCAATCGGTTAAACCAGAGACTGTTATTTTTTCAATCGGTGAGAATGCCAAACATTTTCCAACGCAGCTTGTCGTTGAAACAGTGGTAGAAAGCTTAGAGCATGTTCGCCTGTTTTCCACCCGTTCTTCTGAAGTGTTAAAAGCGCATATCAAAAAAACGGGTAAGACATTACATCAAGATGCTGTGGGTACAGTATTGATAGATTTGACTCAAGAACCTTTAAAGGTTGATTTTGTCAATGATGGCTAAGAGAAAAGGAATCGCTTGGTTTTGGAAACCTCGACGCTTTTTAACGGAACATTTAACTTCATAACTTCATAATTTTGGCCTCCTAAAATAGATTATAGCGTTTCCCGATTGAATGAAGTGCAAATTTGATTTTAGTGAAAAATTTATTTTGCATCGGCACGATTGGAATGCATGTTATTTTGCGTTTTTCGTTCCAAGGTGTACTTTATTCAATCGGGAAACGCTATAAGTCATGTTAAAACTTAAACAAGTTGAATTTGTAACAAAAAAAAAGTTTGTTTGCTTTTGAACGTAACCCACCCGGTGAAAGGCGTATTATTAGATTCTTTTGCAAAGAGAAGAATTGAAACAAGCCAATGAGGAACTGAAAAACGCCAATGCTGCCAAAGACAAGTTTTTTTCCATTATCTCGCATGATTTAGGTAATTTGTTCAATACGTTAATTGGGGTTTCGTCACTTTTGACAATGCAAACTGACAACATAACTGCTGAAGAAAAAGAAAATCTTCTTCAGAGTATTCAGCGAGCCTCACACAAAGGCTATAGTTTATTGAGCAACCTGTTAGAATGGGCGAGGGCGCAAACCGGTAGAATCACGTCTAAACCGACTGTATTGAATTTGAAATCGCTAGTTGCTGATAACATCGCATTATTAAACAGTAACGCTAATGCTAAAAGTATCAAGCTGTCTTCCTCAATTTCTGAGACAAGCACGGTTTTTGCTGACAAGAATATGCTTGATACGGTTATTAGGAACTTACTTGCAAATGCCATCAAATTCACCCCATCCAATGGGGAAGTAAAAATCGTTACTGAAGAGAAAGATAAGGAAGTCGAAATCTCAATTTCTGACACAGGCGTTGGTATAAGCCCCCAAGATATTGAGAAGCTATTCCGAGTTGACATCAGTCATACCACGATTGGCACTGGCGAAGAAAAAGGCACGGGCTTAGGTTTAATTTTATGCAAAGAGTTTGTAGAAAAAAACGATGGTACGATCTGGGTTGAAAGTGAAATTGGAAAAGGTAGTACGTTTTATATACGTTTATCTTCGCAAGAGAAACAGAAAAAATGACTTATAAAACAGCTCACACACTCTTAGAAGAAGGCATCCATCCCCGCTGGCTTAAAGTCAGTCTATCAAAATACTTTGCAAGATTTATGGATTTTTGCTGCAGCCGCATTAGGTTATTTTTTCTTTAAGCATTTGTACGCGAACATTTTGCTCAACCGCACACGCGCTAATATTCCTTTAATCGTTGGCGGCTGGGGTACGCGCGGTAAATCGGGCACTGAACGCATCAAAGCGGCTATGTTCAATGCCCTGGGTTATAGCATTTTTTCTAAAACCACCGGCTGTGAAGCGATGTTTTTACATGCCAGTGCTTTTAAACCTACCCTCGAAATGTTTTTATTCCGCCCTTATGATAAGGCGACGATTTGGGAACAATATAATGTATTACGTCAAGCTGACAAAATGGGCATGGATATTTTTTTGTGGGAATGTATGGGATTGACACCGGCGTATGTTGAGATTTTGCAAAGACAATGGACACGCGATGATATTTCAACCATCACCAACACCTATCCCGATCATGAAGATTTACAAGGCCCGGCGGGTATCAATATCCCGATAGTGATGACGAATTTCATTCCGCGCAATGGCATCTTGGTGAGCACTGAAGAACAAATGTTACCCATTTTGCAAACTGCGGCCGATGAATTAAAAACGCGCTTACGCCCCGTCACTTGGTTAGAAGCGGGATTGCTGACACCGGAGGTTTTAAAACGCTTTCCTTATGAAGAACATCCTTATAATATTGCCTTAGTGCTGGCAGTGGGCGATGAACTGGGTATTGAGCCTGATTTTGCCTTGAAAGAAATGGCTGATCGCGTGGTACTTGATCTAGGGGTTTTAAAAAGCTACCCAATAGCCACGATCAAAACGCGCAAACTCGAATTTGTGATGGGCATGTCTGCCAATGAACGTTTTGGGGCTTTGGGCAACTGGAGTAGAATGGGTTTTCGTGAGCAAGACTTTGAAAAAGAGCCGGGTATTTGGCTTAGTACGATTGTCAATAATCGCTCAGATCGCATTGCACGCTCCCGCGTGTTTGCCAGTTTATTAGTAGAAGACGTGAGCGCCGATCAACATGTTATTATTGGTACCAATTTAAATGGCATGGTGGGTTATATTCGCGAAACGTGGGATAATTATGCGTCTAAATTAACGTTATGGCCGGAAACCAGCGAACAAGATGCACCCTTGTTTGAATTAGAAGCCGCTGCACGAACCGCTCGCATCCCCGTTACCGAAGCACAAATGCAAACACGTTTGCGTATTATGCTGACATCGCAAGGCGATTTGCCGAACCTTGAACAGTTGTTGAGTTTGTGGCAGCAACCCAAAAAGCTGTCTGATAGTTTGTCTGATATGGTAGAGCCTGATAATGCTAAGGCGATTTTGGAACGGCTTGAAATCGATCTGAAAAATTATGAAGGTTATCAAGCACTTGCTGCGAAACTCGAAACGGCTACTGCCAATCAACACGATGAATTAAATAATCGTTTTCGTGAACTGCTCTGGCAATGGTTTGAAAGTAAACTGGTTGTGATTCAGAATGCCCACACGACAGGCAATCAAATTGTGAAACGCATCGCGGCCGGCACGCCGATAGGTTTTCTGAACCGCATCATGGGTATGCAAAATATTAAAGGCACTGGCCTAGATTTTGTATACCGTTGGCAAGCGTGGGAAGCGTGTTATCAGGCGGGTGAGAAATTAAAAAGCACCCACTTACGCACCGCTGAAGAAGGTTTAAATGTCCTCGCCTCTTTTAAAGAATATGGGCCGTTAAGTGAAGAATATGTGCGCGAAACTATCGCCCAAGTTCAACAAACCCCTACTGGACAAATGGCCAATTTTCAAACGGGTTTTACTTTGATTCTTTCCAATCTCGAACAAACGATGAATGAATTCAATGCACAAGGGGGGGGTGATTCAACAGACTCAAATATGGGCGTTTTTTTTAAGAAAATCTTTGAATTTATTGAACAAATATTAGATGCGGGTGATGCGGTGAAACGCCGTAAAATAGCTGATCAGGTTTACAAGGATATGGTGACAGGGCGTATTAGCAATCAAACGGCAGCTTTGGAAGTGAAAAAGCTCAATAAACGTCAGAAGGGGGGGTGGTTGAGTGCGTAGGGTATGAGTGAGTACAGCGGATGACGTGGATAAACGGATTAAACATGAGTACAACGAATTACGGGCCGATAAACGAATTAAACATGAACGTTTATTGGCCCATCATTCGTTTTTGACCTATTATTTATTGTACTCATGTTTAATTAACAAAAAAGGAAAACAGATTTATGTGGAAAAAGAAATGGCTCGCAAAATTATCAGCTCTTTTTTATGCGCTGCTGATAGCCGTCGGCATCACCGTGTTAAATTTTTTTGACACTTTTACAGTATTAGATGAATGGGCTTATGACGTTTTTGAACGTTTAACGCTTAATCCTGAAGCACCTGATCAAGTCTTACTCGTTAAAGCGGCACCGAAAACCCAAGATCAAGGCGATAAAACTTGGTTAACACTCTTGAACACCTTGGAAGCCAAAAAGGCTAAACAGATAGTCTTTACGTTTATGCCGAAACGGGTTTCCAGCGATTTTTATTGCAAGGCACACCAATATGGTAATGTGTTTTTTGCCCGCTCCATACAACGTGATGTCCAAATTTCCCAAAACGCGCCTTTGCAAAAGGGGGAAACGGAAATAGCGCTTGAACCGTTACCCAAACTACCTGTTGATTGTCAAATCCAGTTTGGTGTCGTCGATATCCCACCGCATACGCATGGCATCCACCGTCAACAACATCTTGCCTTTAACATAAAAGGAGAATCTTATCTTGCCCTTGAAGTGCTTGCCGCTGAACATTTTCTCGGCAAACCCCTCTCGGCATTTGTGCATAGCGCGACTTTAGAGCAAGAAGCTGACTATCGTGTTCACTTTGCTAAAGGGCTTGACGAATTTCCTCAGCTTAAACTGAAAAGAATCCTTGCAGGTGGTTTAGTGAGCGAATTGGTTGAACAACGTAGCGTTATCATCGGTTTAGCTCACCCTAGCAATCTGCCAGGTTTGCATACCCCTTTAGCAATGACGCGCAATCTCATGATTTCAATGCCCGAATACCATGCGTTAGCATTGAATACCTTATTAAATGAGAAACACATTACCACCTTTACGCTTCAGGTGGAATTTGTCTTGTTTTTAATCTTGATGTTCCTCAATTTGTTGATTTATCAACGCTTGACGATTCACAAAACGTTGCGCGTTACCCTGAGTGTTATGGGTATCTATGTTATCTTAGCGTGGCTACTTTATCACCAAGCTTTGATTTGGCTTCCCCTTGTGGAAATGCTGATAGCCCAAAGTTTGCTCTATTTATTTGATTTTCAACATAAATCGCTGACATCAGATAAAGCATTACGTGAAACGCTGGTGGAAATGTCATTTAAAATCGAAGATCGGGTTAATTCAGAGTCTTATGTCACCGACGAATATTGGGCACAAGTTATAGTGATGAGTCATGATCTGTTGGATTTAACCCGATTGATTATCCTAGAATGGCAGCCTAATCATGCCCATGCTAATGAAATCAATGCCTTACATTGTTCATTGGCCGATATTGATAAAGCGCAACGTCGCTATAACAAAAAGCCTTATACAACCGCCATCAAGAAAAAAGGGGCCCTCCATTTAAAACAACCGTTACTCAAACCCACAGAGGTAGCCGAAGAACAATACTTAATGCCCCTATTCTTTGATGATGAAGTGCAAGGATTTTGGGTATTAGCGATTGAAACGGCAAAACAGCCTAACCCGACTCGCTTTGACATTGGCATTAAAGATTTGGCTCTCCAAATGGGTAAATCGCTTTACCATCGACAACAATGGCTATTACGCCATCAAGCCGATCAAAAGCGCTTAATGCGTTATTTTCATTTTGAAAGCGGTGCTCTCCTTCATAAAGCACTCCATAAATCAATCACCGCCTTAGAACATCGTTTAAGTGTCTTAGAAAACCTGATGAATGACTCAGAAACGCCAACGATTCTCTATGATGTTTTTGGTGGCGCGATCCAAGTCAATCAGAGCATGAATGCTTTGTCACACATTTTTGGGTTGACACCGCACAAAATGAGTGCTTTGGGTTTTATGATGGAAATCAGCCAGATGGAGATGGAAACCGCACAAGAGTATTTCCGTCATATACTCTTAGAACAAGGTAAAATCGTGCAGCAGGTGAAGTTATCGGCTTCCATTGAACGTGTTTATATACTCAATATGCAATTGTTCTATTACCACGAAAAGAGTGAAGGCAGCGAGCAAGCGATCAAACAAGGCGTTTTATGCCAATTATTCGATGTCACTCAAATGAAATTACAAAGCAGCCTGAAGGAACAAGTCGCTGAACGGCTGATTTTCCAATTTCGTAATGACATGCAATCCATTTTGATGGCCAGTCAATTATTAACGAGTGACAAAACGGGCGAATCAGAAAAAGAGATGGTTGGGGGTATTTTGCAAAACAAAGTCAACAGCCATCTGAACATACTCAATGAAGTCGAAACCCAACTGAATGCTGAGCTAGATGCCACCAGCACAACCTCTCAGTTTGAGACTTATCCCGTCGATCCCAAGGAAGCCGTATCAGAGGCGATGAAAAATGTAGCCGAAGCGGCAGTCGAACGACAAGTTAAATTGCAGAGTCACATACCTGACTTGGTTAGTCTAGTATTTGCAGCCCCCAATGCACTGACTTCAGTGATTTCTAGTATACTGGCCCTTTTGATTGAAGATGCCGTTTCCAACACTGATATTACTATCGACATGATAGAACGAGATAACAGCTTGATTTATCACTTGAAAAATAGTGGATTTGGGATACCCAATGAACGCCTTCAAGACTATCTGTTTAACTCTGAAGTTGAGATATCTGAGACTTTTAAGGCGATTCATGTTGGGCTCAAATGGCTGAAGCGTTGGGAAGGCAGCTTGACAGGTGAAAGTCAAGTGGGGCAAGGCATGTCTTTTGAATTACGTCTAAGGAGTTTTATTTAATATGAATGCAGAAACAGCGAAGAAGATATTACTGGTAGATGATGATGAGGATTTGCGAAATTTGTTGGGCATCTACCTCAAAATGGCGGGATACGAGATTTTCCATGCCAATCACGGAGAAGAAGGCAAAGAGCAGCTAACAAAGCTAACGCCTGATCTGATCATACTTGATATGATGATGCCAATATTAGATGGCATGGGTTTTTTAAAATGGCTACGACAGGAGGCGAAACAAGACATACCCGTACTGGCATTGACGGGGCGTTCTAAATCAGAGACGCGCCCCATCGTTTTAGAATTGGGAGCGACTGATCTTATTCTCAAACCTTGCAATCCGGATGAACTGGTTAAACGGGCTAAAAAAATTCTGAATGCTTGAACATTTAGGAACACATAATGTAGGGGCGAACCTACGTGTTCGCCCTGCCTGCGTGTTCGCCCAACCTGCGTGTTCGCCCAAGCTTAATAGGCATTGCCTGCCTGTCCGTATTTTTCTGATTTTCTGAATTTAAATTATATGATATATCATGGCATTACAAGATCATTTTCGTCCCCCCCTAAGCACACGTCGTCATTGGCACGCATTTCATAATGCTTGGGCAACCTACATTGCTTCAGATTTGAATCACAGACTACCAGAAGGTTACTTTGCAGAACCTAATGTACAGTTTGGTATCGAAATTGATGTCGCAACGTTTGAAGAGTCTTTATCTTCTGAGGCTGATTATTTACCCGAAAACGCAAAGCCCCAAAATGCTCTACCGTGGAAACCGCCCGAACCTACCCAAACGGTTCCTTTTCAGCCGGTTTCAGAGGCCGTAGAAATTAATATTTTTAATGATGAAGTGGGCCCTATTTTAGCCGGCGCGATTGAGTTAGTCAGTCCCGCGAACAAAGATCGTCCCGCAAGCAGAAATGCTTTTGTGTCTAAATGTGAAGCTTATTTACAGCAAGGATTAGGGCTGATTATCGTTGATGTGGTAACGATTCGAGCCGCTAATTTACATGATGAGCTATTGGCAAATATTAAAAAGGTGCCATTGATGAAAGCACAGCTTTACACAACCGCTTATCAAGTTGTCAAACACCAGACTAAGCCCTGTTTAGATATTTGGCAACAAGCATTAGAAATAGGGCAGCCATTACCAATTATGCCGCTTTGGTTGCGTGGTTCAATCTGCCTTCCCATTGATTTAGGGGCGACTTATGAATTGACTTGCCGGGAACAAAGGATTCTGACGATAAAATCGTGATAATTATGGTTTTTTGCTGTGGTGAACAACAAAGCCAACCGCTCTTTTAGCTTATGGCTTTAGCCATAAGCTTTTAATTTCAATTATGAGTACTCAAATAAGCATCCTACAAACACGACGATTGGAAAGCTACAGCACATTGCGGAATCTTTTGATATTCTGAACGCTTACTTTTTTCAGTGTGCCATAAATCATAAGTTTGTTGCATATTTAGCCATAACCTTGCACCATTACCAAAAAAATGTCCTAATCTCAATGCCATATCAGGATTAATGGGTTTACGTTCATGAATAATCTCCGAAATGGCATAACGAGAAATACCCAAGTATTTTGCCAATTCTGTTTGCGTCATTTCTAACTCTGGCAAAACAATCTCGCGTAGCAATGCACCAGGATGCGTGGGTGCTTTTGTTTGACAGCGTTGTGTTTCCATTAGTGATAAGCTTTTAAGTACGGGTTGAGGCTTCTAAAATAGTAAGCCCTACCAATTGATTATCTCTGTATCGAAATAAAATACCCTCATCAGTCATTTCTGTGTCGGTGGACTTTTGGGGGCGAGCAAAGCTAATGTATAACACGTCAGCTTCTCGATCATAGTCCACCCAGAAACGGGGTGCCGGGAAATCCAGAAGTAAAGGCACTGCTTGAAAAATTGATTGAGTCACGTTAGGCATCAGTGTATTTGTTTGTTCCATATTGCCTTCTTTCGGTCAATTTTGTTGGTAAAATAAGCGGTGATGATAAAACTCTCTATGTTCTTGTAGGGTGGGTAAGCGGGCGACACTGAATTAAATATTATCCCAAAATCCTACCGCCCGCTTGCCCACCATCCTAATGATTAGAATAAAAATCTATAATGGCTTGAAGTACACCAAGAATCTGCTCCAGATTATCAATAAAATACTTTTTCGCATCAATCAGAATAGTTTGATCCTCAAGTTTCAGAAATTGCCACACTTCACCATTAGTCACACATCCAAAAATGGTTTCAATCGCTTGGTTTTCGGACTGATTAAAAATCCTAGCACCCAGCATTTGTGCCGCGCATTGCCCCATATTATTTTCGACAATATTTTGCTTGGCTTCTTTGATGATCAAAATAGGTGCTTGAATTGTATATGTTTTCATCGCTTTACTGATAATAAAATCACATTCTCCATTCAAACCTTTGTTAGCATCGACATCTAAAGTTTCGCCCGAAAATATCGTAAAAGCACGCTGATTATTTTCCATCATTTCCAACAAAATGGGGGCAATAATCATTTCTGAACGGGCTTTTTCACTCTTGAGTGGAAGACAAGCGCCTTTTTCCAAGGTTTGTTGTAACCAATCGCTGATTTCAAGATTTGGAACGCTGGGAAAAAGGTTTTGTACCGTTTCTTGCAATTGGAATGCTTTCTCTACCGTTTTAAGGTTGAAACAGCTGTAAGACATATTTTGGCTTCCTATAACCTATAACTACAAGGATTGTATATAATAAAGGATTTTAAAAACCTATAACTACAAGTGTATGTTTCGGCATGTTTCCCTTCGACAGGCTCAGGGCATGGATCAGGGCACCGCGGCAGACTCAACAACCAAGTTCAACTACCTAATGCGGATTAGATTTTGCTTCGCTCAAATAAACGAAAAGTGTCATCGATAAATGAATAAGGTTGAGACTAATGAGTTCATCAAATGCCCAGTACCTATCCTTTATTATAAACAATCCTTGTAGTTATAGCGTTTTCCGATTGAAAATCGAACCGCAAAATAAATTTGGTTTGAAAAGAGGGCCGCAAAATAAATTTTGCACTCCAAGATCATGCAAAATAAATTTTGCACTCCAAGATCACGCAAAATAAATTTTGCACTCCAAGATCACGCAAAATAAATTTTGCACTCCAAGATCACGCAAAATAAATTTTGTACTAAAATCAAATTTGTACTTCATTCAATCGGGAAACGCTATATATAGCAGAATATGAAAACTTTATTATCAAGTTAAATACAACTCACTCTCTTATGAATCACATTCGCACCAACATTCTTGGAGACGACTTTGGTTTTGTCTTTGAATTAGGCATCAATATCGGCATTCTAGCGGGTATTCGCCATTTAACCACCAAGAAAAAGCTATTATCCAAGGTTCATCCTCTTTATGATGAGGAACTGAAAAAGCTCAAATTGTCTCAAATTGTCTCCCGTTTACAAGCCAAAGCGAAAAAAAATGGCGTTGTTGATCCCACTTTGTTGAAAAACACTGAGCGGTTTATCGAATATCTCGTCTTTTTGGGTGTTCACAAAGGCTTTAATTTTATCGTCGAATATTGTCAAGGGCTGGATGACGCGATGAAAGCTTTTCGGAGTGAACCTTTACCTTTGCAGACACCAAAAGCGAATTATCCCACTTTGTTATATTATCAGTGTGATTTACAGCCGCTTTTTAATAGCGATGATTATGTTCGCTATGATTTACTCACGCCCAAGCTTGAACAGATGTTCAAGCACATAGACAGTCAACTTCAACCGGATTATCAAAGATACCAACAACGTGGACAATTTTTAAATGCTGATATCATCATGTTATTTCATTTGCATGATCGATATCGCATCGTGGTGATCGATGTCGGCTTATTTTCGGTCGCGGATATTACTCAAGTACCTGATTTACAAGACGTTTCTATCGTCAAACAACGTCTATTCACCACCTATGGCTATATGCGCCAGAAAACCGCTTTTGAACATATTCTGATGGATTCCGATAAAGCGGGTATTCATTATTCAGCCGAATTGGCTGATTACTTTGAAGCCTTTTCCAGAGACGACAAAGACAGCTATAAAATGATTCAAGCTGGTGGCTATGCCCATAGTTTTGTTCAGTGTCTCACAGCATTGCTACCTGAACGATTTCATGAAGAGGCTTTAGAAGTCAATGCCATTGGTTTAACGGATCGCGCTTATAATGCGACTTTTATCAGCGATAAAGCCGACTTGCCCATTTTAGGCATTTTCCAAACGATCTATCAACAAAGTAAGCAACAAACTCAGGGAATACCTTATCCCGAAAATCGATTGGTTTCTATCACATCCGTTTTTGAAAGCATTTTCAAAAATTTCAAACGCACCTTTCGCCAATTTTTTGGTGGTAATAGCCACAATTTAACGACTTTTGTCGAAAAATTACGCACATTACCTTTTTCTGACAAGGGCATAACGCAAAGTACTTATACCGAAGTGTTGAAAGATTTTTTCAGTACTGCGGATCAAGTGCCTCCAGAGATTTTGGCAGAAGTAGGATTGGAGCCTGACAGTGCCTTAACCTTTCGGGATGCTCATGCGCGTCTGATTACGCAAGCCATGTACAATGATGATTTATTGCTCTTTCTCACCGGGCATCCTGGCATTGGTAAAACCACCGCGATTGTTGAATATATTTTGACACAACCCATCCTGTCAGAAGGGGTATTGTTTTTCTATTTCAGTCCACGTACCCAAGTCAACTATGATATTGTTGAAAAATTGAGTCGCCTTGATAATGGCAAGCGAATCGTCAAAGACGACAGTTTAATCTGTATTTACTCAAACAGCACCCTCATTAATAGTTTTGATGGGCAACCTGTGATTAAATATGTCTCAAATACGCCCTTGCCACCCGAATTGAAAATGCCAACAGCTGTCGGCGGGAAGCAAAGTATTTTAAAATTGGTTCCTGATGAACAAGAACTGGTTTTTCATAAATCGCGCTACAGTCACAGCCAATCCAGTAGCGATAATAAAATGGCTTATAATCGTCGTTTCACACAAGGCGTATTGAATACGGTTTGTTCAGCGATTTGCACTTTACGTCACGCTCATTATACTGATAAGACGATACCCAAAAACATTGTCGCGACGGCAACGGTGCAATCACTGAAAAAGACGGCAACCAAAACCACTGCGGAACATTTAAGACGACTTTTTGCCGAAGCCGCTATAGATAAGCAATTGAAAGACTTTGATGATGTGAAACTGGCGCAGATTGCAAAAACAACGCGGCATGTTATTTTTATGGTAGATGAAGTGATTGGCGATAGTGGTGGTAGTGATTTGCTGCATGAATTGGTGAAAATCGCGCAAAAATTCCATAAACATTTCAAGGTTAAAATCATTGCATCGGATGCCTCGATTGCCGGTAAAGATGTGATTAAACAGCATTTATCCAAACGCGAACCCAGTCCAGCGAAAATCTTATATCGTCAAGTGGATAAAGCAATTGATGCCAAACCCTTGTCTATCCAACAAGATCAATTTAAAATCGGCTTTTCAAAATGGGATAGCACCATTATCAACGCCAATACCTTTCCGGCCCGTGAATTAGTGTTGAGCTACAAAGTCGGCGCGGAAGTACGTGCCAACTCGGCCTTTTTAGAAAAGCGCGAAAAGCGCAACGATGATGACGCACAACAAGCCTGGCTTTTAAAAGACATTTTCAAGCTATTGCGCGATCCGGCTCATGATGGGCAAATTCTGGTTTATATTCAGAATATTAATTATCTGAGGCAATTAATTGCCCAACTCAGCCAAAACCAATTCTCTTTGCCCAGCGGTTCATTTGAGAAATTTAAGGATTATTTGGAAATCCATTCCAGCATTTCGGATACGGAACGTCAACAAATCCATAAGCATAAAAATGCGGTCAAGATTATATTTATGACGTCTTCGGCCAGTCGTGGCATTACTTTTGCGCGTGCGCGATATATTTTCATTCAAGTGCCCAAGTTTCAGATTGAAAATAACTTAATGGAAATTGTACAAACCGTGTATCGTGGGCGTGGCGGTGACACCGCTGAAGAAAGGGCCTTAGAAACCCAAACGCGCTGGCTGACATTTTATCTCCATGACAGGATTTATTATAGCGATTGGCACCCCCGAGAAGAGCGTTATCAACGTGGCATCACAGGGTTAATGAATATCATTTTATTGGTACGCGCCGCTGTACAAACACGCATAACCGGTTTAGGAGACATTGGCGAACAACATGAACTGAGAATTATCCCAGTAGGCGGGAAACATGTTGATTCGGTAGGCGATTCCCTATTAACAGGGGTAGCTAAGTTGCTCAGCGAGATGAAGCGTGAAATCAGTCGCAACTTGGAAAGTGTGAAGGTGGGGCAAGCGGAATATAACAACTCCTTAACCAAATTGAAAGACGATATTAGAACGATTTTTCAGCGCACACAAACACGAGTAGCCAGTGACACCCTGAAAAAAGTCGATATCTACTATGAACAGTTTAGCGAACGCAGTCAAAACAGCTTGTATGATTTGCTCAATTATCGCTTTGAACCCAGCTTTTATATCGACGGCGATATTTTCATCGTACCGATTCCCAAGAGTGAAGAACGAGTGAATATTCCCAAAGATCTGTTAAACGCGGTAAAAAGCGAAGGCATAGTGGAAAAAATGCAAGGACATGCCTCAGATGCCAAATATACCAATAACCTGAGAACCGCATTGAGCAAGGTTGCAAAAGAAATAGAAAAAATGCAGCAAGCCAGTGAAGATACCAGCAAGAGTCAAGACATTTATAGTCAAAATGCCAGTGGCAGCCAGTATCTTGCGATACCGTTACCCGTGTTGTTTCAACCAGAAATCTTTAAGCAGTATTTTAGTCCACATTCTGAAACCAAGCGTTATGAAGCAGAAACCACGGAAGGGGATAGTTTTATAGATGTGCTGGAGAATTATTTATACTTGTTATATCAAGTGGTTGACAAACTGCCCTTAGATGGCGGATATGAAACGTTTCCCTTTTTGCTGTTTCGCAGTGACAATGTCACGATCATTCGACAACAGCGTTTTGATAGACGCTATTTGTTTTCATCAACGACTTTCAACTTGATTAATTTAGTGTTATCGCAAAAGAATCGTGACTGACTTTTCTTTGATTATAACGGATTTTAGGGACACCATATTTAAAAAAAAGGGCGAACTTTCTTATGGGCGAACACGCAGGTTCGCCCCTACAACATATAGGGTCGTAGGGGCGAACCTGCGTGTTCGCCCTTTATCCACTGATAACTGATAACTGACATGTCTCACGAAATTACACCAGATAATGAACACTTAGAACTGTTACACAGTGACATAACGAGTGCGATTGAAAAGGTGATCACCCAAACCAATCCGTTCAAATACCGAGAGGGTATTGCTACGCTCGGATTGGATTGCATCACCGTTGCGCGTGAAGTTTATGAGCAACTCTCATCGTCTCGGATTGCCAATTTAGAGGATATAGTCAAAGGCAGATTGGGCGAATTTGAAACCTTCAGCGTTTACCCCCTTGCCGATAAAAAATTGGCTGATGCCGTAACGAAGATTTATGCCAAACTCATTGAACACATTGACAATATCCCCTCGCCACTGTTGACAAGTCTGCTTAAAACCTGCGCGGAAATGGATGATAAGGATAAAAATAATATTTTTTCCATCAACCCAAACTTTCTGCCCTTTAAAAATAAACAGGGCACTTTACAACCCGTCTCCACTGCTGATAAAAAATCAGAATCTGGCAGCGATAAATTGTTTCGCGCTCATTTATGCAAAGTGAGCATGACAGCCGGAGGCAAAGTGGATGATGATCTTCAGCAAGCGGTTTACAATTATTACGAGAATCTGGTTCAGGGTAATCAGGAGATAACGGAAAAAGAGGAAGCGTTGTCGGAAATACAGCGCCAAATTAACCAATTGTTTGATGATCCCGATAACCGCGCTTTGATAGGTTTGCGTGAACTATTGGATAAAGAAACTTCAGGGCTAGTGAGGCGTGAAGCGGGCGTTGCGTATTTGGAATATTTGCTTGAGAATGCAAAAAAACAATCTCTTCCTTGTACCGAGTTGGAAAAGATTGTCACTAATATTCGCTCAGTAGAAAGTTATATTCATCATTCTGATAGAAGCAATGCAGATTGCCAATATCAAGTGACAGATGAACATACTTGTGACTTGCGCGAATTGTTAGGTAATGCCGATGCGTTTACTAATTTGCCCATGATTGGCTTGATTGATGGCAATTTGGAAGAACGAACTAGCCCTCAAGAGCGCGTATTTGTGTTTGGTATTCGCTTTAAAGCCAATAATCCCGTCACTACGCCGGATAGGGATTTTCCCAAGTTGCTGAAAAGTGGCATGAGTGTTTACGCTCGCCATTTGGCAAAAGCGATAGCCGTGTTAAAACTGGCAAAGCAATTTAATACAGCGCAGGGTGATGGCAGCACGGATTACCGCCCATTACGTCTGCTTGGTAGAAGTATTAAAACGGTTTTTTTGTACTACAGTGTATTTTCGGGCAGTGCTGACAAAACCGCAGTGTGGCAAGCGATAGCTTCTAAACTTCATGCGCGTGCTCCTAACGCTTTGGATGAACTGTTAAAGTTAGCAGACACCATGCTTAAAGCGGAACAGAAAATTAGTGAGAAAATCATTAGCCCAGCAGTTGTCACGTTGAAAAACCTCTTGGAAACCAAGAAAGCTTGTATATCAAGCACTCTAAAACGTTGTATCGTGTTGGAAAAACAGCTTGTCAATGATGACATTTTTGATGCCAGTGAAGGTAACATTTTCATTAAAGAGTTGCAAAAATCAGCGCGTCAAGACATGAATAGCTTGAAAAAATGTTTGCGCTATGTTCGCTTGCTTAAAAAAGCTGACATACCAGCCGATGCATTGTATTCCATGCCTTTCGACTTATCGTTTTATGACACCTTTTTTTATGCCAATCGACAGGAAAGACGTAGTCTTCATATCCGTACACAACCACAAATGTGGCATTTTTTACCCGTATTAGTGCGCCCTCAAATTCCGAGTGGCGAAAAAAGAGATGATTACCACAAACCCTTGACTAAAATGGCTGGGGTAATGGTACAAATCATGCCCGACATCAAGCCAAATAAAACCAATACGTTTGAGTTTTTTGTGTATAAAATCACAGTGGCTACTGTTTTCTTATTGGGATTATCGGCACTCTGTCAGAAGCTATCACAAGGCATCCATTTAGCGATTCCGATTGTGAGAGTGCATAAAGCTGCTGAAAATGATCCCATTGAGGAGTATTTAAATGCAGTTTGCGCTACAATCACTTTTTTGCTCAATGAAAAATACACCGCCGGAATGCAAGGCATTCAATTGATGAATCTTAATTGGAATCAACAAAAATCTCTCCAATACAAGATAACGAATGCCAGAAGTTCGCTTTACGCATTCCTGCCTAAAACCTTTAGTGCGCCTGGTTTTGCACCGGCCTTTGATAAACTGGCAATAGTGATTGTCACCTCGCGTGTAGCGGGCAAGCACCGTAATCAAGATGAAAACTACAGTTTAGTCAATCTGTTTGGTAGAGTAGTACTACTTGAACGTCTTGATCAAGAAACGCTTCAATTAAGCAGTCACTTTTTGACTTTTGCCGAAAATGACTACAAACATGAAATTCATAATCATCCCAAAATGCTGATCGATACCGTGCATCGTTTGTATAATGATTATAGTATCCGCGATATCTTGTATATTGCGAAAGCGCCGTTTACCAGCAATCTGAATCTCACACAAAAGAATCCGCAACAAGCTTTGTATTTTATGTCAGAAACGGTGTTGCAAGAGATGATGAATAATCGGCCTGATTTAAATATCTATCCTGCATTTTATGGAAAATATCCTGCTAAAATGTTCGGCGGAAGCCAATTGAATGCCATCTATATTGACGATGTGCCTTCTATTCAGAAACACCTGCAAATGGATCGTCAAAGCGAGAGTCAAATAGTCACTTTTCTGAATATTGCGAATGGCATTAAAGTCAAAGGCAAGGAAGCGGAGAAAAACTTTTTCAACAATGTGATGTCTTACGCCACTTTGGATAATATCTATTCGGATCGCACCTTACAATCACGAATATTGGAGCGTATGATTGCGCCGGATACGGCCGAAAGAAAGACATTGATTGACTACATTTGTCTGCTACATGCGGCCGCTTATGAGAAAGCGGATACTGCATTAACGTTGAAGCTGAATCCTTATCAAGATATTTTGGAAGATGATAATGTGAATAGTATCAGTACGTTTTCGGCTTCTCCTAAAGGCAAACCTGATTTTAATCTGTTTGCCTTTCTGACTAAAATTCAGCGGGTGATTAATTTGATTGAGAAACAAGGCTCTGAATCTTGAAAAATGGGTAGATCAATCGCTCAACGCTTATTTCTAAATAGGCGATAAATCGCTGAACGAAAAACTCTAATCTAGCGGCATGTCGGATTAATCAACTAACTCATTGATTATTATCGCTTTTATGTTTAGTGTTCGCCCTTTTGGAAATTATTTTTATGAACATCTAGAAATGTCCAAATTATTTTGTGACGATTCCTATACTCAACGGGGCGATAAACTTTTGCCTGAAAAACTTTTTTTTAAATGAATGCACGGGAATTGTAGGGTTCCTTTCGAGGTTGAAGTTTTTGTTTGCCTCAACTTCAACCTCGAAACGTGTTTTTGTTGCCCACCAAATTGATCTGAAAAAGTTTTTCACTTAAGTACTGAAGCACAAATAAACAGGTATTTTATCGCAAAGGGCAACCACAAGGGATTGCCCCTACAACCGCGCCCGTAGGGGCAATCCCTTGTGGTTGCCCCTCTTATGGTTGCTTCTAT
>QNEL01000092.1 GCA_003645185.1 Candidatus Parabeggiatoa sp. nov. 3
ACAAATCCGTTTATTTCTTCAATGCGTTGTATTTTTGGGCATGGTGGGCAAGCGTTTGGAACGATTTTGGGATAAGTTTTAATTTATTGTCGCTAAGCGATCCCACCCTACATTGATCAACAACCGTTATGAAAAATAATGATTTACCTATTATCCAAAAAACATACGATTTAATTAAATGGTATGTGCCTATTTTGGGCCGTTTACCGCGTGATCATAAGCAATATAGAGACGCGAGGCATCGCGTCTCTACGAAGATTTTAGTACAGCGGTTTAGGGATTAACTTTACCCATGCACCAATCCGATCACTCCCCAGATCAGTTGTACTAAAGGAAAGGCTTGATAGAACGCTGATTGCACTGATTGTCATGATTTTCGCTGATTAAACCTTGAAATCAATTCTTTGTACGCGCTAATTTGGCTAAAATCTTTTCAGCAACATGATAACGAGGCCGAAGCAAGGCATTTAAAAATCGCTGGATATCAACAATCAAATTGGTATGCACTTGTACCCACAATCCGGGCAGCTCTAAATAGGGAACCATACCAGGAAAGGGTGTTGGCATCGTTTTTCTCCTTTCAGTTATCAGTTAAGTACTGAAGCACAAATAAACAGGTATTTTACCGCAAGGGGCAACCCTCTTCTTGGTTGTTTCTTTTAAAAGTAACTCGCTCACCCATTAGCGACTTCCATAAGGGCATCAAAAAAAGAATTCTGTTCCAAATCAAAATAGATGAGATTTGGAGGACTCGTGGCGATTTTCCATGTACAGTTCTCTTCAAACCCGTTTTCTTCAGGTAGAGGAGGTTGCTCACACACAGAAATCTTTTGCGTTTTTGTGGTGTTATTAACAAGAAAAAATTTGACTTTTCCATTAGGCCCAATTAAATCCACACGGCCTTCAACACCAATTAGATTGGTTCCAATGGGTTCCAGCTTTACCTTATTCGAGCCAAAAAAAATGATAGCGTTCTTTGCCTCATACTCTCCTAGATGTTCTTCAAATATCTTCTTCTTGCCATAAGCCATCTTTATCTTTCCTTCTTCAATATAAGGCTTTAAAAATGATTCTATAGAACCATAGAAGGCACCCAAATCTCTTATCCAATTGGCCCTTTTTTTATCCCAATCAATTGGTTTTGAGTCAGCATTTTCTGTTTGCTGATTTATAAATTCTTCAAATTTTTTATTTGACATAATCCCTCAGGTAATATTTTGGGTAATGCATAGGCCCGATTTTTAAACCCAATTTATTTTGCAGTTATCAGTTATCAACGCATTGATATCCACTATTGGAAAGGCCAACTTATGTATACTCGGCGCGGGAATAAACTTTCAGGCAAAAGTTCGCGCAGCGAACTTTTGCCTGAAAAACTTTTATCATTTTTTGGCAACCCCAGGTTGCCACCTGGGGCTATTCACATTCAACATACGGGGTTGTGCCTTTTAATCTTTTTCTGATCGATTTGCCTTTGTACGTCAGCAAATCGGAAAAGCAACTAAAAGTTTAAATTGTGCCCGCGTGCAGTATATCTGACAAACTATAGATGAGATTAGACTCTGTGGTACTCTATGGTACTCTGTGTACTCTGTGTTGAAAAAAACCCGCGAAATAGACAAATTGTCAAAAAAACTTGTCATCATTCATTCTTGCGTCAAGAGTCGTGCCATCAACAATTCTTCTACACCATTGAGCAAGTCGCGAATCGTATCAAGATTGCCCGGATCGACACCGCTACCTTTTTCGTTTTCTCGCGCCTCTGCCGGTAAGGCATTGATTAATGAACGAAATTCGCTACTCAACGCTTTTAAACCTTCACCGTCTTGAATAAGACTGCGTAGAAAATGAGTCAATTCCGCTAACGGCCCCTCATCTTGCGCTAACGGAGTTTCAAGGGCACGGGTTTGTAAACTGATTTTTTCTATCCAGACATTGCCTAAACCCGTATCAGTCGCAGCGGCACGAATTTCATTCGTCCAACGTTCAGGATGACTATGCAATTCATTATGCACTGGAGAAGCCCCTTTTATAATAAAACGTAAAGCTAATGGCCTCCCATCGGCATTTTGCATCGCTTCACTGACGGCACTACGGGCCTTTTCGATTATATCATCAGCCTCTACCACATCGTTTACCCCCACAAAACACTCTTCCCAGCGAAAAACATCTACCGGGATAGAACTGACAACGGTTTGTCCGTCTTTCACTTTAACTAAAGTACAGCCTTTAGCCCCCGTTTCGCGAGCATGTCGTCCTTGCAAATTGCCGGCAAAAACCACCCAGGGTTTCTCATGCAAGATTTCGCGTTTATGAATATGGCCCAGTGCCCAATAGTCATAACCATGTGAGAGTAAGCTAGGGAGGGTACAAGGGGCATAATGATCATGGCCTTGACGGCCATTTAAAGAAGTGTGGAGTAAACCGATATTGAAATAACCAGGAAGGGCGTTAGGGTAGGCGGTGCTGAGATCGTCGGTGATGGATTTGTTCGCGAAGCTTTGTCCATGTATTGCCACGCCTATATTGTCAAGAACTTTGGTTTCAGGAGAGCGATAATGAAATTCAGTTACATTATCTGGTAGCCTTAATTGTCGTGTGATAGTATTACCGGCATCGTGATTACCCAGTACCATAAATACAGGAATATTCGCCTCACGCAAACGACTCATTTGTTGATTAAAAAATAATCCCGTATTATAGTCTTTCCAATCTACATCATATAAATCACCGGCCAGCAAAATAAAATCAACGGTTTCATTGCAAGCTAGATCGATCATATTAATAAAAGCTCGCCGCGTTGCTCGTTGCATTTGCTCAACAGGTGCCCCTTCATAACGGGCTAATCCCCGTAGTGGACTATCTAAATGAATATCAGCTGCATGAATAAATTTCATCTTGTTTATGCCTTTAAAAAATGGTTTCACTAGATAGCGTATCTGAAATATCCATTTAAATCAATAAACAAGTATCAAGATTTTGTATATAAACCCAAAAGACGCTAAAGAAAGCGTCTTTTGCGTCTTTTGCGTCTTTTGCGCCTTTTGCGTTATTTTTTTCATCTCAGGAAAGGGCAAACACAAAGGATTGCCCCTACTCCTTCAATAAAATCGGCAAAGCCGCTCGCAAATAAACCATCATCGACCATAACGTTAAAATAGCAGCCACATATAACAAAACAAAACCGATTTCGTAGATCGGTAAACCCAATAACGGATCATAATAAAGTAACATTAATAAAGAGGTCATTTGAGCCGTTGTTTTAACCTTACCCACCATTGACACCGCCACTGTAGCGCGTTGTCCAAGCTCGGCCATCCATTCACGTAAAGCCGAAATCGTGATTTCACGACCAATAATCACCGCAGCCGGTATCGCCATCCACTGGGTAGGATGGGCTTGTACCAATAAAACTAAAGCGACGGCCACAATCAATTTATCCGCGACAGGATCTAAAAAAGCACCAAAGGCCGAAGTTTGATTCCAACGTCTTGCCAAATAGCCATCAAACCAATCCGTGATAGCCGCTAAGCCAAAAATTAAAGTGCTTAACTCATTTGTCCACTTCCAAGGCAAATAAAATACCCCGACCAGCACGGGAATCAACATAATTCTCAATAATGTCAATAAATTAGGCGTATTCATGTTTCAGTTATCAGTTATGTAGGGTGAGCAAAGAGTGTTGCCCATCGATCAAGGTAGGGTGAGCTGTGTTGCCCACCCCTTTCAGTTTAATTCCCTTCGCTAATTTGGCATCGAAGCAGTAAGCCTCATTTTGAATTATTCTTCTTTATGAAAAAAATCATAAATTTTTTTGGCTAATAACTTCTCAATACCTGGCACGGCTGCTAAATCTTCTACGCTGGCCTGTGAAATGCCTTGCAAGCCCCCAAAATAATTGAGTAAATCTTGGCGACGTCTAAGGCCAATACCTCTAATTTCTTCCAAAACAGAAGTGCGCTGTATTTTAGCCTGTCTCCCCCGATGGGCTGTGATAGCAAAACGGTGCGCCTCATCACGGATTTGTTGGATAAGGAGCAGTGCAAGTGAATCTTTAGGCAATCTCAATGGGGGCCCTTCTTCAGATAAAATCAAGCTTTCAAAACCCGCTTGACGGTTCGGGCCTTTAGCCACACCGATGATGCGTATATCCGTTAATTGGAGTTGATTCAGCACAGTTTGTGCCACTTTAAATTGTCCAATGCCACCGTCGATAAACAACAGTTCAGGTAAAGGCGCAGCCTCCTTTTGTAAGCGGCTATATCGCCGCATCAACGCCTCTCGCATCGCGGCATAATCATCGCCGCCAGTGATATTATCTATATTAAAACGCCGATAATCACTACGATTGGGCCCTTCAAGATCAAACACCACACAAGCGGCCACCGTCGCTTCCCCTTGAGTATGGCTCACATCAAAACATTCCATACGCAATGGCAGCGTTTCCATAGAGAGCACAATACTTAAAGTCGCTAAACGCTCAGTATATTGATAAGGTTGGCGTTGTACCAGACTAACCTGTGCATTTTCAAGCGCCATTTTCAGCCATTGCGCCCGTGTCGCTCGCACCTTTGAATGTATCAGCACCTGCCTCCCCCGCTGTTGACTGATGACTTCAGTGAGTAAAGGGATTTCATCAATCTCACATTGAAGCACAATCTCATCCGGTATATCGCGATTAGCGGCCAAATAATATTGCGGTAAAAAGGCAGCCAACAATGTTTCTATCTCAGGGCCAGGGATTTCAAAACCCTGCGGGATTTTTGGGCCAGAGGGGATTTGAAAAGCACGATTGCCAACCTGCCGCCCCTCACGCACCATCAACACTTGCACACAAGCCATATCGCTCCCAATGACGGCCGCAATAATATCAATATCAATATTATCGCCTTCTATACTCACATATTGATGCGTCTGAATTTTTATTAAAGCGCGAATTTGATCACGATATTTAGCCGCCGTTTCAAATGCCAAGGCTTTCGCCGCCTCCTCCATTTTTTCGATTAAAGTCGCCAACACCGTTTGACTTTTACCTTCTAAAAACAACATCGCATGTTGCACATCTTCCTGATAACTTGCCGCATCAATCAAACCCACACAAGGAGCAGTGCAACGTTGAATTTGATATTGTAAACAGGGGCGCGAGCGATAGTTGAAAAAATGCTCATCACATTGGCGAATCCGAAATAATTTTTGTAGCAAATTGATCGTTTCATGCACCGCCCGAACATGCGGATAAGGCCCAAAACAACGCCCCAGAACCTTTCTAACGCCCCGATGCAAGGTTAAACGGGGGAAAGGGTGATGTGATAAACAAATATAAGGATAACTTTTATCATCACGTAATAAAATATTATAACGAGGCTGCTGCCTTTTAATTAAAGTATTTTCAAGAATCAAAGCCTCAGTTTCAGTTTGCGTAACAGTCACTTCAATATTAGCAATCTGTGTCACTAAGGCCCGCGTTTTCGGCGACATATTAGCCGATTGATTAAAATAACTCGCCACCCGTTTTTTCAAATGACGCGCCTTACCCACATACAACACCGTACCGGTGGCATCCAACATACAATATACGCCCGGCTTATTCGTCAAATTCGCCAAAAACGTTTTAGAATCAAAAGTAACAGTAGAATCAGTCATTATTAAATTTGAAAGTATGGATTTTTCCTACCTTACTGAAAACTTCGGAGAACTTTTTTGCATCCAATACTTTCAATGACTTACAAAAATAGGCATAACAAAAAATCAATGACTTACAGACTTTTCCGAAGTTTTCAGTACCTTAATAAAGCGATTTATCGCCTCACCTATCTACTTTAAAAAAGTAAGGCTAAAAGGAAAAAAAAACCGCCAAGGTTTAATTAACACCTTCGGCGGTTTTATAGATTTTCATCAAAATCATTTCAGGGCTTGCCAAACCTGCCATGTTTGGCAAACCTGGCAGGTTTTTTACCTCTGACAAAACTTTGTTTTACAAAGTATATCACGACGATGCAAAGGAACCATTGGATTATATCAAATTGATCTCACATTGAGATCACACTCATTAAGGATTAGCCGCTTTTTCCAGTAGCAATACGATTAGTCCACTCAAACAACGTTGTTAATTGCCGTTGATGTAAGCGAATAGTCCAAGCGGGTATAGATTCATTAGGTTTATGAATCCCAGAACGCGGATCATTGATCCCTATTGCTAAATACCGTGCCCCAGTTAGAAGTTGTTTATTGAAAGGGCAACCGTTTTTAAAAAAAGCTTTGTTCAGACTACGACTTTCTACGCGATAGCCCACCCCCCAAGTGCGGCATCTTGAGCCAGAGACTCTATCAATGTCCACAAAGCGCGATCCGGCGGCAAATCACCCTCTTGTTCATTTCCGATAACGCGAGTAAGTAACCGTTGTGTGCCATCATTATCATGATAACCGGTTTCTTCCAGCCAGATCGTTGCTTTTAACCCCTGTAAAAGCGAAGGAAATTGTTCATGAGCGAAGGGAGACGCGATTTCTTAAGCATTGCGTGCCGCATGAGTGCTTAGAGCTTTTCTTGAAAGCCCGTCATCCCGAAATAAACGATCCAATTGCTCTCTGCCCAGTAGCGTTTCAGGCGCAATATGAAAACGCTCTGCAGTCTGTAATAACTGATGATAACCTTCAACAGAACAACAGTGTTCATGCGCTTGTTCTAAAGTCAATCGGCCACAATGCAAAACCGTATTTGTAGAGACGCATTGCCATGCGTCTCTTAAATTCATCCCGATTTGTAGCATTACCATAGACGCATGCGTCTCTTAAATTCATCCCGATTTGTAGCTAATTGAATAAAACGGAAATGGGGTTGCTCAGCCAATTGCCTTATACTGCACATGGGCATAGCTTAAACTTTTTGATATTTCACATTTAGCGTAGCGCACCGAAGGTTCACGCTTTCACTTAAGAAGTTTTGCGCGCAAAACTTCTTAAGGAACCGTCACAAAATAACTTGGTTCTTAAGGAACCGTCACAAAATAACTTGGACATTTATAGATGTTGAGAAAACTCAGATAAAAGTTGATATCTTATTAATACGCCAACCCCCAAGGGGTTGAATATGAATAGCCCTTTGTTACACCTGGGGTTCTATAAAACGGGTTCAAGTGAAAAGTTATTTCGTGACCATTCCTAAGTGAAAAGTTGCGCGCAACTTTATTTCACGCTCAAGTATAGCTTCGCTGTACTTGAGCGTGAGCCGAAGGCCAGCGAAGCTAAATGTGAATTTCACTTAAGAAGTTGCACGCAACTTCTTAAGTGAAATACTGTTTTTGCGCGCAAAAACTTGTTAAGTGAAATAGATTTTGTGGGCTTTAAAAACACGTTTCGCGCCAAAAGTTTTGCGCGTAAAACTTTTTTGCTACCCCACCCTACATAGAAGTTTTATTTATGCCCGTGTGCAGTATAGCACTACTGCCTCTGTGCAAAAGGGGTGCGGCTACAATGAGCATTTCATTGGTTTTCTTACCCACAGACAGACAAAGATGCCTATAGTCTTCAAGCGGGAAGCCATAGCTAACCCATTGTTTTTTATAGCCTAATACCCCATACTCTGATAATAGCGTTTCCAACATATTTAAAATAGCCAAGGAAAACTCATATTTTGATACTGTCACATCAAATATAAGTTCTCCGTCGTCATCTGGTTTTTGGCGGAAAGTCTGATGAAAAACGATAATTTTAATTTGCAAGCCATTTTTTTTCCTGTGGAATAAGAATCCACCGGTATTCCCCAGGCTCTTCAGTAAAACTATAATTCACAGCATTAACTAAATCTCCAAGGGCATCACTCAAATAAGATGCGGTTAGTTTACACGACATGCCATAAATTTCTATATCACATTCAGCCCATCCTCTTCCGGGGGCGCATTCCCAAAAAAAGGGTCATTTCGCAAGATAAATTTTTCGGCCCGCTTTTAGTGAAAAATTTAACGCGCAAAAACTTTTCCGTGAAATCGCAAAGCCAAATAACATCAAAAACTTGATAGTCGAGTGATAGGCGGTAAGTAATTTGAGCCTTGACGCTTGACAAGATTATTTTAGGGGTATACCATGCGCCCGCCAAAGTATGAAGGTATATTAGTCTATTACTCGACTATCACGTTTTTTATAAGTCCTTGATTTAAAAAGAAATATAATTTTAGACCTTAAAAAATAACCTTAAAAATCAATGAGTTAGCTATTTTAACACTCAAAAATAGAGCTTTGCAAAGCATGCCGAACATCAAAAACTTGATAGTTGAGTATTAGAAAGTTCTAACTTGAACATTGAGATAAAGGGAGGTGAAAATCGCAACCAAGTAATGTTATAGCGTTTCCCGATTGAATGAAGTATGAATTATTATTGTTACAAATTTAATCGCGGCCTGACTGGAATGCCTGTTATTTTGCGGTTCGATTTTCGAAGGTATAACTGTACTTTATTTACTTTATTCAATCGGGAAACGCTATAGTTGAACTCAATGAGGTGTTTGAAAGTGAATGCGGGTCATATGTGAGTGTTTTTTACCAAGCAGTATAGTCCGCACCGGTATAAATATTTATTTCTATAGGAGAATTGTATGACAGAACGTATCGTTTACATGAAGCAAGCAAGCGGCTCAGCCATTAAGAGTCAAGCCTATAAAGAACTAAGCCACATCGACAATGGGATTTTAGCGACTGTCTCGGATGAAACTTTGCTGGCTACCGAAAAGGCTGAATTGCCACAACTGTTGTATTTTGGAAAAGACAGCTATGAGAATGCCATCCGTGAGCTTTCGCCTACCGAGGTGGAAGCAGCCTTTCGTAAACGCTTGCAGTATTCGTCGGATGGAATACTCAATCACGCTTGGAATTGGCTTTACGAAAGAGAAAGGCGTAACGTGGCTTGGGCATCGGTTGCCTTAGACAAGGCCTCTGAAAAAGAAACAGCACAACTTGAAACGGAGTTCGCCGATGGCCTACACATGCTAGCACGTCTCACGGGAGAGAACCGCTACGAAAGTGTTAAACTGACGGACATGTTGGTTTTTGTGTTGGAAGGTGAATCTGAACTTATTCGACGACTCAGTTGGCTGGCAAGCAAACCCTTACCCCAGCATCTGGAACTCACCTGTGATATCCAAGAGTCTTTAAAACAGACCATTGAGACACGTAGGCGCTACCTACGAGAGATCGGGGAAATTTTAAAACAGCTTGGACGCCCCGAGTTCGCAAATTATATACCACCGCCAACCGGGGTTGAACTGGTGTTGTTCGTGACACCTCGCGATAACACGATAATACGGCGGTTCCAAGTGAGGCGTGAAAACTATGTGGAATGGCAAGAGGGTGTGGTAGCAGTCTGGAAGAGCAATGAAGTCGCTGAACTCAAAAAACGGGGCAAACAAATCACCGTACTTAACTTGGACAACGGAGATTTTCTGAAAAATCTCTTTCAATTAACCAAAGCCCAACAATATCGTGAATTTCGCCAACGTCATTCTGGGGGCAAACCGCAACCGGCATCTCGTATATGGGAACATCTCAATAGTTTGCACCTTCGCCAAGTGTTGTTGAAGATTAATACCTTGGTACTGGCCCGTGATGCGACAGATACTTCAGTGGTGTCCCTGCTGGAAAAACAAATGGCGGAAGAAATGGCCGCATTACGGTCGAGGTTAGCCTCACATCCGAGTTGGTTGGAAGCTTCTGTTACGACAGCAACGTTTGCTGGGCTACAAGATGCAGAGAAACAATGGACACTGGATGCGGCACTCTTTGCGAAATTAGCTCAACGCATGGGGAATAGCTTTATGCATCAAAAATTGACTGCTCTATTAGAGAGCAAACAAGCACAACTTGACAAACTGAGTGGGCGTTAACTCTGGACCCTGATAAAGGAGGATTTTATGATAAAAAGACCATTTCATTATCATCGTTATGAGATTGAGGGAGTGGATTGTTGGAAAAGTAAATGCTTTATGGTACCGACAATCCCTGAGAGGCAAGATATGGAAGAAATTGAATTCTATAGCCTGAAGAAGGACATGGAATGTCTACGTGCTATGGGTGTCGAACGTGGTATTGTGGACCCTGACGTGATCAGCGTGGGTCAGAGTCATGAGGGCAGAGAAATATTGGCACTCAAAGTGGGCAACGGTTCTGACCATAAAATATTGTTTAGCGGTGCCGTTCATGCTCGGGAATGGATAGCACTAGAAGTTCCTTATCTGGTCGCCGAGTACCTGATCACAAATTACAAGCCGGAGCCGACGACTCAGACAGAAAAATGCATTAAGCATTTATTAGATACTCGGGAAATTTGGTTTGTTCCGTTGGTTAATCCGGATGGACATGAATACACAGTGATTAGTAACCGTAACTGGCGGCCAAGCCGTAAAAGTTACACCTATGAAAAGGACTGCGTCATTTGCGATGTTCCAAATCTGTCAGGTGGTTGTCGAAATATCCCTGTGAAGGCTGGCACCTATACGGGTGTAGACATCAACCGCAATTTTGGCACGGAAACGTGGGGGTTCGAGACCAGTGATCAGGTATGGGGAATAGTGACCAGTCGAGATCCATCAGATAATGGTGACAGTAGCATATGGTGCGGCCCTTCAGCAAATTCTGAAACTGAAACCCAAGTCATCGCCAAACTGCATCAAGAACACAATTTTTGTGTTGGAATCAATTATCACAGCTATAGCCAATTAATGCTCTGTCCAGACGCAGCGGCTGGTAACGAGTTTGTGGAACAAGTCGGTCAAGGTATGACAGAACTGATCAACGATTGGCCTCAGGAAAACGGCTTTTATGAATTTGGTACCACCAGTGGTATCCTGTATGCGGCTACCGGAAGCATGATGGATTTTACCTACGAACAGTACGATAATAATGCGCTTTCGTATACACCGGAGTTGCGACCATACCTTCGTGGAGGGTATTTTCCTAATGAAATGTGGCAGTTCAGTGGACTCCCGGATTCCCAGATTGAAGCTTGTTTTTTGGAAAACTTGGGGGCCGCTTTGGCTCTGATCCACTGTGCAGGTTACGACTGTATTTCCCCGGCAGAAAGAGAATCCTCACCCTGTTGGGAATTACCACAGCACGGTCAACGCGATGTGGTCAATTGCTGGAATGTGTTCAAAGGCTGGCAACCTCATAATGATATTTAAGTGAAACTATAGCATTTTCCTTTTGCGTGAAATACAAAAAGTGCAAAAAATCTCGTAGGGTGGGATCGCTGTCGGTACAATCTCAATTCCATTCCATGCCAAAAATCTAATCGCCCGCTTGCCCACCATTCTGGTGCTTTAATCTCACAACAATGCCAAAAATCGAACCAAACGTGGGTAAGCGGGCGGTACAATCTCAATTCCATGCCAAAAATCTAATCAATCGCCCGCTTGCCCACCATTCGGGTGCTTTAATTTCACAACAATGCCAAAAATCGAACCAAACGCTTGCCCAGCATTCTTATCCTGATAATTGATTATTGAAATTGGAAAATTCTGACTATAACTTTTTTTGTTGAAACGTATTTACCAGTTAATTTTAGGGCCGTCCAACCGCTCTGCTCAAAAAAGGATCAGTATTCACTTATCAGTTGCCATTGACCCTTGCAATCCCTTAATGTTTTAAGGAAATATAAATAGACTGATTTGATTCACGGTAGGTGAACTCATTAACCAATAACAGCTATAAAATCAAACCGTTATATTTTCAACAAAAAAAGTTATAATCAGCTCAATTGCCTTAATAACGATAATAATTATCCGGGTTGTACATATGATAAACATCAAAGGGGCGAAGGTGGGGCATTTTCACATAGCTATTGCCTTGCACATCGCGTTTTTCAGCGACTGAAACCCGTTTGCCCTTGGCCTCAACTTCATTGTTATCCCCATCCTTTGGGCGCTTAACAAAAGAAGTGTCTCTGATATCTTCAATCAGATAATCCACCCATTTGTGTTTAACGGCCGCATCAGCAAACTCAAACCAATCGCCGCTGGAGTTATGTTGATACATTTTCTCAATCAACGCCTCTAAAGTCATACCCATTTTATCGGCAACGGGTTGTATAATACGGTTAGCCCATTGATCAAGAATCTTCAAGTATTCGCGTTGCTCGGTGCCATTACCCTTCGAAGTACCCCAAACTTGATGATGAATGAGAACCGCATCAGGATAAGCATAAGAACGTTCAGCTAAAGTCGTAATCACGGCAGCCATACTGGCAGCAAAAGACTTCAGCACGACATACACTGGGGCGCGACTATTGTGCATCGCTTTCAAAATTCTCGTGCCTTCCATAACCGAACCGCCACGACAATAGTCAATGATCAGAAAAATGGGATACTCAGTATTTTTGTTATTATAATACTGAATACGCTCAACAATCTCATTAGCGGTTCCCCGCCAAATAGGCCCGTTCAAAACCACCTTTCTATCGCTAATGATCAATTGTCCATCCACCAAAGGTTCTATTAAATAAGTTGGCGGCGTATTGGCTTGGTTATCCCACTTCTCTTGTTTTGCTCTTTCAGCAATTTTGGCTTCCAATAGACGTTTTTTAAACGTCATTTTGTTCAATTCAGCCTCAAATGCCAGTTCCTCTTGCTTATTTCGTTCTTCGGCAACCGCGTTTTCCAATGCCAATTGATCCCGTTCACGCGCCAATTCCGTTTGCTTTTGCTTCTCGGCATTGATCGTGTTTTCCAGAACTAAGCGATTTTTGAGGGCCTTGAACTGCGCCGATAATTGAGTTTCTTTAACCCGATGCCAGTCATTTTCCAACGAAAGTCTTTCCCTTTCGAGTCGCAGTTGTAATAACTTTCGTTCATGTTCCAGCTTCAATTTGGCTTGTTCCAATTGAAGCCTTTTCACCTCTTTAGCAAGCGTTTCAATATGACGCTCGTAGGCGAAAGGTTCAGATTCAACTTGCTTCGCAACTTGCAATACCAATTGTTGTTGCTCGTTGGCAGCGGCTTGTTGAAAAACCAGCAGGCTTAAACAAAAGCCCGTTATGAGATTGAAATGTTTTGAAGACATATCGCTATCCTCCATGTAGTTACTTTATACCGATTTAATTTAACTCAAGTTTTTTAAAACTTGAATGACTTAAACTGAATGACTTAAACATAACTTAAATCAATTTATGACACACACGGTGGTATAATAGTAAGTTTTGATTAACACGAATTAACAGCATAAACTATGCCATAATAAAAAAAGATAGAGACTCTGAAACCCATTTAGCATCATGACTGCTTATTAATTTAATTTTTAATTAAATTTCATTATTCATTACTTTTATTATCAATTATAAGATGGGTAACGGTTTTTGGTTGCCCACCAATTAATGTAGGGGGCCGGTAACGTGTTTTTGGTTGCCGGCCCCATTCAATTAAATGTAGGGTGGGTAACGTGTTTTTGTTGCCCACCAATTAATGTAGGGGGCCGGTAACGTGTTTTTGTTGCCCACCAATTAATTGTAGGGTGGGTAACGTGTTTTTGTTGCCCACCAATTAATGTAGGGGGCCGGTAACGTGTTTTTGGTTGCCGGCCCCATTCCCTGTAGGGGGCCGGTAACGTGTTTTTGGTTGCCCACCAATCTCTTATCTAAGTACTGAACCATAAATTTTCAGGTATATTTAAAAAAACAGAAAGGGGGCACCTTGGTTGTTAAATACCTGTTTATTTGTGCTTCAGTACTTATATATTAAGTTTAGAACTTAAAATCAAAAAAATCTTGACTATTCTTGTCAAGATTTAATAGGCCTTATTCTATTGAAGACCGATATTCTAATTATTATGTTATTATTCAATATGTTAAAGGGATATAGGTTTATTAATAAATGTATTAATTCATTTAATAGACAATAGATAATTGACAACCCGTAATCTGTAATCAAGCATTATTTTTGAAGCTTTATCCCAGATTATTGAAAAGCTGAATGAGGTTTAAATAGAATTAATCATTAACCATTAACCATTAACCATTTATCTAAAAGGAACTGATTGAAATGGCAACTAAAACAGTCAACATCCCTAATATCAATTGTGGACACTGTACTAGCACCATTGAGCGAGAAGTCGGTGATATAGAAGGTGTCACGTCTGTCAAGGCTGATAAAGACAGCAAGACGGTGACTATTGAATGGAATGATCCCCCTATCCAGTGGGGACAAATAGCGGATTTATTAGAAGAAATTGGATATCCGGCCTCTATCAATGAGCAATGATCACCTCATTTCTCAAATCATTGATATGCTTGATATTGAGTGATATTTAAGGCCAAGCGATTGTGGTGGGTAGGCTGCATTTCTATTTTAACGCGATCAAAAACCGAGAACGACAAGGATTGTATATAAGAAAGGATTGTATATAAGAAAGGATTTATTTTCTGATTCATTCACGGTAGGATTTTGGGGAGGGCGAACACGTAGGTTCGCCCCTACAGACGCAATGTAGGGGCGAACCTGCGTGTTCGCCCTTAAAAAATACTCAATTAACCGACGTTTCCCTGTCTTAATTTCGACAACGACTGCCATACCGGCCGTCAGATTAACCCAGTTTTTATTCACTTTAATACGAGTTTGTTTCAAAGACACTCGTGCCGCATACACTAAACCAATATTCTCCTTAGCCACGGCATCATGGGAAAGCGTGACAACCTCAGCATCAAGTGTACCATACTTCGTAAAGGGAAAAGATTCCACTTTCACTTCAGCCTGTTCCCCTTCCTCAATAAATCCAATATCCTTGTTTTGTACCCAAGCTTCTACTTCTAAATGCTGGGCCTCGGGAACAATCATCATTAAAGGTTGTGCGGGTGTCACAACACCGCCCACAGTATGAATAGCAAGCTGTTGTATTTGGCCAGCAGTAGGCGCTTTGAGAGACTGTAATATCTTGCGTTGTTCAGCCTTGATTAATTCTTGTTTAATATTAATCCATTTGTGGCGAATTTCAACCAGTTCGGCTAAATACTGCGCCTCAGCCTGTACCTGTAATAAATCCTGTTGTTGTTTAAGGCCCGCAATAGCGGCCTCTATTACCGCCATTTGACGGTATTGAATATCCTGTTCTTTAACCAGTTCAATACGTTCCTGTTCCAATTCTAACCACTGCACCCGTGGATGCAGTTGTTTATTGACCATTTTTTTAAAGGTTTGAACACGTTCCGTGATTAACGGAATAATCGCCCTATACTTACCAATATGCGCCATCACTGTCGCACGTTCTGCCTCACGTTGTTGTATTTCATTAGCCAAAGCCGCTAAACGCGCTTGATATTCGCGAAATTGCTTTTTTAAACGGGCTTGTTGAAGTTCGACTTGCAAAGATTCAGCATCCGCTGGTTTTACGAACGATTGCAGTTTACCTTGTCTAATCGCCGCTAATAACGCTTCCAAACGGGCTTGTTCAAGTTTTGCCATCATCCCTTCGGTTTTCAAACGGGCCAAATCAGCCCCACTCACGGTACTATCCAGTTCGATAAGCAATTGACCCGCCTTCACCAATTGCCCTTCTTCAACCCAGATGCGCTTCACGACTCCTGTTTCCAAAGGTTGGATGACTTTAACACGCCCACTCGGAATAATCTTACCTTGAGCGGTAGCCACCACATCAACTTGACCCACACTCGCCCAAATAAGGGCAAGGATAAAAAAACTGATGATTGCCCAAATAATGGCGCGACCGATAGGAGAAGGCGGTTTTTCTTGAATCTCCAAAGCCGCTGGCAAAAAGGCTAATTCTTCTTGATTATTTTTCATTCCAGTTTGTGTACCTGCGTCTTTGCGTTTTACGTTCCAAATTTATTTTGCGTCATCTTCGCGAAAATAAATTTGTAAAAATATCTCTACCCGCTTGCCCACCATCGCGGGTGAAAAATAAATCCAGAAATGGGTTTCTATTTTCCCAGAAAACCGCCATTCAGAAATGAGTTTTTTTGACAAAAAGCCTTCCAATTTTAACCCGATTATGCTAAGGTCCCCACCTGTTTTTTAACCGCTTCCATTCCGGCATTTTTTGGTTTGGCAGCTAGGATTTTGACTCACTAAACAGGTGCTTGATTTATTATGAATAATAGTTTATTAGGGATACTCACTAAAGTTCGTTTCGACGCACTGCCGTGCGTCTCGACTTTGCAAAAAGATTTGCAGCTTGTCGAACAGACTTATGGAAAATTAGATCAAGTCGGGGTTGCCACTTTCTGCGACGGGCATACCCAATGCATAGAAACTCAAGGAAACCTAAAAGCTTTATCTGGCTTCAATACACCCGCTCATTTAGCGATTGCGCTCATTGAGCAGAAGATTCCAGATAGCCTTCAGATTCAAGATAGCCCTGAATTATCAAGTAACAACGATCTCGCTTTGGTTTATTCCGGGCAACTTGAAAACGCCAAAGACATTTGTCTAAACGTGTTGAAATTGGATTTACCGATTCAGCGTGACAGTGAAATCGTTTTACGTCTGATCCATCACTACTTCGAGTTCGGTATGTCTCTTAGCGAGGCTCTGAGATTAACTCTAACCTATCTGGAAGGCTATTTTTCTCTCATAGTTCTTGATGCGAGACATCAAGAATTGGTGGCAGCACGTCAGGGGTATCCTTTAACAATTGGGATTGATCAAGAAACCCTCTATATTGGTTCTAACACCCGAATTTTGAACGTGGTGTCTTCACCCATGTTACAAATATCAGATGGTGAAACAATGATGCTTCTGTCTCTTTGCTAAAGGCCCAAGCGGTTGTAGAGACGCACTGCTGTGCGTCTCGCGGGCAGTCTGAAAAATACCCCTTTTCGATTTGTCCGCAAACTTTGTAGGGGGCAGGTAGTTTTTGTTGCCTGCCCCTTAATTTAAATATTTGATTTTAATGAGGTTTGTAGCCGGCCCCTTAAGTTTAGATGGTGGGCAACAAAAACCCGTTACCCACCCTACATTTTAGTCATCATTTTGATGAGCATAAAGCGCGGCATAATGCCCCCCTTTTTTGACCAAACTCCCATGATGCCCTTCTTCCACAATTTGACCCTTATCAATCACAATAATCCGATCAGCATGACGCACCGTACTCAAACGATGAGCAATAATCAACACTGTGCGGCCGGCACAAATACGCTGCATATTATTTTGAATCAAACGCTCAGATTCATAATCTAAAGCACTGGTGGCCTCATCAAAAATCAGAATACGCGGATTCATCACTAAAGCCCGCGCAATCGCAATACGTTGCCGTTGTCCCCCAGATAAGGTACTGCCATGTTCGCCAATGATTGTATCGTAACCTTCTGTTAATTCTAATATAAATTCATGCGCGCCGGCCATTTTCGCCGCTTGTACAACGATTTCCATCGGTAAACTGGGATCATGCAAAGCAATATTGTCACGCACACTATTATTGAAGAGAAAACTTTCCTGTAAAACAATACCGACTTGACGACGTAACCACGCTGGGTGAATCATGATTAAATTCACGCCATCAATCAACATACGACCCTTTTCTGGGACATGTAAGCGTTGTACCAATTTAGCCAGCGTACTTTTACCCGAACCTGAACGCCCCACAATACCCACCACCTGTCCTTTAGGAATCTCTAAATCAATATGACGCAATATTTCTGGCCCATCAGGACGATAACGAAAGGTAATCTGATCAAAATGAATCCGGCCTTCCAATTGCGGCAGCGAAGTCCGATTCGGTTGATAGTTTGGCTCTGTCTTCGCATTCAAAATATCGCCTAATCGTTGTAAAGAAATACCGGCCTGTTGAAAATCTTGCCACAATTGTACTAATCTCA
Source organism: Candidatus Parabeggiatoa sp. nov. 3 (assembly GCA_003645185.1). Taxonomy (GTDB): domain Bacteria; phylum Pseudomonadota; class Gammaproteobacteria; order Beggiatoales; family Beggiatoaceae; genus Parabeggiatoa. Next base: position 17,809 of record QNEL01000092.1, read on the forward strand.
AAACCGGCCCACTCACTCTGCCCGCCAACATATTAAAGGCAATTAATTGGCCGATACTGAGATAACCTTCAATAACCAAACGGGCCCCTATCCATAAAATCAACACGGTAGTGACTTTATTAATAAACCCGGCGATCTGGTTAGCAATATTACCTAAATGGTTGGCTTTGAAAGCGGCAGAAACGTAGCCCGCTAATTGTGTTTCCCAACGGCGTTGAAATTGCGGTTCAACCGCACTGGCCTTAACCGTTTCAATACCATTGATCGCTTCAACCAGAAAGGCTTGATTTTCTGCCCCCCGGTTAAACTTTTCATGTAATCGTTCACGTAATATCGGAGTAACAACGAAAGATAACAAGATATAAAAAGGGAGGGAACCTAAAACAATATAAGTCAGCGTCGGGCTGTAGTAATACATGACAGTGAGAAAGACAACCGTAAAAAACAGATCAATGACTAACGTCAAGGCTGAACCCGTAATAAAATTGCGGATACTTTCCAATTCTCTGACTCTCGCAACGGTATTCCCCACGCGCCGCGCCTCAAAGTAGCTCACCGGCAAGGCCAACAAGTGTGTAAAAAGTTGCGTACCCAAGGTGACATCAACCCGATTGCTGGTATGGGAAAACAAATAAGTGCGTAAGCCATCTAACAAAACTTCAAAGAAAGAAATCGCCAACATGCCTATCGCCAACACATCCAAAGTCGTTAAGCCTTTATGTACCAACACTTTATCAATAATGACTTGAAAGAACAACGGCGTGATTAAGGCAAATAATTGGATAAAAAACGAGGCCAAGAAAACTTCACCAAAAAATTTGCGATACTTAACAATAGAAGGAATAAACCAGCGAAAGCCGAATTTGACCTCTTCTTCAACTAAGGCAAAACGCCGCGTCACAAAAATCAGTCTGCTTGACCAAACTTCTGCCAAAAATTGTTCGCGTGTCAGGGTTACAGGACGTTGGGCCTGCGCGTCTTGAATCAAGACTTTATCTTCAGCCAATTTAGCAAGCACAACATAATGCCCCTGTTGCGTTTGAACAATCGCTGGTAAAGGAATTTTATCTAAGTGGGGTTTTTGACGAGTAATCGCCTTAGCTTTTAAACCCAGTTGTTTAGCTGCACGTAATAAATCTGTTTCACTAAACACCTGGCCCGATTGCCCAAATTGGTGTTTCAGTTGTTCAATATCGGCTGGCAGATGATGAAAACGTGCCAATAAAGCTAAACAGATCAATCCTGTGTCAATATTAGGAGATGAATTGGTCATAAAGTGATAGGATAGTACAGCATAGGATAGTACAGCGGATTAACGGAATAAACTGATTTTTGGTATAAAACGCTGATGACGCTGACACCATGATTTGCGCTGATCTTTTGATTAATCAGTGTTAATCATGATCATCAGTCAAATCAGCGTTCTATCTTTTAAATTTATTTGATAGAACGCTGATATGTCACGCAAAAGTTTTTGCGCGCAAAAACTTTTGCGTGACATGCTGATTTTCATGATTGGCGCTGATTTTTTTGATTATTTGATTAATCAGTGTTAATCATGATCATCAGTCAGTAGTGTTCTATCTTTTAAATTTAACTTTGCCAACTGGCCGCAATAATCGGTTGCAAGGTTTCGTGCCTTTCTCCAGACAAATTCAACTCGCTAGCCGAAGGCGGTGAAAACGCAGCCATCGCATCAACCAATTGCTGCACTTGGCTCTCAACCAAAATTTGCCCATTATCCAGTTTAAAGGCATCCAAATGATAGGCCTCATCAGCATACCACTTTCTTACCGTCACGCGATCTTCACTACCCAAGACGCGAATCTCAAGATTTTGATCGTGTTGCCTAAACCACAGTTGTTCGGCACTGATATCCTCACCGAAGAGCAGTTGATCGAAGGCTTCAGGGCTAGTGTCTTTGTTCAAAATGCTATCTTGATCCCCATTGCGTTCAAAAAGATAGGTGTCACTGCCTGGGCCACCGATCAAGAAATCGTTGCCGGCATCGCCTGCCAAGATGTCATCTCCGATGCTGGCAAACAAGCTGTCGTTCCCTGATCCGCCTTCTAGCCTGTCATCACCGCTTCCTCCACTAAGACGATCATTACCGCCTAATCCGTAAAGGGTTTCGTTATCACTAAAGCCTTTGAGGAAATCGTTTCCCTCGGTACCAGTAAGAGTTTGAAAAGACTGAGCAATTTCTTCAGCAGAAGCTAAGTGGCTGCCATCTTGAAATACAAATTCAGCTACCTGATACTTCCGATCCGTAAACCAGTATTGAATGGTTAAACTCGATCGTCAAGTTGATTTTAATATGATATTATTAACCGCTCAAATTTTCATTTGAAAATAACAAGACTATCCTTATAATATTCCAATTTTCCACAAAATATTGTGGTTTTATAGAAGAGA
>QNEL01000093.1 GCA_003645185.1 Candidatus Parabeggiatoa sp. nov. 3
AAGGTATTTTCGTTCCAAATTTATTTTGCGAAGGTATTTTCGTTCCAAATTTATTTTGCGAAGGTATTTTCGTTCCAAATTTATTTTGCGAAGGTATTTTCGTTCCAAATTTATTTTGCGAAGATATTGGAGTGAGTGCAAAATTTATTTTGCGAAGGTATTTTCGTTCCAAATTTATTTTGCGAAGGTATTTTCGTTCCAAATTTATTTTGCGAAGGCCTGATTGAAATTGATAATGACCCTTTTTTTGGTGCCCCATTTGTATTAAAAATGCGTGTTCAAAATGAAAACCCCTAATTAAAACGAGGATAATATGGATTCTAAACTCGAATTACAAATTGATAATTATTTGTCTGATGAAGACAAATTATATCAAGACTGGTACACTGGGCTATTTGAAACCAGCGAAGATGCTCAATACACAACTGAAGTGGGCATTATTCCTGATCGTGATAAAATCAAACGATTTTTTGAAAAATGGTTTAATAATCAAAAAGACAAACTCAAAAAACTCTGTGTTGATTATGATTATTGTCAAAAAAGACAACAGAGTCAACAATCATCTTTAATTGCAGTTGTTGCTGATGGCGTGTCAATTATTTTGGGCTCAATGCCAGTCAATGTTGCTGCTTTAGCGACTATATTAGTCGCTGGTAAATTTCTGGATCGTCTTTGTGATTGTCCTAAAAATGAGGAATAGTTTTAAATGAACGATGAACTCAAAAAATTTGTTCAAGCTGAACTTGAACGGATAACCGTTAAAATTTCTACTGATAGCGGATTTAAAGGTACGGGATTTTTTGTCATGCCAAACGGTTATATTTTAACCGCATGGCATTGTATTCAAGAAGTAGCATTGCCTAATAATTTTTCTGATATTTTGATTGAGTATCAGGATGGAGAAGAATTTATAGCAAAACTAGAACAGGATAAATCTCTAAAAGCGAAAGATATTGCTGTTCTCAAGATAAATTATCAGATAGAAAATTGTATCCCCTTGGGGCGTGTTCCAAAAAAACCAAAAGGAGACGCTGTGATAAGTGTAGGTTATCCGGGAAGTCATAGGAATAAAGCCGGTATGGGCATCTATTCTGGAAATATCACACGATTTGTTGAGCACGATCTTGAAATCGAAGGGGCTATTAAAGGTCAAGGGCAAAGTGGCGGACTGCTCTATCATCCTACCACTCATCGCATCATTGGAGTCGTTAAGAAAATTTATGGCGGCGATGAGGAAAAAGAAACTTTGTTGCAAGATGCTGGTTTAGCTGCCAAAATTGATTTGTTATTTTCAAAATGGGATGAACTATCTGATATAAATGAGGAAATGGCCAAAGCTTGGGATGAACGCTTAGCACCGTTCACAGCTAAAACAGAGGTGCCTTCAACAAAATCAACCGAGCTAAAAACAGAAGTTAATCCAAATATCAAGGCTAAAAAAATTGGTAAAGTGATTACCATAGGCAATGTTACTGATGTGAAAGAATTAAAAATTGGTTAATCTTATCGTGATAGATAAGGCTTGAGAATAGGAAACATTTATGATGACTGAACAAGAAGAATCTCAAAGTCAACAAGATAACGAAAAACAAGAAGATGAGAAACTTGTTGACAATGCAGAAAAAGAGCCAGAGATACCTGGAGAGAAAGAATCCATTGATAAATCAACTGCTCCACAAATATCTGTAAGGCCAAAAGTTGAAAGTGATTCAATAGAAACAATCTCCACTATTGGTAGTATTTACAATAGCACAATACAAATTGGGCAATCCACAGAGAATTCAAAAGATGAACCAACTTTCAAAGATCCCACTCGCTCGTTTCCTAGTAAACCAGCAGGATTACCTGCTTTTAATTCTGCAAAAGAAGAGATAGAAGCCTATTTCAAAGAATTAAAAAATAAGCGGGTTCTTTTGGTAGAATGTTTTGATGAAAATATTTTACGTGCGGCCACTTACGAATTAGTGAATATAGCCGAAGAACATTATGAAAAAAGGTTGCTGGCTTTTGAAGGCCGTGAATTAGAGCAAACTGACTTACACTTGGGTATACTTGTTAATGAAAAAATCGGAAGCGGAGAGAAGTTGATAGTCGTTATCAGCTTAAAATCCAAACGATTTTTGGATTCCATGTTTGTGGAAGAATCTCTCTATGCTCAAAGTATCAAGGAGCAATTGGAAAAAAATGACATCATGCTCGTTTGTTTTGCCAATTCAAGTTTTCTTCAAGAAAACATTGTAGGAGAAAAAGGCTCAAATTTTCATTTTCCAAAATGGGATATTCCTTTTCTCCCCTATTTACTAAAAGCTCATTTTAAGGATGAGGCCAAATCTGTTGAAGAACAGATTTTACGACAAAGAAATTATGGGTTATGGGATGAAAATAATAGTGACCGTGAATTCTATGGGTTAATTTCAGGCTATTTGAGAAATGGTATAGGACAATTTAAAGAGGAAGTTGAAAAAAGAAGTCGATATACTAAAGGCCAAAATGTACAAGATTTTCTTTTTAAAGAGATCAGAACAGTTGGGCCAAAAGAACTTATTCAAGACGATGATCTGGTAAAAAATACCGTACTTTATGTAGCTACTTTTTTTCCTGAATTAAGTCCTCGTGATTTTGATTATGTCATTTCATTACTGTTAAACGGTAAAAAAACAGAGGTTACTGTCGAATCATCACAGGTTAAGACTAAAAAAGGAAGAGTCATTGGAACTGAATATATTTCAACAAAAAAAGAGGAAAAAGACTGCATAGAAATATGGGAAAAAGACCATGATAACATCATGGCAGCATCTCATCTTCAAGTGATTCGTTCGGATTCCGGTTCACAAATCGTCGATTTTTCGCTTCCTTATTTAAGAGGAGAGTTAAAAAAATATTTAGAACAAAAATCTCTCTATATTAATCATTTTGAGCGAATTCGCGAATCTGGTTTGCTTTTCAATTTCAATGTTTCTCAACAGATCATTGAAAATGTTATCAATTTAGCGGCGGAAATGGCTATTTCAGATTCCAGTCATTATGGTGGAAACTGGTTGATGGATATTATTATTGGTCTCAAGCAACATTTAAATATTCAGCTTAAAATTGATCCAAATGTTGATCCAAGAGATGTGAACCCAGACAAAGTGTTTGAGTTGATTAATCAGGAACTAAAAACAAGAGAACAAGAAGTAAGAGCTATTATTATCCGTCTTTCTAAACTGATTCGAGAAATGTTGAATTATACTCAATTACAGGAAATGGTTAAAAATTTTCTGGATAATCTCATAAGAAAACAAGATTATGCGACTGTTTTGATGATTGTTTTAGGCATTGTCAAACAATTAAGATTTGCCTCTCAATTCGATGGAATGTATTGGATAAAACAATTGCTAGATCGGGGTGATCAAAAAGCAAAAAATGAAGTTTACAATACCTTACTTGAGCAAGCCAAAAAAAGTGGTTTGCGCGTTTACGAATTATTGGACACCTTAAAAACGTGGTTGCCTGATCGTGGTTTAGAACATGAAAAGTATTCATTATCCAATGAATACGCCCTAAAATTGATCATAGATTATGCAATGACAGCAATAAATAATTTTAAGGCAGTAGATTATGGTGTATGGCCTTCTAAATATCCTCTTTTTGCTAATCTAAATGATGATAATGAATTGGCACAGATTGATTTACTCGTTTCGTGGGTTTTTCATCCTGGCATGGAATACGCGTTAAAACATTTGGGAGAAAAAACTTATCATCAATTGTCTAATCAATTGTCACAGTTTAAAAAAGCATTATTGGAAGATAATTCTATAGACAATGCGAATAATCTGAAAGTGATTAAAGATTTGAAAGTGTTCAATATTATTTTGGCTGATTTAGTTGAAATGTGGTTTAAAATGCTACACGGTTTCGATACAAAAAATACGCATCCAGAGGTATTATCAATCTCTGAGCGTTTACTCCAACAAGTGGTTTTAAACTCTGATCGTTCTCAACGAACATTTTTTCTAAGGCGTTGGTGGTTAAGACAAGGCTTATTCACGAATGAAATCCGAAAGATAAGTCTTGCTGAACGTGCTAAAAGGCAACGATTCATCAATGAACGTAAAGTCATTCTTGAATTGCATCAAAAATTCAAAGCATTAGCTAGATAATCCATTATGAATACCCTAAATGAACAACACACCAATGACCCTACAAAAGTCAAACTTTATTTAGTTCGAGTGAGTGACTTGTTTAGTCAAATCAAAACGTGGTTTCAAGGTGAATTGGAAGTCGCAACGGATACCATTCAAATTAAGGAACCTGCGGGCAATTATGAAGCGCCAACACTTTCACTTCGTGAGAAAGGTCAAGCAGAAATATTGGCTAACATTATACCCCAAAGTGCTGGGGTTATTTTGACGGAAGGTATGATTGAAATAAATGGGGGGTTGGACCAGATACACCTTGAGTATATGACAAACGGTGGTCCTAAAGTGACTTTGGAACCTGGAAACACACGTCCTATGTTTAATGGTGTGAATCAAAATGGTTGGTATTGGATAGTCGATCCTGTGACTAGAACCACTCGTTTTACAGACAGAGCTTCATTACTTGAAATGATTACTTGGGTAAGTGACCATGACTTCTAATCCGTTATTTCCAATATGGGAAGCTTATATATTTACTAAGGATAGTTTAACAATTATAAAAAGAGCGGTAAAAACCAGAAATCCTATTGAGAGACAACGATTACTTCAACGGACTATGGTATTTGAGCAACGCCCTGAAGTCTTTAATGTTGATGACTTTGCTAAGATTGTCAAAGTCGAAATAAAAGAATTATTTGTGGTGAGTTTATGGGCCACTTTTGAACGTTTTATCAGAAACTATTTACAACATAAAGGCGTACTCTTAACGGGTATTACCCCCATTGATTTAGGAGAGCCGTTTATAATCACTTTTTGGCTGAAGTTGAATACTGGAAACCGGATGAAATTCTGGATTTTATAAAACCTAATTTGTTGCGACATAATCCTCAGTTAGCTGGTGAAGCTAAAGCCCTTTATCATTATAGAAGTTGGATAGTACATGGCAAAAAAGAGAATAATCGTCAAAAAGTGAGTCCATTTTCTCCTGAAAAAGCTTATGCTACCTTAAATGATATTATTGATGTTTTATTAACCAATTTAAGTGAATCAACCATCACGGCCATTTTTGAAAAAGGCGTTTTTCGTCCCCTAATACCTTATACGCTTCTTGAAGGGCAAGAAGTACAACTGTTTATTATTCAGGAACAAAAAGATGAGCCAAATCTATCCGCTTGATACGGTAATTAGAAGAGTCAATTACTCTGAATTACCCAAAACAGACTCGCCTTCAAAAAAGGGAGTCATGATTGATAAAACAGGCAAGCATCTCCCCAAAAAACCTTTGTTTGGGGAAGTTCGCTGTTATTTAGTTTCTACGGTACATTCTGCGGAAGGCCAAATTTCAGATTGTAAAATCAAAGACATTTCGACGGGCTTAGCCATTAGCCTCAATGTGACATACGAAGTGTCTTGTCAACTTGAACAAGCGGTTAAAGTTGTTCAAGCTTTGTATGACGGGCCCCATCCAAGTGCCGTGCTGGAAGAATTAATCTGTCGATGGCTTCAAGAATTTGCACGTATTCAAAAGCATGAGGGTAACCCTTTTATTAAGGGTTACTTTCATGGCCTCAAAAAACAAGCGGAAAACGAACTCAAACGACGCGCAAAAGAAGAAATCGGCTTAATGCTTGATGCCAGATTGTCTTTAAAAAATGATGCTCTGATCAAACCGATCCAAATACACTCCCAATTTTTTCCAGTGCGCGTTAAAGACTATAGTGAAGAACTGAGTCTGAAGATAGCTGAGGCAATGCTTCAAGTTAATGAAGACAATAAAATTTACATTGTCGCAACTAATGAGCAAGTCTCTCAACTACAACAATTACTTCAACAACAGATTGGCGTTTTTTTGCGTGAAAATGCGACATTAAATGAGTTTATTTACCAATTAAACGGTCAACTTCGAGATAAGTTGGTTACCCATCTCAATGACCATTTTCTGCTTAACCGAGGACGTAAAATAAGTTATCTTGCGCTTGATAGTAGTAAGATAGACTCTTTGCGTCCAAAAGAAGAATCTTCACAATTTGAATATAATGATAACGCTGTTAAAGTCAAAAATTGTCCTACGCCTATTAGTATGGCACATACAGTGGTTATGAATTTGAACGATCTTGGCAAATATAAGGCTGCTAGGATTGATAATTTGGAAACATGGCTTGAAGGCAAATTAAAGAAAATTACTAGAACCATACTAATTGGTAAAGAGTATGCAGAGTTAATGCTTAGTGAAACAGGAGAACAAATTAAAAACCAGTTGGAAACCGAAGTTGAGTTCATTGGTTATTCTGTGAAGCATCTTGTCTCTAAGCCTCCTGAATTGATTGATTTGGAAGAAAAAGGTATTCATTTTGATGACAGTGTTGTTGAATGTACGACCAAAGATACTAGAATTAAAAGTAAACTGAGTATATCGGTTAAGGCGAAAATTGGGGAAATTGATAAACTGAAAAAGTTCTTGAATCCTCATAAAAATATTGTGGAAGAAGTCAAAGAACTTATTTTTCAAGAAGTCAAGCAAAATATTCGCGAAACTGAACCAGAAACCTTTTATCGGAATTTTAGTCCAGTAGGACAACGACTCGTAGAAAAAATTTCAAAAAAGCTCCTTAATATTGGCTTAAAAGAAGAAAATACTCCATCAGTAGTCCAAGATAAAAAACATGATGAGTTTTTTATGTATTTCGATGAATTGGTAAAAGAACCTTACCCTTATGAGGTCACTTTTCCAATTTTAGAGGAAAATGAAGAATTTCCAAAATTAACGGGTAGTTTCAGAATCCTGGATGTTGATTGGACGGGGGAATTGGGTTGGGAGGAATTTCAACGACACGTCATTTCTCATACTCTACCGGAAATCCTAAACATAATTACCAAAACTTTTGAAGATAATATTAGAGCACATTTGAAAACCGTAGATGTCCAAATTATTAGACAAGAAAAGGGAGGAGATTTTCTAGTAGGAATTACTAAGGAAATACAAAAGTGGCTTAACCAAAGTATGAAGCAATTTGGTCTCGTGGGGAGAATTGTGAATGTACCGTTAAGCTTAACCCCTGGGGATGAATTGTCCGATGAAGAACGTCAGTCCGACTATCGAATAGGACAAGAAAAAATAAAAACTGAAGAAGAAACGGCTAAAGTCTTTCTTGAAGAATCAAAAAAACAAGTGAAACTTCTTGCTGAAGAACAGACAAATAATATCATTCACAATGATGATGATCCAGCTGTGATGAATACAGATAAAAAACTTGAAAGGTTAGTTGGTCAAAAACAGCCATTTTCAAGAAGAATCGGAAGCAAAATCAAAGGCAAAACTTGTTCTAAATCTAAACAAGACTCTTATGAAAAGCGTTTGGCTTACTGGAAAAAGAAAAACCAGAGCTTATCTTCAGAACAAGATCGTGAACAATTGGAAAAAGACACCAAAGAGGAAGATAACAAATGAGCAATACATCAGGATTTGCCAACTCTTCTCCAAAGAGCTTACTCGTCAATTTAAGCTTTTGGTTTGTTCATAAATGGCTTATCGTCATTTTGTTCGTGAGTGTATTGACATTTTATTATCTTTTCCCATTAACTTATCCTAAATCAGGTGAATTGTTTGCTAATCTTTCTGTTCTGATTCATGGATTCGCATTGTGGGGATTAGGGTTAGCCATGGCTATTTTGACGAAAATTCAAGTTGAACATGCCTTTGCACTTCAGGTTGAAAAAAATGCCCAAGATCAATTAAGGAAAATTAGGAGCAAAGAAATAGATCGTATTGCCTTAGAAAAAGTTGGAGACATTTTGCCCGATAATCTAACTCCAAATTTGGCGATGCCTCGTCTTTTCCAACATATTATTGGAGAAGCAAGAGATCATCGTTTTGAATCCAGTATGAGTACTATGCAACCGTATCGAGAGGAGGCCATTGATGATATTTTTAAATTGCAAAATATCCAAAAAATCGCCTTGCAATTGGGTATTTTGGGTACGTTTATTGGACTTATCTTAGCCTTATCTCAACTTAATTTGGATTCTAGCAGCACGACATTAGAACTGAAATCGTTGTTTAATTCATTACACATTTCATTTAGCACCAGTGTTGCTGGATTGGAAGTCGCTGTTATTCTTGGTTTATTGATTATGGTTGTTCGTCTTAAACAAGAAGCTTATTTTCAAACCATGGAAAAAGCAGCAGATACCATGATTTCTTTGGCCCAAAATGCTATTCCTGATGATTATTATTTTAACAATTTTGAACAAATTAAAAACGCCGTTAGCCAATTAGATGAGCGCGTTTATGCTCAAACAGAAGAAGTCGCAGTGCAAACCAAAGAAATGCGAGATGGCATAGATAAACTGGTTAATACAAAAGCGCAATTTCAAGCATTTTTGAATCAAATTCAAAATTCACAAGCGCAATTGATGACGGGAATCCAGAATTCAGAAACACAATTGATGACGGGAATTCAAAATTCACAAACACAATTGATGACGGGAATCCAGAATTCACAAGAAGATTTCGTTAAAGAAATGATGAAGGTTTATGACACTTTTTCACCGAGACAAATTACGAATGAATTACAACAAAGCTTAGAAAAGGCAGTTAATCAAATTTCAAAGACGTTTAAACCGTCTTTAGAAAAGATAACGGCTATGAATAGCGTTTTAGAAACATTAGGGGAAAAACTGAAAGAGCAAAACCAGCAATTGAAAAAAGTAACTCAAGAATTGGGTTTAGCTAAATCGTCCCTTTATTCTACAACCGAACCTTTAATTAAAGCCCAAAAGGAATTTATTAATAGTGCTGTTACCCAGTTAGAAAAGGGTAATCAAGAATTGACGCAATCGAAAACCGATTTTTACGCTTCTTTACGGCCCTTGATTGCTTCTCAAAATGACACATTCCATGATTTTCAACGTGATGTCAATGGGATGTCTGAAAGAGTGACTGTTCTTAATCGGGAATTGCAAAAATCCAATGAAGTCGTCCAAGATTTAGTTCAATTAATCACTTCTCGAAAACCACTTTATAAGATAATTTTAGAGAAGTTGAAAATGTTTTATCAAGCATTAAAAGCATTTATTAAAAGTTTATAAAAGAGAAAGATAGCCATGAAAAATTTACAAAGCTTTCTCGTTGAAGATAACAATGTTTTTGGCCCAGGAACAGATTTAGTCGTTTCCTTGGCTGCGGTATTGATTATTTTAATTGCTGTTAATGCCAATTCGTTTCACCAACAATTAGCAGAGCAAGAAGAAATTCTTATTAGTTGTCAAGAACTCAAAATAAAATATGAACATTGTGAAGAAACTTTAGCAAAACAAGAAAAAATCATTGTTAATTATCAAGAACTAAAGGCCAAATATCAAGAATTAAAGACTAAATATCAACATTGTGAAGCTGCTGTAAAACAATTGTCCAAAATAATAACAGAAAATGACATTGGCCAAATTGATATTAAAGAAGTCAATAAGAATCAAATGGAAATTGTTAATAAAATTGCCGCTAAATATAATAGAAAACCCTTGAAAATTGCCGAAAATCTCTATGGCATTTCGATTCGTCGGCGCAGAACACATGACATTGTTATCCAGAATGATGTGACTATTCAGAGAATTAGTTTTGGTAGTCACATTCTTTTTGATGTAGACAAAACTGAGTTGAAAGAAAATGGTAAAAAAGTCTTAACAATAGTAGGCAATATTTTTAAGGGCAAATTAGGGGCCATTCAAGAAATCCAAATTCAAGGACATGCTGATCCACAAAAATCCAGTAATTTTTCTTCCAATCTTGAATTAGCCGCACATCGAGCGATTGAAGTTTTCAAGCATTTCCAAGAATTAGGTATCGATCCCACTCGTCATATCATGTCAGCGACTTCATTTGGTGAATATAAACCGGTTCAGCGTCGATATTCAGATATGGCTTATAACAATAACAGATTAAAAAGAGATAATAATACCTCGAAAAAGCGCAAAAAGAATAGAAGAATTGAAGTGGTATTGATTTATCGAAGGACATACTGAAGAATATCGTTTTACAGACAAAGCACTTGAAATGATGACTTGGGTGAGTGATCATAAATTTTAATCTGTCGCAAAATAACATGCATTCCAAAAATCGCAAAATAAATTTTGCACTCCAACCGTCGCAAAATAAATTTTGCACTCCAAAAGTCGCAAAATAAATTTTGCACTCCAACCTTCGCAAAATAAATTTTGCACTCCAACCTTCGCAATAAACTTGTAACAAAGCTATGCATTCAAAATTTAACTCATCAGTGCTTGAGACTTGTCAACCACGTTTGTTTAATAGCCCAAGTCTGATTGAAGCCAGCTAGAATCAGTAGATCGAAAATTTATTAAATATCGAGGATTTTATGCCGTCAAATGGTGGGCAAGCGGGCGAAACTTATGGGGAAAAAACGGATTTTTGACGGCCCGCTTACCCACCCTACAAAGATCAGATCATTAAAAATGTTTTCGATCTACTGAAAATGGGCAAACAATCTTTATCTACCTTGAAAATGAAAAGACTCTAAGCTTACAGAACAATCTACTCAATCAAGACTGCTCGGCTTGGATACTTAGGAAGTCCCAAAAAAATAATTATCCAAAATGCCAGCTGGTGGGTAGGGGAATGGTGGGCAACAAAAACCCGTTACCCACCCTACAAGAAAGACTGGAATAATTTATTTTTTGGATATGCCTTATCTCAAAAAGAGTGCTGAATGGAAATCTCCTGATGAAAATAGAACAATTAAAATTAAAGAATTTTCGGTGTTTTGAAAATATCACTATAGAATTTAGCCCTCATTTCAATATCATTATTGGAAACAATGCTTCTGGAAAAACGGCCTTGTTAAGAGGGGGAAGTGTTGCAATCAGTTAATGACGGGCGCATTCCCAAAAAAATGGTCATTATCAATCTTGGCAATCCGCAAAATAACATTCACTAAAAGCGGGCCGCAAAATAAATTTGGAACGAAAAGAGGGACGCAAAATGAATTTGGAACGAAAAAAAGGCCGCAAAATGAATTTTTCACAGCGTTCTATCTAATCTGGGCAACCACAAGGGATTGCCCCTACGGAGATAAAAGATGACTTTTAATAGAATCATCACTTTTGGCGATATGCATGGCGATCTGGATATCCTGTTAGCCAGTTTGGCTGAAAAAGGACTGATTCGCTATGAGCAAAAACAGGATGATATCATAGAACAAATCAAAGCGGGATTAAACGATGCCTTTATTCCCTCACTCGAAGCGATAGTCATCCCTCAATCGCAACCCGTTCGAGTTGTTTTTTTAGGAGATTTTCTGGATCGGTACGATTTTGGATACGCTATTATCCAATTCCTACAGAAGATTAGATGGGAAACCTTTGAAATTTATCCCATTTTCATCCTCAGCAATCATGATTTGCTCAATTTCCATTTTGTGATTAACCCCTTTGAATTGCCTGAAATTTACCAAGGTAGTGGTCATGATAAAGAGGATACCGTAGCATATATTCAACAAATGGGGGTTAATAAGAGCCTAGATAATTTTAAGGCGCTTCACGGTGACGAAATCGTATCGATGCAACAAGGCTTTTATGAAACCGGTAAACTTGAATATCAAGAAGCGGGTTACACTCTGTTGTACCAATATCCCTGCGATCTTTCCGCGCTTGTTCAACCACGTCTCTATAAAAAGAGTAGCTTCCATACCGAGTATAACAATCTCGTTAATGCACTGGGCTTAGGTTCAGAAAAATGCTTAGAAGAAGGGAAAAACGTTCATTTAGCAGACGCTTTTTTTAATCTAGTTGGCGAACTGACAGAAAACGAACCCAGAAACTGGTGGGATTTGTCTCACACTCAAGAAGCTTGGCAAGCGGATCATGGTATACTTTCTCGTTTTAACCTCTTTAAGAAAGAGATCGATAAAGACACGCTGGAGATTTTTCTCGTAGACTGGCGCGTGATTTCATTGATTTGGCGGCATCACTATGGCGACTTTTTTCGCAGAACTCAGTTACTCCATAATGAAGGCAATACGGTGTTTGTACATGGCGGCATTTCACCTCTGGCGATGTTGGATCCGTTAGTATTTGGCAGTTTATACGATCCACGTTCTAATACATTTAAGGCACTTCGCCCCGAATACAAGAGAGATTTAAGTCTTGAAAAAATGATCAGTCGCACCAATAGAGTGGTTGCCCAAATCATGGAAAATGCCTTGAATGACTACAGCTTTAGGCGGATGAACGGACTAGAAGTTATAGATCAAATGGGGTTCTGGCGCGGCATAGCCCAAGGCTTCCCCAGCTTTGGTGGCCCCGTTTGGAGTGACTTTGACTACCTTCAGCATTGTCTGAAAGGAGAGGACAAACTTCGAGAGTTATATCAAGCTTTTAAAGAAGCGACGGGGATTGACAGGATCATTTGTGGACATACCCAGTTTCAGTTATTAGAGAAGCCTGATGTCCGTTATCTTATGATCAAGGAATTGCAAGAATCTTGTGGGCTTGAATATCTCTGTGTTGACAACGCTTGTTCCAGAGGATATCGTCATGACAAACCCGTATTAAATGGTATTGAGATTGATCAGGATGGCAAGATTCAAAGTCTAGGCGAAATTCGCTTCTCATCATGGTAAACGGTTAATGATTATACTTAGCACCGTCATATAATAGCGACCTATTGATTCTAACAGCCAACAGCTAAAGCAGTTGTCTAAAAGCTCAAGTCACCTAAAGGTGACTAACAACAAAAGCGCAAATTATAACGGTGGGCCGTATAACCCTTAAACAACACGCATAAAAGGGCGCATTTCTAAAAAAAAGGGTCATCAAGATAAATCTTGACTGCGCGATTGTCGTGAAAAATTTATTTTGCTTCGGTGGGAATTGGAGTGCAAAATTTATTTTGCTTCGGTGCGAATTGGAGTGCAAAATTTATTTTGCTTCGGTACGAATTGGAGTGCAAAATTTATTTTGCTTCGGTACGAATTGGAGTGCAAAATTTATTTTGCTTCGGTACGAATTGGAGTGCAAAATTTATTTTGCTTCGGTGCGAATTGGAGTGCAAAATTTATTTTGCTTCGGTGCGAATTGGAGTGCAAAATTTATTTTGCTTCGGTGCGAATTGGAGTACAAAATGTTATTTTGCTTCGGTGCGAATTGGAGTGCAAAATTTATTTTGCTTCGGTGAGAATTGGAGTGCAAAATTTATTTTGCGAAGGCCTTTGGAGTGCATGTTATTTTGCGAAGGCCTTTGGAGTGCATGTTATTTTGCGAAGGCGAAGTGTACTTTATTCAATCTGGAAACGCTATATCAAGAATAAAATCGAACCGCAAAATAAATTTGGAACGAAAAGCAGCCCGCAAAATAGCCGGCTGTTTCGGTATTGAGGCTTGGAATTTTAACCAACATCATCTTGAGCCATATCAAGCTGATATTGATAAACTTCGTTCAATGTTTGGTGATAGTTGAAACTTTTTTAGCGTTTAGAAAAGCCCATTTTGATTTTTACTTTTTACAAAACGGATAAGTACTGAACCATAAATTTTCAGGTGTGTAGGGGCAAGCCCTTGTGGTTGCCCTTTGCCACAAAATACCTGTTTATTTGTGGTTCAGTGCTTAGACTATAAAAATCCCCGTTTGCGCCGAAGCAAAATAAATTTTGCACTCCAAGAGCTTCGAGCAAAATAAATTTTGCACTCCAAGAGCTTCGAGCAAAATAAATTTGGAACGAAAATCGCCGCAAACTCAAGTTTGCACGTAAAACTGTTCAACCCTGTGTTCCCTGAGTTTGTCTTAGGTATGGGTTGAGAATGATCTATATTAATTGCAAATCACTACGGCATAATTTGCGGATGCTTACGATCAAGCGGTGTGAAAATTTTATTGAGTGCATTGAGATAGGCTTTAGCTGAGGCAATCACGATATCGGTATCCGCGCCTTGTCCATTCACGATTCGGCCGTCTTTCTCTAAGCGTACACCGACTTCGCCGATGGCATCTGTGCCATCGGTTACGTTATTCACCGAATACACCAATAAATTGCTCTCACTATTGACGAGCGTTTCTATCGCCTTAAATGTCGCATCCACTGGGCCGCTACCGCTCGCAGCTACCGATTTCTCTGTGCCATCATTCATGCTTAAAGTGATATTCGCATGAGGCGTTTCTCCGGTTTCAGAACACACCTTGAGAGCAACTAATTTGAGTTGTTCGTGTTCCGTTGTCAAGGTGTCGCTGACAATGGCTTGCAAATCGTCATCGTAGATTTCATGCTTTTTGTCCGCTAACGCTTTGAAACGGGCAAATGCGGCATTGAGTTCTTCTTCTGAATTTAAGTCAATACCCATCTCTTGAAGATGATTGCGGAAAGCATTACGCCCTGAGTGTTTACCTAATACCATACGATTCGCTCGCCAACCGACATCTTCGGCTCTCATGATTTCGTAGGTTTGCCGATGTTTAAGTACACCGTCTTGATGAATACCCGCTTCGTGAGCAAACGCATTCGCACCCACAATCGCTTTGTTAGGTTGCACCGGAAAACCGGTAATACTAGAGACTAAACGTGAACAATTGACGATTTGCGTCGTATCCAATTCGGTATGGCAAGGGAAGACATCCTGTCGTGTGCGAACGGCCATCACGACTTCTTCTAAAGCGGCATTACCGGCCCTTTCTCCTAATCCATTGATTGTACACTCAACTTGCCTGGCACCGTTGATTACGGCGGCCAAGGAGTTGGCTACCGCTAAACCTAAATCATTATGGCAATGAACGGAAAAAATGGCCTTGTCTGAATTAGGAATGCGCGAGCGCAATTCGGCAATCAATTGACCAAAATGCGCGGGTAAGGTATAACCGACGGTGTCAGGAATATTAATGGTACCCGCGCCCGCGTCAATAACGGCTTCAATGATACGGCACAAAAAATCCGTATCAGAACGTCCCGCATCTTCAGGCGAAAATTCAACATTATCAGTATATTGACGGGCTCGTTTCACCGATCTAATCGCTTGTTCCAATACCTGCTCTGGCGACATCCGTAATTTTTCTTGCATGTGAATAGGCGATGTCGCAATAAAGGTATGAATCCGGGTAGAATTTGCGCCTTTAACAGCCTCTGCTGCCCGATCAATATCTTTATCTAAAGCACGCGCTAAACCACAAACGGTGCTGTCTTTAATCACATTCGCCACCGCTTGCACGGCTTCAAAATCACCTTGACTTGCAATTGGAAAACCGGCCTCAATCACGTCAACGCGCAATTTTTCTAAGGCTTTGGCAATACGAATTTTTTCGTCCTTCGTCATGGATGCACCTGGACTTTGCTCGCCATCACGTAACGTGGTATCAAAGATAATGAGTTTATCAGTCATAATAAAATCCCCTTTGGGTTGTCGATTCGTTATTAATATATCAATCAAAACCTTAATATTGTTTATATTCAAGGTTAACAGATTGATATGACAAA
Source organism: Candidatus Parabeggiatoa sp. nov. 3 (assembly GCA_003645185.1). GTDB lineage: Bacteria > Pseudomonadota > Gammaproteobacteria > Beggiatoales > Beggiatoaceae > Parabeggiatoa. The sequence continues at coordinate 15,593 of QNEL01000093.1, forward strand.
CTATAGGTCATTAACACAGAAGGTCAATATCTATAAAACAGATTCTCAATGACCCATTTCCAATATCCGCAGTCAAGCGGAAAGGATTGGATTATTGAGAAATCTAAAAAAAAGAGAAAGTGTGGTTTGGCCTGATGAAGGCCTTGATAGAAGAGTTTATTGCCCTAAAAAGGGCAGCAGCAGTCGTAAACTGTAGAGGTAGGAAATAGAAACAATCGGGCACGCCATCACCTGCCCATGAGGGACTTTTTGTATTTTGATTGATGGGTGAATGGCGTACATAGTCAGTTATCAGTTATCAGTTATCAGTTATCAGTTATCAATGATAAGTTTATATACAAATATTTATTTGATATGTGTTAAGGCTAACAGATTTTTTTTCAAAACGCTAGTCGTATTTCTCGGAAATTCAAAAATCATTTGGTACGCATAAATATTTTAACATTTTCTGTATTTCACGCTAAAGTTTCGCTTCGCTAAACAAAGCGCGTGAAATGGTGGGTAGCGGGTTTTTGCTGCCCACCAGCCTTCTACAAAATGTTAATAAACTTTTGCGTACCTACTTATATAATTAATTGTTCGACTTAAAAAATTTAAGTGTGAATAGACTCTCTTAATTTAATAATAGACGTTCTATCAAAAATGACAAGGCCTTTTTTCAAAACACCGCATTTACAAATAATGCATTAAGAATTTAATAATAGCTTATTGCATTATTCTGTAAACCGTATTAATTTATGCCTTGAGGTGTCAATCAGTGTCTATTCTTATTTGCCTAATCCAAACACATTAGAAAGCGTGTTGATGTAGTTAAAATAACCGGTAATGGCTACCGCTTCAATCAGTTGCGTATCGCTATAACCCAACGCCTTGATATTCTCAATATCACGCTCCTGCATTTTGTAATTATCCTTTCTGGAGGCGCGTATACAAAATTTAAGCAGTTCTTTTTCAGCGTCGCTGCAATTGATGCTGTCAACGCCCTCAACGGCCTCTTTAACTTGCTCTTCGCTCATGCCGAGCATCTTGGCAATGTTTTTATGCACATCAATACACATTGTGCAATTGTTCTCAAGAGAGATCAACAAGGCAATGCGTTCTTTAGTCGTGTACGGCAATTGCTGTTTGTTTGATAAGATAACTTTGAACCATCCCATCCGTGGCAAAATAAATATCTTCACGAATAGCCAAAAGTTCAAAAATCTCACCCAATTTCCCCGTTCTTTCCAAGATGGGGCGTGCCCGTTTTTGAATTTCTGGGGACATGTCTTCAAATTTAGGTAGATCAATGTATGCCATAATAGCCTTAAATGGTATATCATTAAAATATGTGTGTTAATTTATTAGACTTGTTCGCAAATCAGCTTATCGACAGTATATTAAACCTATCCACAAATAAAAAATTTTTTAACCAATTTGTTCATCAATAGAAAGTCATATTTTTTGTGTGGCTTCTATTTGATGTCGAGTCTTTTGTCATTCGTGAAGTGTTAGAATGCGTTCTGTGGCTAGAAGCCACGCGCCTTTAACTTCATTTCATCAAGTCACTCAATCAATTATTGTTGTGCTGCCAGAGATTACAAGGAAGGGGCGCGTTCCCAAAAAAAGGGTCATTATTAATCTCAAGAACAACTTCGCAAAATAAATTTGGAACGAAAACCATCGCAAAATAAATTTGGAACGAAAACAACCGTCGTAAAATAAATTTGGAACGAAAACCGTCGCAAAATAAATTTGGAACGAAAACAACCGTCGCAAAATAAATTTGGAACGAAAACAACCGTCGCAAAATAAATTTGGAACGAAAACCGTCGCAAAATAAATTTGGAACGAAAACCGTCGCAAAATAAATTTGGAACGAAAACCGTCGCAAAATAAATTGGGAACCCTTGGTCAAAATCAAAAGGGGCTCAAAACAGAAAGATTGATAACTTAAATTTATAACTGATAACTGACATGACTTGTGATTTTTTTGAACTGGCGACATCTGGGGTACAAGGCCTACAGCCTTATCAACCTGGAAAACCCCTAGAAGAATTAGAACGTGAATATGGCATCAAAAAGGCCATTAAACTGGCTTCCAATGAAAATCCTCAGGGCCCAAGTCCGAGGGTACTTGAAGCATTGCAAGCGCATTTAAAAGACATAGGCCGTTATCCCGACGGTAATGGTTTCGCACTCAAAAAAGCCTTGGCTCAAAAGCATGGTGTCGATATGGACATGATCACTTTAGGCAATGGCTCTAATGATGTTTTAGAATTGATTGCACGCGCCTTTGTCACTTCTGCTCATAGCATCCTGTTTTCTGAACAGGCTTTTGTTGTCTATCCTCTCGTCACGCAAGCTATCGGTGCGACAGCTATTGTCACGCCGGCTCAAAATTGGGGGCATGACTTAACCGCTATGCTGGCTGCAATACGTGAGGATACTCGCGTGATATTTATAGCGAATCCTAATAATCCAACTGGCACTTGGATTGATAAAACTCGCTTAAAGGCTTTTTTAGAAGCTGTTCCAAAAAAAGTGCTTGTTGTCGTGGATGAAGCTTATTTTGAATATAGCTGTGATAATCCAGATTATCCCAATAGCCTAGAATGGATAGCCAATTTGCCAAACCTGATAGTGACTCGAACCTTTTCCAAAGCTTATGGATTAGCAGGGTTACGAGTCGGTTATTCGATTTCTCATGTTGATGTCGCGAATTTACTCAATCGGGTACGACAACCTTTTAATGTCAACAGCCTTGCGCTTATTGCGGCTACTGTTGCTTTAGAAGATAGTGACTATCTTTTGCAAAGCGTTGCTTTAAATCGTGCGGGAATGCAGCAATTAACTGAAGCTTTTAAAGAGATGCAATTGGATTTTATTCCCTCATTAGGGAATTTTATAGCGGTGGAAGTTGGTTCAGGTGCAAAAATTTATGAACGCTTGCTACATGAAGGCGTGATTACGCGCCCGATTGGTTTTGGTTATGGTATGCCACAGCATTTACGGGTATCAATTGGAACCGCAGAAGAAAATGAACAATTTATTCAGGCACTGAGGAAAGTAAACGACAAGGATTGAGTATCAGATTGGGGCCAGCATAAAGGCGGCGAACTACAAGGATTGTTTATAATAAAGGATTAGCTTGGTATGCAATGAGAAACTCAGTATTTTTAATAAACTTGGTTTTTTAATGTTCAGGTTATTTTTGCACGATTGCTTAAATCACAAAATTTAAGCCTTAAGTGAACTACTGAACCTATGAACGATTGACATATTAATTAATATGAACCTCTGAACAATTTGGCGATTAAGCGAATAACAAAGATAGATTCAAAAAATTTGGTAATCCTTACAAAGCTATGCAGGTATTAAAAATTAATCAGTTATACTCAACGAGGTGATAAACTTTCAGGCAAAAGTTTCGCTTCGCGAAACTTTTGCCTGAAAAACTTTTTTTATTTCACATTTAGCGTAGCCGACCTTCGGTTCACGCAAAAGTTGCGCGCAACTTTTGCGTGAAATGTGAAAATGAGTTTAGGGAATTGTAGGGCTCCCTACGTGTTTTTGTTGCCCACCAATAATTAAATGTAGGGCTCCCTACGTGTTTTTGTTGCCCACCATTTAAATTAATGTAGGGTGGGTTTTGTATTTTTGTTGCCCACCAATAATTAAATGTAGGGCTCCCTACGTGTTTTTGTTGCCCACCATTTAAATTAATGTAGGGCTCCCTACGTGTTTTTGTTGCCCACCAAATCGAAAAAGTTTAAGTTATGCCCATGTGCAGTATTAAATAACCCAAATTACTTATTTATTATACGGTCTTTAAATTTATAACGATTTGATTTAAAAGGTTTTATAAGCTAAAACGGAGAAACACCAAATCGTGTCCAAAAACCATTTTGCGAACAGGGGAAAACTTTGCAGCTTTGCGGTGAGTTAGTTTATAGGTAGCAACTTGAGTTAGAATAATGTTTTTATAAGCTGTTAATAAACTCCTTAACTTCGCAAAGCGATACCGACTGACTTATTTAATGGTTATTTAATTATTGGGATAATGATTAATTATCAATAACCAATTGCCAATGATAATAAATCAAGTTGTTGACATTCGTATTGTCTATTTTTGTATTTTCAATCAAAAATTCTCAATGCAAATTTAAAAAAAAGGTTATAATCATAATCATGTTTATTTACTCGCAGGGCTTGGGCTACAATTTCAAAGCTAGACTGTCATTTCAAAAATTAATACGATAGAATGGTTTCTTTTTTATTGACTATTGATAGTTACCTAATCTATGGTATTCCATAGTATGGAACTAACAGAGGGCTGAGAATAATCAGCTGCAGTTAGATAGGTGAATCACACCCTGGGATGTTTGATCCAGTCCCGCAGCGAAGTGGTTAAGTATTAAGGGTAGCGTTCACTAAAAGGTGTACTTAACCGTAAAAACCCTATTTAACAGTCTCAAGGATCACTTTACAAACCATAAAGGACGAGCTTAAAGCTATTTGGTCAGTACGATTTCTGTACTGATCACCTTTTCATCACAACCATTAAGACTAACATAATAGTATTTAGTGCTAT
>QNEL01000094.1 GCA_003645185.1 Candidatus Parabeggiatoa sp. nov. 3
AATAGCCCCAGGTGCAACCTCAATGCCACCTTCGCCTTCGCCTGGGCGAACACGCAGGTTCGCCCCTACAACCCCTGAATACGTGGGGTTTGGTAGGGGCATACCTGCGTGTCTGCCCTTAACTTAATGGCATTGAGGTGCAACCTGGGGTTGCCAAAAAATTATAAAGTTTAGGCAGTGGCTTGTTCGGATTTAGCCTGTTCTGCCATTTCCTGACGCACCGTGTCCATATCTAGCTCCTGTGCTTTTTTAATGACATCTTCAAGGGCAGTTTTAGGTAGAGCGCCTGCCTGTGAGAAAATGATGATCTGTTCTTTAAAAATCATCAATGTTGGAATGGAACGGATTTGAAACTGACCTGCTAAGTCCTTTTCTTCCTCAGTATTCACCTTGGCAAAGACGATGTTAGGATATTTCTCGGAAATTTCTTCATAGAGGGGGGCGAAACTGCGGCATGGGCCACACCAAGGTGCCCAAAAATCAATCATGACTATCTTATTGTCTGTGATTGTCTTTTCAAAAGTCGCTTGTATTAATTCAGTAGTTGCCACTGTGTCTCCTTGAGTATTGATGTAATATGAATAAATTATTATGGCACATTTGAGAGCCAAACGCCTACTTTTGATGCCAAAAACTTGGCTAGGTTTTACGTTGCTTGAATTATTAGTGGCCCTCGCCATTTTTGCAGTGATTGCCGTTATGGCTTACAGCGGCTTGGATACCATTCTCACGGCACGTCAACAAACTGACCAACATGCGACACAGTTAGCGCATTTGCAAATGGCCTTTATTTGGTTAGGGCGCGATATTGAACAACATATTAATAGGCCTATTCGTAATCAGTATGGCGATAGGCAAGCGACTTTACAAGGAACGATTTCACAAATGGAATTGACTCGTGCAGGTTGGCGCAATCCTGCCCAACAACAACGGAGTTCATTACAGCGAGTGGCCTATCACCTTGAAGAGAAAACGTTGTGGCGTTCTTATTGGCGGGTGCTTGATCGTGCCCAAGATGCGAAGCCGATTAGAATGGGTTTATTAAATGAGGTTAATGAAATACAGTTGCGTTATTTAGATGAGCATTTACGTTGGCATGAACAATGGCCGCCTTTGAATTTTTCAAATAGGGCACCCAATAAACAGGCTAATAGCAATCAAACGCTTAAAGCGATTGAAGTGACATTAACCGTCGAAAAGTGGGGGCGTTTAATCCGTTTATTTAGAATACCGTAGAGACGCACTGCCGTGCGTCTCTAATTGACATTAACCGTCGCAAAGTGGGGGCGTTTATACTGCACGCGGGCACAATTTAAACTTTTAGCTTTAAGTTTCCCACAAGCATAACGTACAAAATCGATCATAAAAATATTAAAACGCACAACCCCGAAGGGGTTTTCAGGCTAAAATTTCGCGGAGCGAAATTTTAGCCTGAAAATGTGAATAGCCCCAGGTGGCAACCTGGGGTTGCCAAAAGTTAAATTTATTCCAGCAAAGAGTATAACCCGTTTAGAATCTCTACAGAACAAAAGAAAATTCCTCTCATTTGACTTATAAATAACGATGAGGGCAATAAATATAATTAGCAATTAACAATTAACATTCGCATTCGCTAATCTTTGGTTTATAATCCACACACAAACACCGCGCTGATAATTTATTGATGCTTCAAAATCAAAACTTAGGCGCTCAACACGGTGTTGCTTTAATTACTGCCTTATTAGTTGTTACATTAGCCACTATCACGGCGGTTTCGATGACAACGCGACAGCAATTAGATATTCGCCGTACTGCTAATGTTCTCAACGGTGAGCAAGCTTATTTGTATGCCTTAGGCGCTGAGAGTTGGGTCAAGCGTATTTTATTGCGTGATGCTAAACACAATCGTATTGATAGTTTTAAAGATGTGTGGGCGATGCCATTGCCACCGCTCCCTATCCCAGGTGGTACGGTTGAGGGTCAAATTGAGGATTTACAAGGCCGTTTTAATTTAAATAATTTAGTCGAAAAGGGTCAAGCAAGCGTAGAAGATATGAGGTTTTTTGAGCGTTTACTGCGTATTTTAGAATTGCCTCCCCAACTCGCGCAAGTCGTGGTGGATTGGATAGACAATGATTTAGAGGCACAAATGCCTGATGGCGCGGAAGATAATACTTATTTAACCAAAACACCGGCTTATCGTACTTCAAATACGTTATTCAGTAGTCCCAGTGAAATACGGTTATTGGCGGGTTTTGACAACGACAGTTATCAAAAACTATTGCCTTATATCAGCACCTTGCCCACTCGTACTCCGATTAACGTGAATACCGCACCATTACCCGTGTTGATGGCCTTGGCCCAAGGGTTGAGCGAAACGGATGCCAGCATATTGATAGCGGATAGAGAAAAAAAACCTTTTGAATCTACCGAAAATTTTATTGTCCATAATGCTTTAGCGGGATTAAAAATAGAGGCCAAGAATCTCTCAGTCGTCAGTGCCTATTTCTTATTGACAGCACAAGTTCAAATTGAACGCGCCAGGGCGCAATTAAGCAGTGTCTTGTACCGTGAAGCCAATAAAATTAAAATCATCATGCGTAGTCAAGGCATGTAAATGAGAAACGAATCTTAATTCGTATCACTATGCCCAAGGCAAGAATAAGCGGAACAGTTTTTGCCCTATATTTGTTCTCAATACATCCTATATTTGTTATCCCTATTTTTTTTGAGTCAAGTTTTGCACTAAATAACTGACTGATAGAATAAGGTAAACGATTGATTTGATGTGAGTTGATAATCTGTGAACCCGTGATGACGATTTGATTTTTCAACTCGAATTTGATTCTTGATAAAAGCCATTTGCAAATCGTGATTTTCATCTTGCAATTAGCTATTTGCAATTTGCAACCCAAGCCTATCCTTTGAATGGAAATAGAGGCTAATTTTTCTGCTATACTTAATAACATCTGCAACTAACTACAAATCGGAGGACGCTTTATATTGATTGATAGTAAAGAGCGTAAACATTATGAATAAACCACTTGTTACAGGGATATTATTATCCGCCATGACGGCATCAGCTTATGCTCAGGTGATTGACTTTTACACCGCGACGCCCAAGCTGCTGGATGGCAATGTTATCGAATTTGATGGCATTCGAGTTGAAGTGAATGACTTGAAGGTAAACAAGGATGCCGTGAAGGTTAGGTTCGTTTTTAATCCTGAGACCCTAAACTTTGAATTTGACATGGACAGTCTCGTTGTTTACCCCGATGTTGGTATCTTTAACCAAGAACATATCGTCTTAAATGTCCCGGCTATGCGCCTAGGTCAGGATGCCAAAGGTAAAGACATTGAAACGCGGCATCCACCCTATACCGTCAATGCTGACGTGAGTACCCGTGTGAAAGGTGAGACGGTTATTACACCTGCGTTCACGCCGATTCTTGCGGACAGCAAGCAATACAGTGTGACGACCACGCCGGGTACCCCTTTTGTTGCTGATTTTAACCTTGAAAAAGGTCATGTGATGTCGTTGTACCTGAATCGGCCACGGAAAGAGGGTATTGCGTACCAGTTTACCGGCCCTGCAACTGAAGTAACCGGTACCATAGAGGCGGGAAAAGGGCTGTTGCTTGATCCCATTAAAATCCTGTTGCCAGGTGCCTATCAGCTCATGGTGTTACCTCTCAAGGTTGAAGAGAGTGTGACATTTAGTTTCAAAATCTTTAATGCCAACAACAACGAACTGAAGGAGTTGAAAGATGGTGATAAAGTGAGGGCAAACTTCTCTGCGAATACTTGGGATTATGCCAAGTTTAAAGTCACATTGGATCCAGAAGATACCTTGAAACTGCCCGGTGTGAAAAGAAAGCGGAAAGAAGATGGTGACAACTACCAAGCCATTAATGATCGGCAGAAAAATATCGCCCTCAAATTGGTAGATGAAACCAATCACATTGTGGCTATGCTGATGACTTTGGTGCTTTGACTTACTACCACACCAAGCCAACTCAAAATTTCTACCTTTTCATTTACAATAAGGTAGGCGATGGCGGTAGTTATTCTACTGATACTAAGACTGCTGAAATCACTAACCCAAACAAGCCCAAGAAGCCAAAACCCAAGCCTAAACCCAAGCCTAAGCCACAGCCTGAACCACAGCCTGAACCACCACAACCTGAACCACCCGCAGTCGATGACGAGGAACTCTCTGAGACGGAATTTGAGACAGAACTAGCTGAAGCTGGGACTGAAGGATAATAAAGAAAAACCTGTCAGGTTTTCAAAACCTGACAGGTTTTGGCTAGGCTCCTCTTTCTAATCAGCGCGACGTTTTAACACGGCTAAATTGCGCTGATGATCTTTTACTATCACATCAAAATGTTGCCTTATCAGAGCATGTTTATCCATCCACCTCGCAATTCCTACCCAATCGGCTAAATAATCAACCCGTTTCTCAATCACATACTCAATCAGTTGCTTGCGCTTACGTGCTTCCAAAGCCTCATAATTGACTTTACCATCTAAATTGATAGTGCGATCATGAAAATAGCCCAATGTGCCTGATTGTATGGCCCCTACCCATTCATGTTCTGCAACATGTTGTTGTACCCACTTGACAACCTGAAAATGCTGATCATTGTTTTTTCTGAAATCATGCACCCATAATCCAAGAAAGAGGGTGATAAACAATCCTGCAAATCCATAACGCACCCATTGCCACGACACACGTCGCCATGCCCACACCACTAAGCTTGCCCATAACAAGGCTAAAAAGGGTGAAAGCGGGAACAAATAACGTGGCAGAAAATGCCCTGCACCAAAATAGAAACCATAAAAGCCAACCAATCCTAACAAATACAAGCTAACCAGAACGAATAGACGGCGTTCTATTGTTTGTAAATGTCGCCACAAACGCCACAGCATGATGATGATGCCAGCGAGAAACACGGTGCTAGCAAGGATAATGGGTAACTTGCTTTGTAAACTATGCGGAATGGGTAAAAAGACTAAAAAATATTCTGTCAGTATGGGGGGTATGGCCGGTAGATTTTGTCCATAAGCTATATTTAAGGTTTGTGATTGGCCGCTAATGGGCATAATAGAGCCAAAGTAGATTTGGTTATACATTAACCAAGGTAATGCCACCAAGACTGATGTGCTTCCCATCACGATTACGCTGGTTAAGCGTTGAAACAGCTGTTGTCGATGACCCATAAATAAATAAATGAGTCAAACACACTGCAAAAATCAGCAAAGCGGCATCATTACGAATCCAGAAAGTCACACCTAACAAAAAACCTAACCAGATAGAATAGCTCCAGGACCAATCTTGCCGACTGGTGCTAACCAGTATCGCTATCCAGATAACTGCCAATCCATACAATCCCGTTTCTAGGCCATACATGGTATGCCAAGCGGCTACAAGACTGGCAAACCAAGTGGCTGCTGCTAAAGCAGCAATTTGACACTTATAAAAACAATGTTGCAACATTTTAAGGCAGCCTCGCCCAAGCAAAAAGGCTGCACCTAAAGCAATCATCAATTGTATAAGAATAATCCACACAATAGATTGAATTTTATCGCCTTGTTCTAGCCAATAGGCACCGGCCCATAAGAAAGTCACTAACGGTTGTGTGCCATTAGTTAGCTGTGTACCCGTACTCATGCCCAAGCCCAAAGCCATATTCCTCGCAATCGTCATCATCAGATAACCTTCTTCTTAGATAGATTGAAGCATACGCTGTTCATCCAACAAAGGGGCCAGACGCATAGCTATTCCGGTCAAAATGAGCAAAGCAATCAAGAAAATAAAAGTGCGATTTTTCATCCGTTCTCACGTTGTAGGGTGGGCAAAGCGTGTTGCCCACCGATTGATATAAATTTAGCAATCTTTGCCGCTTTGCGGTAAAAAACACACTGCTAAGGAACAAAGGTTACAACCGCAGGTAGGCTTCGCTAAAGGCTTGCTCAGATATAAACCGTTTTTGTCATTAATGCAAAAATCCGCATAAAGCCTGTGTGTTAATTGATTAATTGTTAATTGCCTTCTTAGCCCATCCACCAGAAGCGATTTTCTCAAATACCCACTGCAATACCGTTTGCAATACCATCCAAGTTGCAATACCCCCTAATAATGCCGTCGTTACATTCAGGATCGGACTGTCAATTTTAAGGTTCTGGATAATGATATGCATAAAAATCATGTGCGTCAGGAAAATATAGTACGCCGCCGCACTCACTGTTTGGATAACGTTTTTAACAACTTTCCAAATCTGCACATACGGTATCCAAAGCATCGTCATTGCGCCTAGGCCGATCCACCAACTGAGCGATAACTTCCATTTAACCAAAAACACTAGGATTACCAACAGAATGACAGTCATACTGATTTTTTCAAACCGAGATTGGCTAAAGTGAATACACCACCCTAATACAAATAACCAAATCAACATGTGTGGTACGCGGTTATAAAGGTGTTCAGTATTCCACATGTAGGGCATTAATAAATAGAAACCCATGGCAAGGGCAAGCAATCCTAAACCAAATCGCCACGGCGATAAATTGGCTAAATGTCGCACACCTGCGAGACTAAATACTAATGAGAAGAGGAGGAGACATTGCACCAAAACCTGAATAAACCACGCTGGAAAAATCATGTGAGAAGTGCCTGGTCCAACAAAGTTGCTATACAACAATAAAACAGCGGGATCATAGTTGAATTTATAGGTTTCAAAGGCCAATGCCACAATTAAGTATGGAATAATTATATTCTGTAACAATGAAACTGCCGGTTGCAGCCAGCGTCCTTGTAATACAGCATCACTTTGAAAACGCGCAAAATTGATACCGGCAATGACAAATAACAGCATTGCCCCTCCACTAATATAAGCACTTGGAATGAGCCCCCCATGATTCACAACCACCGCTGTGATCGCTAAAGCGCGAAACAAAATATTACTTTCTATGAGACTGCTATATTGCTTTTGATGTGTTAAGGCTTCTAATTCGCGCAGCGACAGATGTTCCCAGTTTTTAGGTAAATAGCCTAAATGGCGTTCTAATGCCATAGAAAGCTGCACATAAGACAAAGAATCCCCACCCAGAGAGATAAAGGTGTCTTTAGGCAGAAAAGTGCGGATTTTGAGCGTTTTATAAAAAATTTTTTGGATAGGTGTCGCTGTAGCAGGTTCACTATCGGTCTCAGTCGCGGGTGAAGCCAATTCTTGTGAAGTATACCACTCAGTTAATTTGCGCCGTTGAATTTTGCCCGCTGCCGTTTGGGGTAAGCTATCCACCTCCACAATACTGATCGCATTAGCTGCATTGACACCCAATGCTTGTGTCGCCTGCAACATTGTTTCCTGCAACTGTTGCTTATCAATATTGGCCTCTTTAGTCATGGCGACTAAAAAACCTTCGCCACGCATGGGATCGGGTTTCCGGCAAATTGCCAAGCCACTACTACAGTGCAGTTCAGCATAAACCTGAGTTTCTAAAGCTTCAGGTGAGATTTTAATCCCGCCACAATTAATAACATCATCAGCCCTACCTTGGTAATACAAATAGCCATCGTCGATTTTTCCTAAATCTTGAGTGACAAACCAACCCGCTTCATCTTTAATCGGCTTTTCCTTGCCATCAATAAGATATCCTGCCGCTAAATGGGAACCCCGAATAGCAATATGTTGTTCAGCAGTGAGTTTAATGTCTACATCGCCTGACACTCGTCCAACGGATTCTAGCCTTTCTCCTTCCTCTTGATGAATTTCCAAGAAAGTCGTTCTCGAAGCTTCAGTTAAACCATAATGTTGTACGATCAGAGCATTAGGAAACAAAGCCTTGAGCGCTTCCTTTTCTTGCTGACTCATGTATTGGCTACCGATTTCTATCCACTGCACACGCTTACCATAATCACCAAAGCAATCTTGATTGGCCAACAAAATGCGCCACAGACTGGGTACAGCAGAAATCGCATTAATCGTTCCCTTTTTGAGCATTTCACCGATTTCAGAAGGGTTAAAATTGTTGGGAATAAAAAAACGCCCACCTGCTGAAGCAACCGCCCGACAACGCCCTAAACCAAATGAGTGATAAACGGGTACACCGATATACTCGCTGATACTTTCATCCACTTGCATCACAGTATTCAGGCGTGTGACGACATCCGTCAAATTGTTATGAGTCAACATCACACCTTTTGGATTACCTTCTGTACCCGAAGTAAAAGCAATCAAAGCCAGTTCATCACGGGATTGTGGTTTAAAGGTGCTTGCCATCCATTGTTCACCCGTTTTGGGTGTGATTATTTCCTCAACTTTCGCCGCTTGAATGCGATAGTGATCTTCTGCATTTCTCAACGGTACAGCGATAACACCCGTTTCCATACAGGAAAACATCGCATTCACGTAACCAGTATGGTTAGCAGTAATAATGCCGACTCGTTTAGTCGAGTCTTGTGACATTGCAGATATGCTCATGACTCAAATCCTATAGAGAGTACAAGTACAACGAAATTTCTGATTATAACTTGTTGATAGCTTATCAAGCCGCCAAGCCCGAATGGGTTTTCTGCGTATTAGATATCAACTTTCATCCGTTAGAATCAAAAACGAATGAATATCGGGGGAAAACGGGTGATTTGACTTTATTAAGCGCGTCTCCCTTTTTGAGACACATAGTCCCTCATCCATCCGGAATCAAAATTCGTTTATCCTCGTCATTCGTTGTACTCGTACTTATGACTTTAAAGCTTTATGCGCTCAAAAATCGCTTCAGGGATAAGCCGAATAATCATCATAATCGGCCACCAAAGAACAGGGTAAGTACACACTATTTTTACGTTTTTTAATAGCATAATAGCACGATAAATGCCGTATGCAATGGTTTCTGGTTTTGCCCATAAGGCTTTTAAAACTCGCCGTCATTTTTGTATCAACAAAACCGGGTTTAATCGTCAAGACACACACAAATGCGGATTGTAAACGATTTATCAAGCCTTGTAAAAAGAGCGTTAATGCACATAATGCAGGATTGCTACAATGAATTCTCTGAATTTAATATCCTGGATATAACTGTATTGTAATACGTTATTGTAATATTGTTCTATTTAATATTGTTGATATACTGTTAACCGTTATAATTTGCGCTTTTTTGGAAGTAAAAATCCATTTGAAGCTGCAAGTTTTTGCAAAAACTTGCAGCAGGTTAGTCACCTGACCTGACTTGAGCTTTTAGACAACTGTTGGCAGGTTGGCAGGTTGGTCTTTCTATTGTAGCGATCCTGCACTGGTACCCCACACCACAAATTCATCCGATTATTCATATCAGCACCAATCTACAATTATTATCCGATATATTAGCGGCGCGTGGTACTCGTTTATTAGAGAATTATTATTGTAATACTTTCTACTCAAAAAAGTTTATTTTCGTGTTCAGTCTAGTTACTATTTATGATTTATTTTAAATATTTTATCAAAGAGTCAATTTATCAAAGAGTCAATTTTTCAGTCAGTCCTATTAATTGATAAATATAGGAAAAAGCAGTGGGCTTAATTAACTGAAAGTACCTGTTTTTCCAAATGTTCTGCCAAACGCAGTGCCAGTGCCACAAGGGTGAGTGTGGGGTTGCTATGACCACCAGTCGCAAAAATGGAACTGCCGGCGATATACAGATTAGCTAAACCATGTACGCGACAATTTTTCTCCACCACACCCTGTTTAGGAGCTTCACTCATACGAGTTGTACCCATATGATGAAATCCGCCAACCAAGGTTTCAAACTGATTATCATCTTGCCGTAACCACTCAGAAATTTGTAATCTACCCAACCCCACGCGCCAGAATTCCTCGCCAACCAATTGATTAGCGACACGTATGCTACGCTTGTCAAGTTCAGTCAACCGCCAATCCAGCTTGATCCTGGGTAAACCGAGCGCGTCTTTTTCGGTGTCGAGTATGACGCGGCTGTCAGGATTTGGCATCTGTTCAGACATTGAACGAAAATTTATCGGGGTATTGCGAGGGAAAGGTTTGCGGGTGCCTCTAATACGGTAGTAAAGACCAGAAGCGACCTCATCTAAATCTGTGACCACATTGATAATGTGATCGCGGAAATCATTTGGAAGCTTACCCGATTTTAATGCCTTAGAAATTTTTTTAAAGGCACTATAACCTTCCGTTTTATGGGTATTACTAGAACCCATTAGCATGGCAACGTTAAGGATTTGATTTTTCTGCTGTGCAGTTTCACTAACACTCAATGCTGGCTGTAAATGGGTACCCCGTCTAACTGTCGGGCCACTGTAATAAGCCAATGGTTGTGAATTTTTTAAGCTAATCAGCGAACCTGTGTGAACATGCGGGTGTTCCATAAAAAAACGCCCAACATTATCATTTTGATTACCCAGTCCAGCTGACTGTACGCTATTAGAAGTCAACAAGATACGTGTGTTTTCTATACCACCACAAGCTAGCACGACGACTTTAGCACGTACTGTGCCGGTTTTATTCGTGTCTAAGCTGGTTATTTTGACACCCTCTACTGCTTTTCCAGACTGATTGCTCATGATTTCCAAGACATTAGCATGCAAAAGCACTTGAATATTAGAGGCTTTCTCTAGTTCTGCACGATAAACCTTTCCAAACTTGGTTTGATTTGGGCTAAATTGCCAAAGCTTGTTGACGATTTTTTCAGGTAACACGTTCAACAGTTTAAAGTCATCTGCTTCCCAGTAATCAAATGGGTGCATCTATTTTAGAACGACGAAAAATACTCACCAAGTTAAAAAATAATCGGATTCTCTATATGAGCCAGTTCGTAATAGCGAACGTTTAAGCTATATACTTTTTTTCTGGAAAAACTGAGTTTAAGGTATTTACTTTTTTCTGGAAAAAAACTTATATTGATGCGATGTGTTTCTGGAAAAAAGTATTGATGCGATGTGTTTTACCTCTAAATATTTGTTGTTAAATCAAGAAATTTGAATGACACAAAACACTCACCCAGATTCTGTTTTTGACATTAAAAACAACTCAAAATTCAGCACCTAACTAAAAACTCATAAGTTTACTTATAAAAATCCGGAATATTTACAAGTGTTTTTTAAATGTAACGTATTGAATAAATGAAATTATTTGTCGTTTTAAACTAGATGCTGCCTAATCAAATTCGTAATGGTAAGGCCCAACTTCGCACAATTTTTGAGATTGGACATAATATGGTTCTAACTGTTTGGCTTGTTTTTTTCAATTGTTTATATTTACGATTAATGTTTTTGCTTTTTAGAATCCGAGTCACTTTCATCAATAATATCCTAATTTTTTGGTCATTAGTTCTTACCCATAATGTCCAATTATGGGTAACTTTGTCGGCCATTTTTTAATAGCAGTTAAATTACTCTTGTTTAAAGCTTCATTCGCTTAAAAATCGCTTCCGGCATAAGCCGAATAATCATCATAATCTGCCACCAAAACCAAGGTAAGTAGACACTATTTTTACGTTTTTTTATAGCCCGATAAATGCCGTATGCAATGGTTTCTGGTTTTGCCCATAAGGCCCCTTTTTTAAAACTCGCTGTCATTGGCGTATCGACAAAACCGGGTTTAATAGTCAATACACACACATTGGCAGAATGTAAACGATTTCTCAAGCCTTGTAAAAATAGAGTCAATGCGCCTTTGGCGGTACCATAAATATAGTTACTTTGCCGTCCCCTATCACCTGCGACTGAAGAAATCACCGCAATACAACCATAATGCTGTTTTTCCAAGCGGTTAGCAATAGGTGTCAATAGCGAAACGACACTCAAAAAATTGGTGCGTAACGCTTGTTCGGTTTTCGCATAATCTTGCTCACAAGCTTTTTGATCATCCAGTGTGCCGTGGGCAACCAATACCGTATCTATTCCTTCCAAACGCTGATCTGCTTGTTCAATCATAGAAAGGTGCTGATCAAATTCGTTCAAATCAAGCGCCATGTAATCAACCTGATGCGCTCCCCGCACCTTTAAGTCGGCTGCAATGGCCTCCAATTTGTCAGCATTGCGTCCGACTAAAAAAAGCGCATCATGTTGTTCGGCAAACAATTTCGCGGTGGCTTGGGCAATTTCCGAAGTCGCACCTATAATTAACATTTTACGCATCATATCAGTTATCAGTTCCACGCAAAAGTTTTTGCGCGCAAAAACTTTTGCGTGGAAATCAGTTACCAGTTATCAGTTACCACTAATCAATGATCAATTATCATCCGGTTACACGTCGCCAAAA
Organism: Candidatus Parabeggiatoa sp. nov. 3; assembly: GCA_003645185.1. Classification (GTDB taxonomy): domain Bacteria; phylum Pseudomonadota; class Gammaproteobacteria; order Beggiatoales; family Beggiatoaceae; genus Parabeggiatoa. Next base: position 12,253 of record QNEL01000094.1, read on the forward strand.
ACGGGAAGAAAATTGGGGATCAATGTATTCAGAAAAGGCTGTCCATTGAGGATAGTATGCTTGAAAATTGCGAGCCGATAAACGGGCATCTTTACAAGGATAGACTGCACCCTTCGCATCACGCACCATGTCGTCTAAACATTCCAGTAATTCATAAGTTGTCGCGCCTTTAATCTGAAAATCAAGTGCTAAAGTCACGCCTTTACGTGGAAAGGATAACAAACCGGGTGATTCTAACTCGCCAAAGGTTTTAAGCACCGCTAAAAAAGAACTCAGTTTGGAATTTGCAATCGTTTGTAAAATGTCTTTTATAAGGCGGTGATCTTCAAAAGGTACGACTAACTGATACTGCAAAAAGCCCCGTTTTCCATAGAGCCGATTCCAATGGAAAATGCCGTCAAGCGGATAAAAAAACGGATCATAATCAACCAATTTTGTAACGGTTTTTTGTCGCTGTTTTTTATAATAAAGCCAATTAAATGCGGAGACTGAAAACCGATTGAGTGCAAAACCAGGCAAATCAACTGGCATAGTGCGTAAAATGGGTGGCAACCGGTTTGCCAATGGCAAACGCCACTGCGCGGGCACCTCCTCTTCAGTGACATGATTACCACGAAAGAAAATACCCCGCCCTAACGCGCTTCCCAGCGAATTACAATCAATCCAAGCCACTGTATAGTCATAGTATTGATCGGATTGCTGTGAGAGTTCAAAAAACGCTTCTAAATCAGAAAATTTGATTGATTCTGTTTGCATCGCACGGTGATAAATGCGCTTGAGTTGGATTTCCGCCCAAGTGATTAACCCGGTTAATCCCAAACCACCAATCGTGGCTGAATAATATTGTTCATTGCTTGTCGGGGAACATAACAAACGTTCACCGTCAGAGCGCAACAATTCAAATTGCAACAGATGTCGCCCAAATGTGCCAGCACAGTGATGGTTTTTACCATGCACATCGTTAGCAATGGCACCGCCTACGGTAACAAATTTTGTGCCCGGTGTCGTGGGTAAAAACCAACCGTGTGGCACACACAATTCTAGGATTTCCGCTAAACTCACGCCAGCTTCACAACGTAATACACCGCTGTCGCTATCGAAATGAATAAAGCGGTTAAGACTGCGCGTAGTGAGTATCACGCCACCGTCATTTAAACAAACATCACCATAACTACGCCCTAAACCAAATGGTAAAATGGTTTCGGGCGATTTCGGTAAAGGTAAGGGGTTGTTTCTCCACCGTATCGGGTAATCACGTTGCGACACGGTGGGAAAGCGCCCCCAAGATTGATAACTATTTGGCATTTTAAAAAAGGAGTTAGGAGTCAGGATAACAAAAGTGTATTATTACATTTTTTGAAAAATAGATAGAACGCTGATTTAACTGATTGTCCTGATTTTCACTGATTTGTTAATCACAGATAGAACGCTGATTTAACTGATTGTCCTGATTTTCACTGATATGTTAATCAGTGTTTCACGCTTTCACGCTAAAGTTTCGCTTCGCGAAACTTTAGCGTGAAAAAGTATTTCGCGATAAAAACTTTTGCGTGGCGTCAGTCTTATCATGAGAATCAGCGTTCTATCTGTTATGTAAGTAATAAAGAGATGATATAAGTGATTGATTTTATTATATATTTTGTTAATATAGCGTAGGGTGGGTAGCGTGTTTTTGCTGCCCACCATTAATTTTTTGAGCTAGAATATAGTTAACATCAGCATGAACAGTGACAGTTGTTCAAAAAAGAGCTATCCATAAGATGTTCAAGTTTCAAATAAAAACAGATACGAGCAGAGATATTTTACACCAAGTCCAATTAGATCAAATGGGGCCGGCACAAAAAGACGCTACCCACCCTACAAAAATTAAGCCTTTCATAAAGATGGTATCCAATGCCCAAGGTATAATCGCCCTGAATATTGTTTGTCACTGCGTAATCCAAAAGGATAATTTTTTCTGATTGTAGCGCGACATCTCTCTTGTAAGGTGTCATTTCCGCCACAAAAGCATTAGCCGGCGTTTCTTCTGTCAGATAGAGAAAAGGAGACGCGCTATCACTTGCCCGTTGAGAACTCTCAAGCACCACATAAAAATCAACCGCTTCTAGCGCGGCCTGTTGCTCAACTTGAATATTTAATGACACCAACAGAGGCTCATCCACCTCATAACACGCTTTTTTCAGTTCAAAACAGAGACAAGGCTTATAGGGTAAACAAGTGCGACAAGGGAACGGCATTAATATAGGTAGCTCACGGTGATTTTCTGTTCCCTCGCCAAGTTGACCATGACTATTACCTCCCCATATCCAAACCATACCCCTCGTGGCGGATAAATTTCAGAAAAAAAGGCGGGGTGGCATTTTACAAGCGATTCTACGGTAGGTATTGACAAATTAGGAACAAAAAATTTTCTTTCAAAACGAGTCATTTGCGTTGTACTTAATCTTATGTAAAAAGCCCTGCAAACAAAAGCGGCTATTTAGATTGAATGAGTTAGGTAATGAAATACACTCAAAAAATAAACGCGCATTGTTCATAAGGATTATATCAATGGCTTAATGATTCAAAATACTCAATTCTTTGCGGCAAGTTTTTGCGCGCAAAAATTTTTGCGTGGAAATCACAATTCACAAATCACAATTCCCAGCAACTCATTAATTAAAATTCTACAAGAATTGCTTATAAAAAAGGATTTTAAAGATAGCTTATTATTATCAATAATATAGCAACAAAATATAATTGCAAGGATTGATAACGACAAGAATCGCTTATAAAAAAGGATTTTAAATTTAATCCTCAAAAAAATTTTTCCTCAAAAAATCCTTTATTATAGGTAATCTTAAAATCAATCAGTTATGAATTAAAAATTCGCTGTAGATTTGCGCCGCAAAGCGTCTCTGGCATCGCGTCGAAACGAACAGAAACGAAATGCCTTATCCGCGAGGAAGAGCAAATCTACTTATTGGCAATAATAATAACCGCATAAAATTGACATCATTTGGCGAAGGTATTGTGATTTTTAGTAAAAAAATCAAACCGTTGTACTTTCTTAACACCTATCAGTTTGCCAAAAAAATTTTTTTCAACATGCAAGGCTTCAAGTTTTTGCGCGCAAAAACTTGAACCAGGAATAGAGAACACAGAGTGCCACAGAGTGCCACAGAGAATAAGTCTTTGATTTTTAATTATATATTGTGATATAAATACGCTTTAAATATGTGTGTTTTACCTAGAATTTGAAAACTGATAGGTGGTAAGGTTGTACTTTCAGAATACTTTGATTCTTTGATTCACTATTCACACCTTTTTGACTTGCCATTGATCTTTTGTATTCGATGTTCAAGTTTTTGCGCGCAAAAACTTGAACCTCGAATGGAATAAAAACGCTTATGAAACAATCACAAATCGAACAAACCACCCTATTACATGACTATGGCTCAGTGGTGGTTGTCTTATGCCTTGGCATCCTGCTATCAACATTGGCTTACTTTGCCGTTGAACAGGCAAAAAATCAGCGTCTCCAATTTGAATTTGTTGATGCCGCTAATGATAGCATAAAAGCCATACAAAATAAGTGGTCGCAAAATTTAGAAATGCTTGATACATTAGCCCATTTTTATTCAGCCTCAACAAATGTTGATTCTGCCCAATTTAATCACTTTAGCAAACCACTATTAGAACGTCATCCCGAGATCAAAGCCTTGTACTGGTTACCCCATATTCCCCATCATCAACGTGTTCAATGGGAAAAAAACTTGCAGCTAACTTATCCAAAAAAGCGCATAACAGAATACAATACTCAAGGAAAACAAATACATGCTGACAAAAGGCGCGAATATTTTCCGATTTATTATGTCGCATCAAAACAACAAAATGCCTATATGATTGGCATGGATATGAATACCGATCCATTATTATCTCCCCTTCTACAAAAGGCACACCAGAGGGGTGAAAAAATAGCCTCAGGCCCTATCCGATTGGCAACAGGCGCATCAGAGCATATCAGCATCAAAGTGGTTTATCCGATCTATACCGCACAAAACGCGGCACAGCAACAGTTGCGCGGTTTTATTGTCACAACCTTTGTTATTAGCAACTTGGTAAAACAAGCCTTGCAAAATATTAGTCATAAAAACATAGATATTCTCATTTTCGATGAATTTGCCCCCAAATCTGAGCGTTTGTTATATATTGACTCCTCTCAACACACACAATCCTTTTTGTCTGAATTTGAACAGACTCATGCCAATGTCTTACACATTCATAAAAATTGGAATATTGCCGGCCGTACTTGGTCAATTCAGTGTCGTGCTAACTACAGTTATACACTGATTGGCACAACAGGCTTGCCTTTCGCCATTTTAGTTTGCGGCTTGATTTTTACACTGCTACTCGTCGTCTTACTCATTGTTTTGATCAATCGTGCGATCAGCTTACAAAGGATAGCCAAGCAATTACAACTCAAAAAAGAAGAATTTCGCACCTTTGTCAATCATGCCCCTGTCATGCTCTGGATGACCGATACACAAGGGCAATGTTTAATGTTAAATCAAACCTGGTTAGATTTCGCCGGCCCGCTTCAAGATCAAAAAGTCAATCAAACTTGGACTAAACTCATTCATCCTGATGATTTAAAAAATTGTTTAGAAATTTATACCCAAGCCTTCCTTAATCAAAATACAACCCCTTTTAATATGGTTTATCGGGCTAAACGCCGTGATGGCCAATATTGCTGGATTTCTGAAACACTCTCAGCACGATTATCTTCAACCGGAAAATTTGCCGGTTTTATTGGAGCCGGCATTGATATCACACAGCGTAAAGAAATAGAAGAACAACTCAAAGTCCGTGAAGAGGAATTTCGTCATTTTGTCAACCAAGCGCCCGTTATGTTGTGGGTATCAGACGTGAAAGGGCACAATGTTTTATTTAATGAAACTTGGCTCAATTTCACAGGGCATAGCCTTGAAGAAGAATTGGCCAAAAATTGGGATCAGATTGTACATCCAGACGATTTGGAATATTACCACCAAGTCTATAACGAGGCCTTAAAAAACACCCAGCATTTTAAAAGGGTATACCGTTTACGACATGCCGAAGGCACGTACCACTGGATTTCTGAAATCACCACAGCACGTTTTGATGTCAACAACACTTTTTTAGGATTTATTGGGGCATGCACTGACATTACTCAACAAAAAGCCGCTCAAAAAGCCATCTATGAAAGTCGCCGATCCCTAGAAACTTTGATGAGCAATTTACCTGGGATGGCTTATCGTCGTTGTTTTGATGCCTATTGGACGATGGAATTTGTCAGCGAAGGCTGTCTAGAATTGACACATTATCATCCCACACAACTTATTAACAACAGAGAAATCGCTTTTGCAAACCTCATTCATCCTCACGATAAAAAATGGGTGTCTAAAACTATCCAAAAAGCCATTGAAGCCCATGAACCCTATAAATTCGATTATCGCTTATTAACGGCTCATGGCTCCGAAAAATGGGTATGGGAACAAGGGCAAGGTGTCTTTTCTGAAAACGGCGGATTACAAGCACTTGAAGGATTTATCACCGATATCACCGATCAAAAACGTGCCGAAACAGCCTTAAATCGTGCCAAACAAATGGCTGAAGATACCAATCTTGCCAAAAGCCAATTTTTGGCTAACATGAGTCACGAATTACGCACACCGCTTAACGCCATTATCGGCTACAGCGAAATGTTGCAAGAAGAGGCAGAAGATTTAGGACAAGAAGATTTTGTGCCTGATTTGAAAAATATCCAATCAGCCGGTAAACATTTACTCAATCTTATCAGTGATATATTAGAAATTTCCCGTATAGAATCGGGTAAAATGGAATTGTACACTGAAGAGTTTGTATTGAAGAGTATTATTGATGAAGCCATTGGTAGCATTCTATCCACCGTACAACAAAAACAAAATACTTTAGAAATTCACTGCCATGACAACCTTGGAAAAATCCATGCCGATCTCATTAAAGTACGTCAAATTTTGATTAACTTGCTTAGCAACGCCACCAAATTCACAACTGAGGGGCAAATTACGCTGGAAGTTTGGCGTGAAATAGGTTTTCAAGAGTTCATCAGTTCACATCATAATCAAGCCGAATCAAATCATCAAAAACGCGCCGAACCCTTGCCCTGTTCACAGATTCAGAATTTAACCGATTCTGAGAACATCGACGATTGGATCATCATGCGGGTAAGTGATAATGGCATCGGTATTACGCCTGAGCAACAACAAAAATTATTCCAAATTTTTATGCAAGCCGATGCATCGACTACGCGCAAATATGGTGGCACCGGTTTAGGGCTTGCCATCACCCACCAATATGTTCAAATGATGCACGGTATTATTCAAGTTGACAGTGTATTTGGTGAAGGCAGTACCTTCACAGTGTACTTGCCTGCTAACGTTGAGGCCGGTTCTCAGTCACAAATGTTCAATCGTTCAAAGTAAGTGAATCGTTGCAAGTGAAAAGTAATTTAGCGTAGCCGAATTCGGTTCCACGCAAAAACGGGGGCCCAAAAAAGTGAAAAGTGGGATACCTGCCTTGATAAGTGATAAGTGATAAGTAATAAGGAACGTGCATAGAAATAACTGAGTCAACTTTTTTTCAATGATATCTAATAAGGGCGCATTTCTAAAAAAAGGGTGCATAATCAATCTCGGTTGAGTGGTACGATCTTAACCACAGTGCCGCTCCAATGTACTAGGCATTGTTTATCAAGATAAATCTTGAACGGAAATCAAATCTTGAAGGCCCGATTTTCAAACCAAATTGATTTTCGCGAAGGCCCGATTTTTGTGCAAAATTGATTTTCGCGAAGGCCCGATTTTTGTGCAAAATTGATTTTCGCGAAGGCGCGATTTTCGTTAAAAATTGATTTTCGCGAAGGCGCGATTGAGATTGATAATGTTTTTTGGGAATGCGCCCTATCTATAACTACAAGGATTATTTATACTCAATGATCAAGTTTTTGATGTTCGGTAGGCTTTACGGCAGTCACAAATTGAGTGTCTACATAAGCAAATCATTGATTATTAAGGAATTGATTATTAAGGGGCCTAAAAAACAGTTTACAAAAAACGTGATCATCATAAGTACTGAAGCACAAATAAACAGGTATTTTACAGCAAAGGGCAATCCAGGGCGAAAGCCCAGAACCACCTTTTCAAGCAAAAGTTTTTGCGCGCAAAAACTTTTGCTTGAAAATCAGTTTTATCTAACTCATTGTAGAGACGCGATGCTTCGCGTCTCTGGTTTTTTGTCGGCGCCGCTAAGCGTCTCTGGTTTTTTGTAGAGACGCGATGCTTCGCGTCTCAGGCTTATTGTAGATTTGCTCTGATTCGCGTTTTGAAATTTGTTGTAGATTTGCTTCGCGTCTCATGATTGTTGTAGATTTGCTCTAACTCGCGTCTCATGTTTTTTTGTAGATTTGCGCCGCGAAGCGTCTCAGGTTTGTTGCTATGCAGATTTGATTTGCGAAGCATCGAGACGCGAAGCATCGAGACGCGAAGCATCGAGACGCGAAGCATCGAGACGCGAAGCATCGCGTCTCTACAGGCAGCTTCAAATACCTGAAAATTTATGGTTCAGTACTTAGTTATAATATTTCACGCCAAAGTTTTTGCGCGCAAAAACTGTATTTAGCTTCGCTGATCTTCGATTCACGCTTTCACGCTAAAGTTTCGCGGAGCGAAACTTTAGCGTGAAAAGTTGCGTGCAACTTTTGCGTGAAATTCACATTTAGCATAGCTAAATGTGAAATGGATTAAAGTCTGGTGGTATCTCCTTTCTTATCCCTATAACGACAAGGATTATTTATTCGATGCGGATTTATGTCTCGTACTATCGAATTTCTTATCCCTATAACTACA